>JBIPNL010000054.1:0-8079 GCA_044373255.1 Candidatus Planktophila sp. | reverse complement strand
TGAAGAAGTTGTAAAAATTGTCGAGGCGGCAATTAACGCAAAGACTGTGATGCTCGTCGTTGACCATGTCACATCAGGAACAGCGCGAACCTTTCCAATCTTTGAGCTCAGCGCATTGTGCAAGAAGTACGGAATCGCAATCACAGTTGATGCCTCTCACGCACCAGGAAACTTCGATACAGATCTAGATGCCCTCGATGCAGATTTCTGGTTTGGAAATTTACATAAGTGGGTAAGCGCCCCACAAGGTGCGGGTGTGTACCGCATCGCTCCACGTTGGCAAGGAATAGTTCAATCACTTGTCGTTTCGTGGAATGAATTTCAACCATATCCATTGCAGTTCGACATGCTCGGTACCGTTGATCTTTCTCCGTGGCTTGCCGCCCCTCGTGCAATCGAATTCTATGAAACTTTTGGCTGGGACAGAGTGCGAAAAGCTCACCAACAGCGGATGCGCTACGGGCGCGACCTTGTCATGGCTGAACTCGGTGTCGGCGTCGATGAGTTACGCGAAGAGAATCTGCCAATGGGCGTTGTACCAATTCACAATCTGAAGGGCGGGATAGACGGTCTTGTCGCACTCGGTCGCAAGTTTTCGTCTGAGTATAAAATTGAAGTTCCAGGTACGATTTTTGGCGACAAATTCTTCCTCCGCATCTCCGGCCATCTCTACAACACCCCTGCCGATTACGAGGCGCTAGCAATGGCGGTTCGAAAAGAGTTGACCTAGTACCCGAAAAGGTTAGGCTGGGGCTCTATCAAAGCGCCCTGTTGACTAGAAATGGTATTGGTAATGAAGATAACGAAGATCGAAACTTTCCGGCCATTAGCGCACCCATCATCACTCTGGGTTGAAATTCATGACGACAAGGGAAATGTTGGTCTAGGGGAATCTTTCTTTAGCGGAACAGTAATTGAAGAGTACATTCACAAAATTGCTGCTCCACTTATATTCGATTGCGCGGATATCAACCCGGAGTCATTGAATTTTGTCTTGACCCCGTATGTTGGCTTCCAAGGTGGCGGTATTGAAGTTCGCGCTCTGGGTGCTTTAGATATTGCTGTATGGGATCTATGGGGAAAGAGAATCCACGCAACGTTGGCAGATTCCCTCGGCGGCAAGCTGCAAGATTCGATAAAGGTCTACAACACATGCGCCGGTGCTTCATATATGAAAAAGACTTCAAGTCAGCGTTCTAAGAACTGGGGCGTTGCCGAAGACGATGTAAACAAGTACGAGGATCTACAGGCGTTCTTGAATACCCCTGCAAAGCTCGCTCGCGAACTCAGCGACAGCGGAATCAAAGGCATGAAGATCTGGCCATTTGATACAGCGGCAGAGAAGTCATTTGGAAATGCCATTTCACAGAAAGAGATCGATGATGGCGTAAAGATAATCGCCGCCATTCGCGATGAAGTCGGCATGGATATGGATTTAATGATTGAGCTCCATGGGCTGTGGAATCGACCAAGTGCAAAACGAATTATTGATGCAATTACTCCATACAAACCATTCTGGGTCGAAGATCCACTACGCCCCGATGCAGTACAGGCTCTTGCCCAACTGCGTAGCGAAATTTCAGTACCTATCGCTATAGGTGAAACTGCAGTCGGCCGCAGACAAGTACTTCCACTGCTCGAAAACGGCGCTGTTGATTATTTAACAATCGATATCTCTTGGACCGGCGGACTAACTGAAGCAAGAAAAATTGCATCCCTGGCAGATCTCTTTGCAGTTCCGGTCGCACCTCACGACTGCACCGGCCCTGTCGCACTCGCCATTAGTACTCATTTCTCACTTTCTCAACGCAACGGCTTCCTCCAAGAAACTGTCCGCGCATTTATAAATACTTGGTATGGGGATTTCACCGATGGAATGCCAAAGATCGAAAATGGCAGAATTTCCATATCTGATGCCGACGGACACGGAGTCACGCTACAACCGTGGGTTCGCTCTTCCGATGAAGTAATTGTTCGAACATCTCAGGCACAGTGATCGGAGTTATACATGTCTAAAGTACTAAACGCAGAGCTCGCCGTAAAGTTAAATTGCAATCTGGGAGAGGGACCTTTCTGGGATAGCAAGAAACAAGAGCTCTACTTTGTTGATATCTCAAATAAGCAAGTTCTCATCTTTGCCCCATCGAGTAATTCAGTCGAGGCAATCACCTTCGATCAAGAGATCGGTGCGGTTCTTCTCGACCAAAACTCTGAACTGATTGTTGCTGCGCGAGATGGTCTCTATGCCGCAACCCGAGACGGTGACTTAAAGACGCTACTAGCACCCATCGACTTCGGAGACTCTTCGATTAGATGTAACGATGCTAAATGCGATGCCAACGGGCGTATCTGGGTCGGCACGATGGCGTTTGATTTCGCAGAAGGTGCCGCCGCCCTCTACAGCTTTGATTCAAAAGATTTGAAAGAAGTACTCTCGAACCTCACGATCTCCAATGGAATGGGTTGGAGCGTCGATCAAAAGACTATGTACTTCATTGATTCGCAAACCTCACGTGTGGATACCTTCGACTTTGACCTTGCAAACGGTGAGATAAGTAACCGCCAACCTTTCGTCACATTCAACGAGCCAGGTGTGATTCCTGATGGCATGACCACTGACGAAGATGGCGGAATTTGGGTTGCACTCTTTGGCGGCTCAGCAGTTCGCCGCTTTGATGCTGCAGGAAAATTGACCCACACTGTCTCAGTGCCGGCAACACAAGTGACAAGCTGCTGCTTCGGCGGACCAGACATGTCAGAGCTCTTCATCACCACCGCGCAATATGCAATGGATGCCGAAGCCTTGAGCAAAGATCCGCTGGCAGGTTCGCTATTCCGAGTCAAAACTTCATTTAAGGGCAGCGCAAGCAACAGATACGGAGTAGCGGTCAAATGACAGATAACTCAAACAAGGGAATCCTCATATTCGGTGGAGCGCGCGGAATTGGCGGCGAAACCGCCAAGTACTTTAGTGAGCGTGGTTGGAATGTAGTTGCCGCTGACATCTTGGATAAAGAACTAGCTGATCTTGCAAAGTCAGCAACGAATATCAAGACAGTCCACTGTGACGTTGCTAGCGCTGATGAGATCAAAAGCGCCTTCACATTTGCCGAGGCCGAAATGCCCCAACTCAATGGTGTTTTCAACAATGTCGGAATAGCAAGATACGGAACCGTAGATGTGCTCTCGCTTGAGGATTGGGAGTACACCTTGCGCGTTAATCTCACCGCACAGTTCATCTCCTCTTCCTACGCGGTCCCAATTTTTAAGCGAAATGGTTCTGGTTCGATTGTTAACACAGCTTCGATCTTGGCTCATATGAACCAAAAAACAACCGCTGCATACTCTGCATCGAAGGCGGGAATATTGGCCCTAACTCGTGCGATTGCAATAGATCATGCCCTAGATGGCATCAGGTGCAACAGTATTTCTCCAGGAACGATCAACACGCCTTTAGTACGAATCGTTGCCGAGGATATTCTTGGAAGAAAACTTGAAGATGCAGCTCGCGAATGGGCGGCCTTTCACCCACTCAATCGATTGGGAACTCCTCAAGAAGTAGCCTCCCTGGTGTACTTTCTCATCAATGACGAGTCAGGATTTATTACCGGCACTGACATCAAAATTGATGGCGGGCTAAGCGCTGAGGTCTTTAAATAACTTTTAAAGCAATCTAGGTGTATTTACTACCCATGCCAGCAGAATAAGTCCGACCGTTATCACAATCTGATTTTTCTGAGTGAGAGTCCACCATTTTTGAGCCACGGATGAACTTGCACTTTTAATTGTCGCCGGTGATAGAAAGAGCACAATAAGCAATCCCAGGCCGAAATATCCCAAAGGATTCGAATACAGAGCGGCGCTAAATTCACCTTGCAAGATATGTCCCACAGATCTTGTACTTCCACAAAACGGGCACGGTAATCCAGTGACATTCCTAAACAAACATACGGACGGCCCGGTACTGAACCCTGATGAGCGCACTGCCAACATTCTTGCCACGAAAAGGAAAGCAAGGAGAATAAGCAAGCGAACTGAGAATCTAACTCGCTGCAATCGTTCGAGCTCTAGCTTTGAGATAAAAAATTGGGCAGTCAGATTCATGATAAACCTGACTGCCCAATAGAGCTTTTTAGTAGCCTGATGATTCCATGCCGAGTAGAGCAGCGAATGCGCTCCAGAAGAAAATTGTAAGGACTGCGCATACAATCGAAATAACTAGTCCGGCAATAGCCAAACCACGACCACCTTGGCTTGGATCTTTGCCAGTTTGGCTCATACCAATAATGCTGAAAACTAGCCCTAGTGGCCAGCAAAGTAGGCTACAAACAAAGCCTGTAATTGCCATACCGTTAGTTCTTGGCGCTCCAGTTCCGCTCATTCTTTCTCTCCCTTAGTTCTTGATCCAACCCCTGACAGCGAAGGACACTTAAGTATTCCCTCACGGATAGTCCAAAACAAGGATGTGACTGGTCTTTTGTAGAATTTTTTCATATTTTTCCACAAATAAATTTCGGTGCCGAGTAAAGTTCCTGCCATGGACCACGACATGCAACCGAAGGCAACACCCCAGCATCGACTTGGCGCGATTGCCTTAGATGTCGCCCTGCTTCTCTGTACCTGTTACATCGGATGGATTATTTGGAGCCTAGTCATTTGGGGCCAGGGCTTGACCCCAGGGAAACAAATTTTGAAGTTGCGAGTTGTTTCATCAATCACCGGACAGACTGCAACATGGGGTCACATGGCAATTAGGCAGTTCCTGCTCCCAATGGCTATGACTTTGCCTTTCACAATTTTGCAGTTTTCATTTCAGCCTTACTTATTCGATGCAAATTATTGGGCAGATCCAACTTATTACGATGTCTCAGTCTTTAGTTCTTTGGCATCTCTCTTGATGGTTTTCTTATCCTTGGCAGTTTCGTTGCTCGATGCATTGTGGATTTTCAAAGGCGGACAGAACCGCAGAATTGTTGACCTATGGGCAAAAACCGATGTTCTCAACACTTCTGCAACGGTACGCAACTAAACACTTCTCGGTGGAACTCTAGGGATTTAACTCAGCTCCAGTCCCAATAATCCTCTCCGTCACATTCAAGTATCACGGCACAGAATCGATCAAGACTGCCGACGATGTTGTATTGAGTTAGATCGTTTGTGCTCACGGCTGTGCTCACCCCAAAGACATTCCCCTCATTATCGATCAGTGGCCCTCCGCTATTTCCCTGCGAGAGTGCTGTCGTCACCAGAATCTCATTATCTGTAGTGATGTTAAGAACATTTCCAATCGCAATGGAGCCTTCGACGCCATCTGCAGACCCATAGGACATGACCCAATAGCCAGCTTGTGGCGGATAATCTGTTAAGTCCAAAAATGACATCTTAATATTGGCACTTAGTAGCGCCAAGTCATTTTCAGGGTCGTAGTTTTCCAAAACCACATCGAATACTTCGCCATCATAATTCTGAATCGTCAGCGCACCTTGGTCTATACAATCCTCAATAACGTGATGGTTTGTCATCAGGGCCGTTTTCCCCTTGTCGCTATAGCCTTCCAGGTCGACCGCGAAAGCGGTGCCTTGGGAACCTTGTTCATCAGAGACATCACAGAAAACTGTTACTACGCTCGCCTCTAACTTATTGATAATGCCATCAAAATCACGCGGCTCCACATATCCGTTTTCTACGGGATCCGAATTCCGATATTGCTCAATCGGGCCGCGAGTGAACGAAAAGAGCAGCCCGACGGCGATGAGTGTTGCAAGAGTTGCAACCCGCCATACATTCGCATTTGTCCACGCAGCAGATATCGCCTGCATCGGACCTGATGATCTCGTGTGATCCTGCCCATCAACACTTTCTTGCAGATCGCTAGCTGCCTCTTCTCGGCCGGAAGGTTCAAATCGACTCATACAAATAACAGTACAAGGCACAACTGACAATTGGTCTTGTTAGAGCCTTAACACACCTACTACCCAAACTGCTGATCCCGCAGCCCTTCCCACTCGCATTGCCTGCACGCAATATCGGGATCGCTACCATCACCATTCATGCAACATCCACCGACTTCATATTTCTCGAAATCAAAAGTCTCAGGATCAGGCATCCCATACACAATTTTTCGCAAGGTCCCGACCGCCGAACACCCAGGGCACACCAATAGATTCAATCGCTTACGACGCTTTGTCACCATGTGCTCAAGGTAACCCCACCCACTGACAAGTTAACCCACCCTCCGACAGAGTTGTCAGGGGTGGCACCTACCCTGAAGCCATGTTCGAAACACTGATCCTGACCATCCTGATCTATCTCTTCCTCAGCCGCAATAAGAAACCCCGCAAACCTCGCACCCTCGATGGTGAACTCAAGCAACTGATCGAACAAGCCAACTACACCACGTCAGTGAGCTCTGAGATTAAATGCTTTCTCATAGATCTCATCGGCGACGCCTCAAATCACTCAGAGAATTTCTCCGATGTTCGCCTCAAACAAGCCGAGCGAATCCTCGATCGTGCAGGCCCAGCAGCCTTCTACTGGATGACTGAGATCGCCGCACAACTTTCCATCCTGACTGCAGCTCAGATCAATGGAATAGATACCAACGTCAATGCCGAATTAGGCCAGAGTGCAACGCCAGAGGCAGTGGTCGATATTGTGGTCGAGATTGGCTAGTTAATAAGCCAGTAACCATATGAAATTACCGAAAGTACAGGGATAATCAACCCATGGGATTCTTTTCAAACTTTAAAGCCAAGCGAGCAGCCAAGCGTGCTCATGCTAATTATCAGGTAGAGCTATTTGAGTGGGAGAGAGAGAACCAAGTTCTTGCCCAAGCCCTAGAGATCTTCAGAGATGCATCATCTGGCAGTGAACCAGAGGACCATTCTTTAGTGCAGAAAAAGGGTGAGCTAGTTCTATGGACAGGCCATGGCATTTATCAGATGGCAGGTAGAACACCCTCCACATTTAGCGGCGGATCCCAAGGCGTTTCTATTCCAATCGTTGCCGGCATTCGTTACAAAGTCGGCTCATTCAAAGGACGGATGACTCCAGGGGTAGAGATGCAGATGGATAAGGATCAAGGAATGGTGAAGTTAACCAATCAACGACTTATCTTTGCCGGCCCAATCGCGTCAACTGAGTGGCAATTTGCAAAACTACTCTCATCTTTTTCAAATCCAGATCGAACAGATTTCATCTTCGGAGTTTCAAACCGACAGAAATCATCCGGCCTAAGATTCTCACCCGAAGACGGCTACGCCTTCGCCCACCTCTTCGCCTTAGCCCTCTACTCCTACGAAAAGGGCATCCCCGCCACCATTAAGGCAATTGAGGATGAGTTGAAAGAGGGCGCTGCAGATAAACCACAGCTGGAGCTGCCACCGAGTTTTGGTTGATTCATCCACCCAACTCCTCAAAACTTTCCACGCGCAGATAGCCCTTGAATGCATCCACCGATCTTGTCGTAGCCCGCGATCCCGATAGCTTGAACTTGGCCTCCCACACCGATTGCTTCACATACGGCTCCCTCTGCCAAACTGGCACAGATTCAAAGAGCGCCCGCGCCTGCAACGCTCCCCAATCCGAAATCGCCCCAGCAACAGCAACAAATGCAATCAACTTCTCCGCAGCATGTGCCTGCACCTCAGCACTTGCACTCATCGGGATCGACACACCATTCATGATCGAGTGACGCCCCAACGGCAGACTGACACCGTAATCACGCGCCAACTTACGATTGAACTTCAAACACACTTCACAGACCGTCCACGAATATCTCCCCGTGCCACCTGTAACAGTTGCAGCACACAGGTAACACAAGTGATATCCGCTCGGGCAATCAACTCCTGGATACGGCTGATACTTCTCGCAGTGACAACGCTGCATTCCCCAACCTGCAGAGGTGAGCCCAAAACATCTTGTACAGATCAATAAACCAAGTGGTGACATGGCAAATAGTCCTTACTGGACCTCATAGTGAGACCCGCTCTTCCGGCAGTGTCTTTCATTGCCGGCAGGTCTTCCTTTAGAACCACCGTGCGCGAATCATGCGCGGATTGGTACTAAGCAAGCTAAAGG
>JBIPNL010000052.1:0-8097 GCA_044373255.1 Candidatus Planktophila sp. | reverse complement strand
CCCGTAGCTTCCATGGTTCAAGTGGTGAACCTCTGGATCAAGGCTCCACTCGGACTTAGCCTCGACCAAGTCGAAGGTTGTCATTAGCCCTTTACAATTCCCGCTGAAAGACCAGAGATCATGAATTTAGACATCAATCCGAAGATAATGACTGTTGGGATAATTCCAACCATCACAGCTGCAGATAACGCGCCCCATTCAATCCAGTAACCACCGATAAATGAACGCATCGCCACTGGGAATGTCTTATTACCTTCGGAGTCGATCAAAATCATCGCCAAGAAAAGTTCATTCCAACATTGCACGAATGAGAAGATAAATGTCGCTGCGATTCCAGGCAGAGCAACAGGTGTCACCACGCGGAAGAGCGCGGTGAATCTATTGCAACCATCAATGAGGGCAGCTTCATCAAGTTCAGGTGGGATACGCTGAATAAATCCGCGCAACATCATCGTGGCAAATGGAACCATTCCGCCTACATAACAGAGCGTGAGGCCGATAAGTGAGTTGATCAAACCGAGCTTTTGCATCAATAGGTACAAAGGAGCCAATGAGATCAGTCCTGGGATCATCTGCGTAGCTAAGAATGCCAACATCACTTGACGCTTACCGGAGAACTCATAGCGCGCTAGCGCGTAGGCGCCGAGTAATCCAAGGCCAATGACGATAAAGGATGCAACTAAGGAAACTACAAGGCTGTTCCTTAAGAAGACTCCGAAGGCGTAATCCTTAAACAAGATGCGATAACTATCAAGAGTCGCCCCTTCATTTGGGAAGTAGTAAAGATCGTTTACTTCACGCTTTGGCTTTACCGATGTGAGTGCCATCCAGTAAATTGGAAATACGGTGAAGAAGAACCAAATACCAAGAATCGTGAACTTTCCAGTTTTTCCAAGTGCGGTCAACATCATCAGACCCCCGAATCTTTCTCAAGCCTAGTTGCCATCAGATAGAAAAGCGTAAAGACGAACAAAATAACCATTGTCATCAATCCGAGAGCAGATGCTGCGCCCCAATCTGCATCAAGAGTCAGCTTCTCAATGAGCCATGAAGAGATGATGTGTGTTTGTCCAGCAGGACCGCCTTGTGTCATACCGAAGATGAGATCTGGGAAGTTGGTAATCCACATAATTCGCAGGAGCACGATAAGAATGAGCGTGGCGCGGATATAAGGAATGATGACGCTAAAGAGGGTTTGGGCACGATTAGCGCCGTCAAGCTCGGCCGCTTCTAACATTTCCTTTGGAACACCTTGTAGCGCAGCCAAAATCATAATCACGAAGAAGGTAACGCCGTACCAAACGTTTGCAATGATGACGGCTGCCATTCCCCAGCGCGCATCAGATAACCATGGAATACGAGTATCGATAATTCCTAATTTTAATAAGGCATCGTTGAGGACACCAAAACTTTCATCGAAGATCCACTTCCAGACTAGTCCCATTAAGAAGCCAGATAAGGCCCATGGAATAAAGATTAGACCTTGATAAATTCCAATGAATTTGAATTTGGCTTTCATGAGTAATGCCAAGCCGAAACCGATTGTGAACTGGAAAAATACTGAGACGAAGACCCAAAGAAATGTGTTCTTGATGACGGTACCGAAATTCGGATCCTCGATGATATTCCGGAAGTTTTGTAACCCGTTGTAACCGACATTTAACTGATCAAACAAATTGAAGTTCTGGAAACCTAACTGAACGGTGCGAAGAACTGGATAAAACACAAAAACTAAGATCATGATTGCCGCAGGTGCTAGGAAGGCGATTGCCTTGAGCAGGCGGGTAGTGCTAGCTGGACGCTTACGAGATGGTTGATACATCGTTGCGGTCATTGGAAGTAATACCCCTTTGCGACATCAAATTGCTACTTCAAAACATGGTTAAGAATTTGAAAAGTGGCTGGTTATTATTCATAACCAGCCACTCTCACAAACTTTGCTACTCGTAAAGAGTAACAACTTTCAAGATATTGCTGCTTACTGCGTCGAAATTAATCGATGCACTCTGCTTTACCTAGGCCATCAGCCCAACCCTTGAGAAGCTGGGTTGTGGTGAGATCGCCTGTGTAGAGCTTGGCCATATCTTTATCAAGCTGTCCGTACATAGCTCCGTAGCACGCGGTCAACTTAGGACCACGAACACCACTGAACTTGAGTTCCTTAGGATCAGCGTTGATCTTTGAGTAGATTGACCAAGCGCCTGTCTTAAAGAATGGGTCATTTGCAGCAGTTGTTGTTACAGGACCAACACCGTAAGCACGAGCAAATGCTGAGTGCTGTGGGTCTTGTGTGATGAAGTCAAGGAATCCAAGTGCTACGTTCTTGCACTTTGAAGCTTGAGCGATAGACCAAAGTCCACCTGCACCAATGAACTGTGCTGAGTATCCCTTTGGACCCTTAGGGATCTGGGCCATTGTCCAGTTACCCTTTGCGTAAGGCTCGAAGTTTTCTTCAACAATCTGGATAACTTCGTTGTCCTGGATGAGGTAGTTAGCAACTCCTGTGTGGAATCCCTTAACCATTTCTGGGTAGCCCCACGCTACAGATGCTGCAGGTGCTGCTTCTTTCCAGATTTTGAGCAATAGATCCATTGCGGTCTGTGCTTCTGGAGTTGAGAAGATTGACTTGCCATCTTTTGTCTGCAAACCAGTCTGGTTTAGGTTTGGAGCAAGGTAAGCGTGGATAATGAAGAATGCCTGTGAGTGAGCTGCTGCTGCACCGCGCATGGCATAGATGTACTGATTATCCTTTTGGATTGACTTAGCGTTGTAGATATCTTGCCAAGTCTTAGGAATTGCAAGTCCAGCTGCCTTGAAACGGTCGGCACGAACGAATGATGCCTTGGTGTAGTAACCGTTACCGATGCCGTAGATCTTGCCCTTTGTTGTCTGCTCAGCCATTTGCTTTGTGTAAGGAGTAAGGAACTTGTATGCCTTGGTCTTCTTAAACTGTGGAGCAATGTCTGCAAGCTGTCCTGCGACTACAGCCTGGCTATAAATAGCACCAGCTGGCTCGAGGATATCGATGTTCTTTGCTTGTAGAAGCTGAGTGATCTTTGCAGGTGAATCAGCTTGTGATGGAGAGATGAGATCGATCTTCACTCCTGGGTTTGCTGCCTCATACTGGCGAGCAAAAGCATTGAGAAGTGGTGTACGTGCAGGTCCTGCAAAGTACTCGATCATACGAATTGTTACTGGCTTTGCCTTGGTTGGCTTACATGACCAATCCTTAGCAGTTGCCGCTGAAGAACTGGTTGCAGAAATTCCAGCAAAAGCGATAGCTAATGATGCAACTACTGCAGCAGCCTTGCGGCTTGTAATGAGCTTAGACACTATGGTCCCCCTTTTGAGTCCATCAGAGATGAAATGATTCATCCATGTGAACTGGGAATCTACAGGCAAATGCTGATTGATTGCAATAAAATGCACTAAATTGCATGCAATTCTCTGATAACAATCACATAACAGCTATTTCCTACTCATCGGTATCTGCTCTTCAAGGCATTCACCCTCGGATGGAAATATCACCCTCTTTTTAACGCGTATAAGATCGCCTGCGCATCCGCCTCTGCAGAGGATGATAGATCGACGGTGAGCTTGGCACATTCCTTATAGAGCGGATCCCGGCGGTGAAAGCGCTCGCGGATCTGGGAGTCATCGGCAACCCTGGTGAATTGCCGGCCAATTCCGGCATAGCCTGCGCGCTCGATTGTCTCTTCCAGGGGCAGGCGCAGGTAGATCGCGAAGGCGCTCTTGATGAGATTGCGATTGTCATGCTTATCTATTACAGAGCCGGCCGCGCCAGAGATAAATGGGGCTGGGCGAGAAAGTATCTGCTGGAAGCATGCCGTCTCATGCACGTGAAGTTCTTCCACTGGCAATTCGCCGAGTTCTTGCGCTGACAGACCGGTGAGTTGGGATAACTCAGTGTCGTTATCAAAATACTGCCACTGCAGTTCGCGGGCAAGAATATTGCCAATCGTGGATTTTCCAGCGCCCATCGGACCGATCAGGATCAGCTTTTCCACGCGCATTAGATTTTACTTGCAGCTACGTAGCTAAAGATTTCTTCCATCTCTTTCCAAGGTTTCTCAATATCTAAACCTTCCGGCCAGGGTTGGAAATGCTCTCCCATCAACTCAACCCAATTTTCAGGACTGACGTTGGTATCAAGTACCCGATCATGATTAGTCGCATCAATGACCGCTGGTAACTCTTGATATGAAAACAAACAATTCTCTAGCGCGCCGATGATGTAACGCTTATTGAATTTACGTAGACCCTCTTCTTGTAGCTGAAAATGATAGAAGACGTAACTGCAGTATTTCTCTGGCCGCAGGTAAACGATCGAACCAAGGCTTGTGATCGGTGCACCAGGCTCTCTCCATACCGACTCAACCCGTGGAATCGCATCGTGAAAGATGTCGAGCATGGGGACGAATTTATGGTCGCCAAAATCGCCAGGTGAATCAACTAGAGTGCGACTCACTTTTTCAGGTAATTCAAGTGTCAACACTGGATCTATGGACTCGGCGTAGATGAAAAGCAGATTATCAAACTTAAATAATTTGAAGAGATTGATCCCAGCCGCACTTAAGCTCGCTTCAATCTGATTCTTTTCCTCTTTGAGCATCTGAGAAAACGAATTGCCAGAACCTTGATGAATGCGGGCTTTGAGCTGGTGCCTATAAATCATCGCCATTAAAGATCATCAAATCCAATGAATCTCGCCTCATTCACATTGAGCTTCATATCTATCTTCAATTTGGCACACGTATTTGGTGGCAATTCGATAGCAAATGAGTTCTTATCAATCGGTGTAGTCACGCTTGCTTCTGATGATTCTGGAGCGCTATAGGCAGCTCGCGAACCGGGATAGACAAAGCGGATTGAGTTTTCATGCGAGATCGACCTGTCGTAATTATTGACCATGCCGTCACCTTCAGATGCGATTGCAATCTCAGATTGCTGAGTGACTGATTCAAAGTGGTGCTCACCAAAAGCTCCAGCGAGCAAAATCACTCTGCGAGTTGTGGTGATGCTCGTGTTAACCAATTCAACCCACGTTTGATCTGCCGTCAGTTTTGTAACTAGTGCAGAGACCTCATCAGGTAAACCGATTCGACCCGCATCTGCATCGAAGTACCGCAGGCGTGCCACCTGGAGTCCACCGTTATACAGAACTTGTGGTGCACCTAGCGTTAACTGCGTCAATATTTCGGTGACAACTGGCTGTACTTCCTGCCAGAAGTGAATGTTGACTCCATTTGGCCCACTAAATACTTCCGTCTCCATGAGACGCATACGACGGGCTACCTGACCCAACGCCATTGTGAGCGCTTTGACTGGATAATCCTCGTTCTTACCGTGGAGATAAAGGAACCACGGAGCCTCATGTCCAGCCTCTTCTTTATTGCGACTCAGTGATACGTAACTACCGAAAGGCGCAATCCCATCAATGAGTTTTTCCATGAATTGTGTATCTTCGTCGCTCATTGATAAATACCAAAGCCAGAGTGGAAGGCTCATCACCATAGGAGAGAAATCAAACCAGCCTTCTTTTCCGTAGCGATAGGGAACCAACAAAACTGGTTGATCAACTGGAACGCCAAAGCGCTGCGATCCAGATTGGAAGCTACTTACGGTCTCATTGATTTTGCCGACTCGACCGAGTGCAACAGCTTTGTGAAGCACGGTGCGAGTTAACTGCAGAACACTCTTATCCCCGGAGAGCAATATTGCGTTAAGGCCTGCAACAAGCGTTGCGTGGGAGACGCTGTAGAAACCATGTGGCCACGTCCAGCCGTAGTGACCGCCAAACCAACGTCCATCGTGTAGACCGCCAACTTCACCATTAGGTGCGACGTTATCGGGGATTATTCCATCATTAGCTTCTGCGCGATCAACCCATCCTTGGATATATCTACTAACCCAATCTGCTGCGCTTTGATTATTTTCATAGAGCCAGTTATTTGCAACAAGTGACGTTGCTGCCAAATTTATGGTGACATCTCCGTATCCGAGGATCCTCTCCATCTCATCGGCCATACGCATTGAATTTTCTTTAACTGAAAGATCGCTCCACTCATTAATGCCGTCAACAAACTGTAAAGGCAAGCCATAGATTGACATCACTGAATCTAGGCCACCTTGTGGATAGCCATCATGAAACTCCTGACCCAAACCTGGGCGCAAGCCTTCAGAACCATTATGTGGAGCAGGAATAAGATTCTTGTCGTAGTCATAGTTAGGTGCATTTTTACCCGCATACAAATCTGAAAATTGCGCGGCTAATTTTTTGAATTCTTCATCTTTAGGGTCAGCGGCGCAAATTCCGTAGAAAAAGATGAGTGATTCGCCCTGATGGAACCAGTCATATCCACGTTCGTATTGATCTTTGACGAGGCCAAGTTCTGTGAGTTGTTCGGTGACGCCTTTCCATGATTTCTTCGCCGCCTTTAAAATGTCTTCGCTGCCACCGAGCATATAAAGAGCGGGCCAGTTAAAAAATGCTTCGTAGAAGTCGTCTGCACCATCTCTGGAATGATCCATTCTTTGGTGGAATATGAGTGATCCATCTGAGTTGCAGAACTTTTGGTCAAAGAATCTCCAGCCTTGATCAAGAACGTCAAAGAGTCTGCGTTGCAGGACCGCCCACTCTGGCATCGCTCGCAAAGCGATGTGGTCGCGCAAAATTGGATTTGCGTAACTCTTCTTGGCCCCAAAGTTCTTTTCCGTCACGGTCTTACCTTTCGATTATGTGGAAGGGAAGACCCTTATATTCCGTAGGCTTTCTTTGCGTTCAAAGCCCAAAACTTCTCTTTTTCGCTAGGACTCAAATCCTGAATCAAATACTCAGCTAACTTGGCAACCTGCTCATATGTTGCTGCTAGCTTGCAGACTGGCCAGTCTGAGCCATACATGATTCGATCGACTCCGAAAGCGCCGAGAACAACGTCAAAGTATGGGTTGAAATCTTTCTCTTCCCAAGATTTCCAATCTGCCTCGGTAACCATTCCTGAAACTTTGCAATAGACATTCTTATTAGCTGCCAGTTGACGAATTGATTGCGACCATGCAGCGAGTTCGCCTTTATCGCCTTTGCCGACATTGGGTTTACCAATATGGTCCAAAACGAAGGTTGTATCTGAGCAATTTTTGACTAAGTGTGTACTCGCGGCCAGATTCGTTGGATCTACTAGGAGATCGAAAGCGAGATTTTTCTCAGCGAGCTTTCTGGCATTTGCAACGATCTGATCTCCGGCGAGCCACTGTGCGTCAGCGCGACCTTGCGCTCCATCACGGATTCCAACCAGTCTGTCAGCACCAGGCAAATCTAGGTACTTCTCTAAGTGTTGGAAGCAATCGGTGCTACTCATATCGATCCATGCGACCACACCGACTACTGATTCATGCTCTGCTGCAACAGCAAAGAATTCTTTCATCTCGTCATACTCAGAGATTGTTTGAACGAGAATCGATTGATCAATACCAGCAGTTGCTCGCTCTTTATAAAAATCGTCCATGGAAAAAGTTCGGCTAATTCCGGCAAGCACTTCGCCTGCTAACCAGGGACGTGGTGAGATGGCCAGATCCCATAAGTGATGGTGTGAATCTATTCGCATATATACCCCATTGACTCCGAAGATATGATCCTATATTATTTTTTAGGCTGAAGACAAGCATTCTGGAAACACTTAGAGAGGCTAAGACTTTGAACTCACTCATTCAAGAGAACTACCCTGATGTAAAGATCAAATCGGTGAAGAACATTCTCCTCTCTCGAATGCATGAGAAAGATAAGGCCTGGGGAACCCACTCGATTCGTGCGGTTAAGGCCGATGTTCACATAGTCGTGGTTGAAACCGACCAAGGGCAGATCGGCTATGGCGAGATTTGTTCTTACGGTGGTCCGCCAGTCATCAAATCGTGGGTTGAGTGGTTCTCTCGCATCATGGTTGGCCGCTCACTCTCTGAGGCATGGCGAGTGGCACGTCCACGCGGAGTCAACTGGGCCCACGATGGCGCCGCTGCTGGACTTGATTGCGCGTTCTGGGACATTCTTGGCCAGATCACGGGTAAGACTGTTGCAGTCTT
>JBIPNL010000050.1:0-8156 GCA_044373255.1 Candidatus Planktophila sp. | reverse complement strand
TGCTCCCATCGGCTCTATGGCGTTATCAACGAGAGATCGAATCGACTCAGCGCGCGTATGGCGCAAGCGTTACGGCGCAGGGATGCGACAGGTAGGAATTCTCGCAGCAGCTGCTGACTACGCAATAACCCACCATCTGCAAGATCTTGCTCATGATCATCGTCGCGCTAAATCACTCGCCACTGCTATTGCATCCATTGATTCTTCCCTGGTCGATCCTCTGACAGTCCAGACAAACATTGTTGGTTTAAACCTCAAAGCCTTAGGACTTACTGCGGCCGAACTTGCCGATCGCACCAAGGGCAAAGGACTACTTATCGGCGCACTTGGTCCTCATTTTGCACGCCTTGTCACTCATCGAGATTTTGATGACGCGCAATGCGAACAGGCAATTGAAATTTTATTGAAGTCCCTCGTGGCGTAAGAGCCACAATTTCTTATTTACTCCGTAGGCATAGTTACCTAAATCTCCCCCAGTTTTAACGATTCGGTGGCATGGCACAACCAGGACAATTGCATTCTTAGCGCATGCGCTGCCAGCAGCACGTACTGCCTTAGGACTTCCTGCCTTCTCGGCTAATTGCGAGTACGAAATAACTGTACCCACGCGAACTTTTCTCATTGATTTCCAGGCAACCTGTGAAAACTCTCCCCCGGGTTGGCTTACTTTGATTGCATTCAAAGCGGTGAGATCGCCTGCGAAATAATCATTGATAAGCGGTGAAATGCCTGGAATCTTTTTCACAGAGGTAAACTCAGACCCTAGGTAACTCTGATCCACGCTTTCTTTCAGCGCTTTGATCGAGGAGAAATTAGCGCCAAGAAGAACCTCGCCATCAGCGATCAGATTAAGCGTCCCTACGGGGGTCTTGAGTGTTGCAATCTGGAGCGACATACCTAGATCCTTAACGATCACGCAGCATTTCAGCTACAAGGAATGCCAGTTCGAGTGACTGAGAGTGATTCAGGCGTGGATCGCATGCGCTTTCATAACGGGAGGCTAGGTCTGCTTCGGAGATCTTCTCTCCTCCACCAAGGCATTCTGTGACGTCATCACCGGTGAGCTCGATGTGGATACCACCTGGGTGGGTGCCTAGAGATTTATGAACTTCAAAGAATCCTTTGACTTCATCCATCACATCATCGAATTGACGAGTTTTATAGCCTGTTGCAGTTTCAAATGTGTTTCCGTGCATCGGATCGCAGACCCAGAGAACCTGTGCACCTGATTTGGTAACACCATCTACAAGAGCAGGAAGTGATTCGCGAATTTTTCCAGCACCCATGCGTGTGATAAATGTCAGACGTCCTGGCTCACGATTAGGATCAAGGCGATCAATAAGTCGGAGTGCGTCATCAACGGTCGACTTTGGACCAAGTTTGACACCGATTGGATTTGTAATCTTTGACGCAAAATCCACATGAGCGCCATCTAATTGGCGAGTTCGCTCACCAATCCAGAGGAAGTGCGCTGAAACGTCATAAGGATTTCCGGTACGAGAATCAATGCGGGTCAGTGACTTCTCATACTCAAGAATGAGCGCTTCGTGACTTGAGTAAAAATCTACGCTCTTAAATGATTCAGGATCTACTCCTGCAGATTTCATAAAGCTCAGAGCGCGGTCAATCTCTTTCGCCATGGCATCATATCGATCACCCACACTTGAATCACGGATAAACCCTTTATTCCATTCGTGTACACGTCGAAGATCAGCGAATCCGCCTTGAGTAAATGCACGAACTAAGTTCAGTGTTGCCGCCGATGTGTTGTAGACATCTACAAGACGCTGCGGATTTGGAGTGCGCGCACTTTCCGTAAATTCAAGATCATTCACAGCATCGCCGCGATAGGCAGGAAGCGTCACTTCCCCACGTGTTTCGAAATCATTTGATCGTGGCTTTGCAAATTGCCCAGCCATTCGCCCAACCTTGACTACGGGAATACTTGAGTAGTACTGCAAAACAGCAGCCATCTGCAGAATAGTCTTGATTCGATTGCGAATTGAGTCAGCGGTCGCGGCAGCGAATGTCTCTGCACAATCTCCACCTTGAAGCCAGAAAGCATTTCCACTGGCAGCTTGCGCAATTTTCGCCTTGAGATCATCGCACTCACCAGCAAAGACGAGCGGCGGAAGAGATTTTAACTTTGTGACAGCTGCCTGAACTGGCGCACCGTCTCTTCCTCCTGGCCATTGCGGTTGTTGGGCAGCCACAAGGCTTTCATCAAAAAGCGAGTCAAGTGAGGTCATCATGGTCCTAAGGATAGAAGGTCGGGTGGAGTTCTTGTATAAGAATTAGCCGAAGAAGATTTCAGACTCTTTATACCGCTCAAGTGGAACTGTTTTGAGTTGTTCGGTAGCTGTTGCAAGGGGTACACGGACGATATCGGTGCCATGCAGCGCCACCATAACTCCCCAGTCTCCTTCGGATGCAGCAGTGATCGCCTGTAATCCGAAACGGGTGGCAAGCACCCGGTCGAATGCTGTCGGAGTGCCGCCTCTTTGAATGTGACCAAGAACCGATGTTCGCGCTTCTTTGCCAGTCTTCTCTTCGATCTGACCAGCTAGCCATTCACCAATTCCCGCTAGCTTTACATGGCCAAAGGCATCGAGCTCGCCATCCTTGATCATCATGTCCCCATCTTGAGGAATCGCGCCTTCTGCAATAACAATAATTGGTGCATAAGAGGATTTAAAACGAGACTCAACCCATTCACAGACCTTATCGACAGAGAACTTGAGCTCTGGAATCAGAATGCATGAGGCACCACCTGCTATTCCGGCGTGAAGTGCGATCCAGCCAGCATGACGTCCCATCACTTCAACAATAAGTGCGCGGTGATGTGACTCGGCGGTGGTATGAAGTCGATCAATTGCCTCGACAGCAACATTGACTGCGGTATCAAATCCAAATGTGTAATCGGTGTTATTGAGATCGTTATCGATTGTCTTTGGTACACCGATTACTTTGACTCCAAGTGCATGAAGTTTTGTCGCAACGCCAAGGGTGTCTTCTCCACCAATTGCTATAAGTGCATCAATACCTTGATCTGCCAGGTTCGCCTTAATTCGCTCAATTCCATTTTCGATTTTAAATGGATTGGTACGTGATGTACCAAGGATTGTGCCGCCTCGAGGCAAGATGCCACGCGTTGTTTCCAATGTAAGCTCCATTGTGTAATTTTCCAATGGGCCTTTCCAACCATCTCTAAATCCAACAAACTCGTGGCCATATTCCTTGACGCCTTTTCTGACCACCGCGCGGATAACTGCGTTAAGTCCTGGGCAATCGCCACCGCCTGTAAGTACACCAATACGCATTTAGTTTTACTCCAAGATTTAAAAACCGGCTTATTACTAAGCCAAAGAGTGGTCAACGTTGACGTGCACAGTCTAGCCTTGCCTCATGGCCAAACAACTCATCGCAGGCGTAGATTCCTCGACCCAGTCTGTAAAAGTCGTCATTCGTAAGGCAGAAACTGGTGAGTTAGTGCGTCAGGGGCGAGCAGCACATCCTGATGGAACCGAAGTTGATCCACTCCATTGGAAGAATGCATTTGATATCGCGGTAAAGGACGCGGGTGGAATTGACGATGTCGCTGCTATAGCAATCGGCGGACAACAACATGGAATGGTCGCACTAGATGAATCAGGTCAGGTGATTCGCCCCGCACTTCTTTGGAACGATACGCGATCGGCAGTTCAAGCAAGTTCACTCAATTCAGAGGTGGGTGGCCAGGAGTCAATGGCGCAAGCAGTTGGTTCTGTTCTTGTCGCATCATTTACCGCCTCAAAGATTCGCTGGATGGCCGAGAATGAAAAGTCGAACGCTGATCGAGTTCATGCAATCGCACTCCCCCACGATTGGTTATCGTGGCAGCTGCAGGGCGGAAGGGATTTTTCTCAGCTCTTTACAGATCGAAGCGATGCTTCAGGCACTGGATATTTTGATCCAACAACTTCTACATACCGCCGAGATATTCTCGCCCGCGCACTTTTATCTGATCGAGAAATTCTCCTACCAAGAATCGCAGAGCCGTCAGTATTTGCAGGCACAACCAGTCAAGGAATTCTATTGGCTGCAGGTGCTGGAGATAATGCGGCAGCAGCACTTGGGGTGCAGGCCGAACCTGGAGACGTTGTTATTTCACTCGGTACTAGCGGGACTGCCTTCGCAGTCTCCACAACTCCAACGCATGATGCCAGTGGAGCAGTGGCTGGGTTTGCAGATGCAACTGGTCGATTCTTACCTCTTGTATGCACACTCAATGCGGCGAGAATCTTTGATGCGGCTACTTCTATTCTTGGTAAAACTCACGACGAAGTTGGAGCGCTAGCGCTTTCGACGGTACCCGGTGCGCATGGACTCTCACTTCTTCCATACTTCGAAGGTGAGCGCACACCAAACCGCCCTAACGCCACGGGTGTCTTTTCTGGAATGACTCTCACTAATTCCAATCCGGCAGATATTGCACGCGCCATGATCGAAGGAATGTTGGCAGGTTTAGCCGATGCTGTGCAATCACTGATTGATCTTGGCGTTGATGTGAAGAGAATTCTGATCATTGGTGGAGCAGCAAAGAATCCAGCAGTAGGACATATTGCATCCGCACTCTTTGGTCGACCTGTTCTGATTCCACCTGCTGGAGAATATGTCGCCGATGGCGCCGCACGTCAGGCAGCGTGGGCACTTCAAGGAACACCTTCAGCGCCCATCTGGAATCTAGGTAAAGCCACACTTATTCAGGCTGAAGCAACACCGAATGTTCTTGAACAATATCGAATTCTGCGCGATGCAACAGTTAGCTGGTGATTTTCACCTCATCATCTGAAGTGCTGAGAGGCACTAGTATCAGCCTCTACCGCAGCGTGCTCTTTATGCAGTTGCCCAACTAAGAGGATTCACCAATGTCACGCAAGAGCGCTCTGATCTTCGCCCTGGTTGGAATTGTGTGGGGTGTCCCATATCTCTTTATTAAGGTAGCAGTTGATGAAACAAATGGATATCCACCAGTAATTGTTGTCTTCGGGCGTGTATTTATTGGCGCATTGATTCTTATCCCGCTCGCGCTACGCGATAAATCTATCTTCGCTGCACTCAAGGGGATCAAATATGTAGCGTTCTATGCTCTCCTCGAGATGGTGATCCCATGGCTTCTCATCGGAACCGCTGAGCAGAAGATTTCGTCAGGTTTAGCCGGACTTCTGATTGCATCAGTACCTATTTGGTCAACGCTCATCACATACTTTCAGGGCGATAAAGATGCGCTTCGCTTTAATCGTCTCATGGGGATTGGCATTGGTTTCGTCGGAGTTGTTTTAATTGTTGGAATCGAAAGCATCACTGGTTCCTCAGATTCGCTCTCTATTCTCATGGTCCTGGTTGCAGCTTTTGCCTATGCCTACGCCATCATCATGATTCGCGAAAAACTTCCAGACGTCTCTGGGATTGCGATCAACGCTGTTGCTATGGGAATAACGGCGATTTTCTATCTGCCATTGGCTATTGCGTTTTGGCCTGATCGCGCGATTGCTACAGAAGCTACGCTCTCAGTAATCGCACTCGGAGTCTTCTCTACGGGAATCGCATTTGCCATCTTCTTTACCCTGATTGAGGAGATTGGACCAACCCGCGCATCAGTTGTCACTTATTGGAATACTGCAATAGCTGTCATTCTGGGAGTCATTATTCTCAATGAAGAACTTACGATTGGAATCCGCGTAGGGCTGCCGCTTGTGATGATCGGCTCGTACCTAGTTAATCGCCGCGAAAAGGTCTAAAACTTACTTCTCAGAAAAACCTAGTCTTTCAAGTAACTTGGGATCGCGCTGCCACTCCTTTGAAACTTTGACATGCAGGCCAAGAAAAATTCGTGCCCCGAGCTCGCGTTCGATATCTGCCCGTGCTCGCATACCAATATCTTTTAGCTGCTGACCTTGATGTCCTAGCAAGATACCTGTCTGTGAATCTCGCTCGACATGGATGGTTGCATGGATATCAAAGAAGGGGCGTGAGCCTTTTTCTTCTCGTTCTGACATCTCATCTATGGTGACCATAATTGAATGAGGAAGTTCTTCTCGTGCATCTCTTAGCGCAGCCTCTCGAACTAGCTCACAGATCAACTGTTCAATGTTCTGATCGCTCTTCATATCGGTGGGATAAAAGGCTGGCCCTGCCGGCAAATTTCTAGAGATAAGAGTTGCAAGTAGATCGATCTGATCGTGAATGGCAGCTGAAATCGGAACAATTTCATTCCACGTAAATCCCACAGCAAGATCATTAATACCCAGCAAGCGTGCCGCAATATTCTTCTTCGAAACGAGATCGGTCTTTGTTACCAGTGCAAACTTCTTGGCACGCGGATATTTAGCGATCTCTTGTGCCAGGAAAACATCTCCAGCACCAGATGTCTCATCTGCTGGCAGACACATCACAATGATGTCGACAGAGTCAAGATTTTCGCTGACAACGGCATTGAGGCGATGACCAAGAAGAGTCTTTGGTTTGTGGATACCTGGGGTATCAACTAGCACCGCCTGGAAATCATCACCATTGATAAGTCCGCGAATTGCGTGACGGGTGGTGTTGGGATGCGGAGATGTAATCGCAATCTTTGAACCAACTAGGGCATTAATGAGAGTGGATTTACCAGTATTCGGGCGGCCAACAATGGCGACAAAGCCCGAACGAAATTCACTCATAGGAATATTCTCCCATCAGCGCAAGGTATTTACCTAAACGAGTCCTCTAGTGACGAAATCAGCTCTATCGCATCAGCTACAGATGTAACGATCTCTGCCGCTCTCTCGCCAATTAAGCGATGAGTGCCTTCAGATGTTGGTGAATTAATTGGACCAGGAATCGCCATGACAGGACGCAGCAACTCTGCCGCATCTCGTGCAGTGCGAAGTGAGCCACTACGGAAGGCTGCTTCAACCACCAACGTACTCTTTGATAGTGCGGCAATAATTCGATTGCGTGTAAGAAATCGAGATGGAAATGCAGGAGTACCTGGCATTACCTCGCTCACGATCGCACCTAGCTCGGCTATTTCTGAAAAGAGCCTCTCGTTGCCAGCAGGATAATTAATGTCGATCCCACTAGCGATGACGGCAATTGTTACGCCCTCTGCGATCAGCGCTCCTTTATGAGCATGAGTATCTATTCCGTATGCACCACCGCTGACAATCAGCCATTCACGATCAACAAAACCTGCGGCAAAATCACTGGCGATACGTGCTCCATACGGTGTCGGATTACGCGTTCCCACAATTGCAATCGAGCGCTGGCTTAGACATTCAACTCTTCCCTTAACAATGAGTCCGATTGGCATTGCTGCTAGATCGTTGAGTTGAGTGGGCCAACCTAAATCTTCAGGTGTGAGAAAAGATCCGCCAGCGTTGTCAATGAGAGACAAAAGTTCGTCGGCACCACCTGGATGTATCTGCGAAAGGGTCTTCTCACCTTTGCTCGAGCGATAAAAACCATCTTTGATTGAGTGGAGGGTTTGAATTACTCCTTGAGAGGCAATCTCACTCGTCCAAAAAGTACTGCCTCCTTCAATCGCTGCAAAGAGTTCTAATCGGGCAGCCTTCTCTGGATTCACGATATCCCTCCTTCGCGCAAGGAGTATGCCTTCATCACATCGGCCAGGGTTGGTTGATTTCGTCCCGTTAAGTCAGCCAATGTCCAACTCAGGCGAATTACTTTGTGGAGACCGCGAGCCGTTAAGAGTTGACGATCAAGATGATCATGCAGAAAGTTCATAGCGCTCCGATCGGGTTTAAAGTCAGTGCGTAATGAGCGAGCAGGAATTGCGCTATTGAGTTCGAATCCTCTTCCTGCAAATCGTTCACGCGCTACAGAGCGAGCTGTAAGTACTCGCTGGGCGATAACAGCGCTAGATTCTCCAAGTTCAGTAGATGCAATATCTGTCCGTCCGACCGGCTCAACCGTGATGCGCATATCGATGCGATCCATCAGAGGCCCGGAAAGTTTTCCCAGGTATCTGCGCACTTGAAGCGATGAGCAACTACATCCCAATCCACGGCCTGTGAATTTTCCGCAGGGACATGGGTTGGCGGCAAGGACTAATAAAAACTGTGAAGGAAAGGTGATGTTTCCGACGCTACGGGCGATGGTAATCGTGCCGGATT
>JBIPNL010000049.1:0-8228 GCA_044373255.1 Candidatus Planktophila sp. | reverse complement strand
TGGACTATTTAGCTATCGGAGCGCTGACACATTCTGCACCAGTACTTGATATTGGTCTTGATCTACGTCTTGAAACCCGAACGGAGAAATAATGCTACTCACAATCGATGTCGGAAACACAAATACCGTCTTAGGCCTCTTTGATGGTGATGATCTTGTCAAGTCCTGGCGAGTAAAGACTGATCCACGATCAACATCGGATGAGATGTCATTACAAATCAACGCACTAGTCAGTGGATATACAGTGACTGGTTTATCAATTTGTTCGACTGTTCCAGCAACGCTGCGCGAGCTACGCACGATGATCGCTTCGTATTACTCAGATATCGCAACAACCATCGTTGAACCTGGGACAAAAACAGGCGTCCCACTTCTTGTTGATAACCCAAAGGAGATTGGCGCTGATCGCATCGTCAATACATTGGCAGCACACACCCTTTATGGCGGTCCAGCAATTGTCGTTGATTTTGGGACATCTACAAATCTAGATGTTGTCTCGCCTAAAGGTGAATTCCTCGGTGGCGCACTTGCTCCAGGTATTGAAATTTCTGTTGATGCGCTGGCATCGCGTGCTGCGCAATTGCGCAAAGTCGAGCTGATTAGGCCAAAAAATGCCATCGGCAAGAACACTGTTGAAGCCCTGCAATCAGGAACGATTTTTGGTTTTGCAGGCCAGGTAGATGGTCTTGTAGAAAAGATCACCGCCGAATTGGCCCTGAGTTATGACCAAGCCCCAACTGTGATTGCAACTGGCGGATTGGCTCCGCTCGTCATTGATGTCAGCACCACAATTGATGAATATGAGCCTGATTTAACCCTTATTGGATTGCGCCTCATTCACGAGAAAAATCTCTAATAGGTAGACTGCAACCCTTATGAGCACAGAGCCGCACGTACCTGCTGAGGATGATCTTCCTGAACAGTTACGCATTCGTCGTGAGAAGCGTGTCAACCTTATTGACCGTGGGATAGAGCCATATCCGGTTACCGTTCCTCGCACTCATTCACTTGCAGCCGTTCGTGAAAAATACAAAGATTTAGAAACTGATACTGCAACAGGTGATCAAGCATCACTTGTGGGTCGAATTATTTTTAAGCGCGACACTGGAAAACTCTGTTTTGCCACTCTTCGCGAAGGTGATGGCACTGAAATTCAGGCGATGCTATCTCTAGATAAAGTAGGTCAAGCGCAACTCGATGCCTGGAAGAGTGATGTTGATCTGGGCGATATCGTCAGTGTTACAGGTGAAGTTATCACCTCTAAACGCGGCGAACTTTCGCTACTTGCAAATACATGGATGATGGCTTCCAAGTCATTACGTCCGCTACCTAATGACCATAAACCGATGTCAGAAGAGACACGTGTTCGTATGCGTTACGTTGATTTGATTGTTCGTCCTGAAGCACGAACCGTTGCGCGCCTTCGCCCTCAGGTGATGCGTTCACTGCGTGAGACTTTCACCAGTCAAGAATTTATTGAAGTTGAAACGCCTATGTTGCAAGTGATGCACGGTGGCGCTGCCGCCCGCCCATTTAAGACTTTTTCAAATGCCTATGACATTGACCTTTTCCTGCGCATTGCACCAGAACTTTTCCTCAAGCGCTGTGTAGCTGGCGGACTTGAGCGAGTCTTTGAAATTAACCGTAACTTCCGTAATGAAGGTGCTGACTCTTCTCACTCGCCAGAATTTGCGATGATTGAGACATATCAAGCATTTGGTGATTGGCGCACAATCGCCGATCTCACTCGTTCACTTATTCAAAACGCTGCGAAGGCGGTCTCTGGATCACACGTAGTCACACATATGAACGGGCGCGAGGCAGATCTTGGTGGGCAGTGGAGGGAGATCTCTCTCTATGACGCGATCTCAGAAGGCGTGGGAGAGACTGTCACAGCACTCACACCTATTGCAGAGCTCAAGAAATATGCGACAAAGCTAGGGATGAAGATCGATCCTAAATGGGTTACCGGAAAGCTAGCCGAAGAGATATTTGAGCATGTTGCACAAGATAAATTGATCGAGCCAACTTTTGTCATGGGCTATCCAGTAGATACATCGCCTCTTGTCCGCGCACATCGTGAGATTCCAGGCGTTGTTGAAAAGTGGGATCTCTACGTTGATGGCTTTGAGTTAGCAACTGGATATTCAGAGCTCGTTGATCCGGTGATCCAACGCGAAAGACTGATCGAGCAGGCAGAGCTTGGCGCAAAGGGTGATCTTGAAGCGATGCAACTTGATGAAGATTTCTTACGTGCCATGGAGTTTGGCATGCCGCCAATGGGTGGAATGGGAATGGGCGTCGATCGCTTATTGATGGCGCTCACAGGACTTGGAATTCGCGAAACAATATTGTTCCCATTGGTAAAGCCTGAGACAGATTAATGGCTATTGAAATTCGCCCAGCACGTACCCAAGATATTCCGGGGATTCGCGCACTCATTGATACTTACACATTAGGTGGTCGTCTTCTCAATAAAGAGACAGTCATGCTCTATGAAGATGTTCAAGAATTTACTGTTGCAGTTGATGGAAATGAAGTTGTTGGTTGCGGAGCGCTTCACGTTCTTTGGGAAGATCTCGCCGAAGTTCGCACCGTGGCAGTTGTTGATAATCTCAAAGGACAAGGTGTAGGTCATCAAATTCTTGAGGCAATTATCAATCGCGCTCGAACAGTTGGTGTCTCGCGAGTTTTCTGCCTCACCTTTGAAACAGCTTTTTTTGCTCGCCACGGATTTGAGGAAATCCATGGCACCCCAGTTGCTCCCGATGTTTACACCGAGCTCCTGCGTTCCTATGACACCGGAGTCGCTGAGTTCCTGGATCTGGAATCTGTTAAACCCAACACCTTGGGCAATACCCGCATGCTCAAAGTCCTCTAAAAGGCGCTTGGGAGCCCTAGATCACGCCCTAGATATAGCCAATTTCAGGGAATAAGGGCGCCAGATCTGGGGTTCTAACCCATGCACACCTTTCACCTCGCGCCAGCGCTGGGCGAAGTTATAGGCTAGCGATACGGCAGTTAATTCACGGAAACGAGGTCTACCGATGTTTGAGCGCTTTACAGATCGAGCCCGACGCGTAGTTGTCTTGGCTCAAGAAGAAGCACGCATGCTCAATCACAACTACATCGGCACGGAGCACATCTTGCTCGGCCTGATCCATGAAGGCGAAGGCGTTGCCGCAAAAGGTCTTGAATCTCTCGGTATCTCACTAGAAGCTGTGCGTGCCCAGGTCGAAGAAATCATCGGTCAAGGACAGCAGGCTCCATCAGGACATATTCCATTTACTCCACGCGCTAAGAAAGTTCTCGAACTCTCACTCCGTGAAGCACTTCAACTTGGACATAATTACATCGGTACAGAGCACATCTTGCTCGGCCTTATCCGTGAAGGTGAAGGCGTTGCTGCTCAAGTGTTGGTCAAACTTGGCGCAGATCTCAACCGTGTTCGCCAACAAGTTATTCAACTTCTCTCTGGTTACCAAGGAAAAGAGACGGTTGTACAAGGCGGACCAGCCGAAGGAACACCATCAACGTCTCTCGTGCTTGATCAATTCGGTCGCAACCTCACCGCAGCTGCACGCGAAGGAAAGCTTGACCCTGTAATCGGTCGCGATAATGAAATTGAACGTGTGATGCAGATTCTTTCTCGTCGCACAAAGAACAACCCAGTTCTTATTGGTGAACCGGGCGTTGGAAAGACTGCAGTTGTTGAAGGGCTAGCCCAAGCAATTGCAAAAAATGATGTCCCTGAAACAATTAAGGATAAGCAACTTTATTCTCTTGATTTAGGTGCACTCGTTGCCGGCTCTCGCTATCGCGGTGACTTTGAAGAGCGCTTGAAGAAGGTACTCAAAGAGATCAAAACACGCGGTGACATCATTCTCTTTATCGATGAAATTCACACACTTGTTGGCGCAGGCGCTGCAGAAGGTGCGATTGATGCTGCCAGCATCTTGAAGCCGATGCTTGCTCGTGGTGAGTTGCAGACAATTGGTGCCACAACTCTTGATGAGTATCGCAAGCATGTCGAAAAGGATGCTGCGCTAGAGCGCCGCTTCCAACCAATTCAGGTCAAAGAGCCATCTGTTGCTCACACCATTGAAATTCTTAAGGGTCTGCGCGATCGCTATGAAACTCACCACCGCGTCTCGATCACAGATGGTGCGCTAGCAGCTGCTGCAAATATGGCAGATCGTTATGTTTCAGATCGCTTCCTGCCAGATAAGGCGATTGATCTCATTGATGAGGCAGGTTCACGTCTTCGCATTAAGCGCATGACAGCACCTGTTGAACTTCGCGAATTCGATGAGAAAATCTCTGCCGCTCGCAAGGCGAAGGAATCTGCAATTGATGGACAAGATTTTGAAGGAGCTGCTGCTCTTCGCGATAAAGAGAAATCACTTATCGAAGAACGCAGCGCCGCTGAGAAGAATTGGAAAGCAACAGATCTCGATAAGGTGACTGAGGTTGATGAAGAACTCATCGCTCAGGTTCTTTCGGCATCGACTGGTATTCCAGTCTTTAAGTTAACTGAGGAAGAGACAGCACGTCTTCTCCGTATGGAAGATGAGCTCCACCGTCGCGTGATCGGACAAGATCAAGCGATCAAGGCTCTCTCACAAGCTATTCGCCGTACTCGTGCCGGTCTCAAAGATCCAAAGCGCCCTGGTGGCTCATTTATCTTTGCTGGCCCATCAGGAGTCGGCAAGACTGAGCTCTCTCGCACCCTTGCATCTTTCCTCTTCGGTGATGAGAGCGCGCTTATTCAGCTTGATATGTCTGAATACTCAGAGCGTCACACCGCATCCCGTCTCTTCGGTGCACCTCCAGGGTATGTCGGCTATGACGAAGGCGGACAGCTCACTGAAAAGGTACGCCGTCGCCCATTCTCAGTTGTTCTCTTTGATGAGGTCGAAAAGGCACACCCAGATATCTTTAACTCACTTCTTCAAGTATTAGAAGATGGTCGCCTGACCGATTCACAAGGTCGCACAGTTGACTTCAAAAATACTGTCATCATCATGACAACAAACCTTGGAACGCGCGATATCTCAAAGGGTGCGGGCTTAGGTTTTGCCAACTCTGATGACGATCTCACAAATTACGAGCGGATGAAGGCAAAGGTGAGTGATGAACTGAAGTCACACTTCCGCCCAGAATTCCTTAACCGTATCGATGATGTCATTGTCTTCCACCAGCTCACCAAAGAGCAGATCATCTCTATCGTTGATCTCATGGTCGCAAATCTTGATGAGCGACTTAAGGTTAAAGATATGGGAATCGAACTCACACAAGGCGCTAAGGATCTCTTGGCTGCACGTGGATACGATCCGATGCTTGGTGCGCGTCCATTGCGTCGCACAATTCAGCGCGAAATCGAAGATCCGCTATCTGAGCGAATTCTCTTTAGCGAACTCAAGGCAGGCGAGATCATTGTCGTCGATGTTGATGGAGACGGACCGGATGCAACATTTACATTCACTGGTGCGCCGAAGACAACGTTGCCTGACTCACCAGAAGATCTTGCTGAAGCACCAACTGCTTAATTATTAAGGAAGTTTCTTACCCGGATTAAGAATTCCTTTAGGGTCAAAGGCTTTCTTAATGGCTCTCTGTAACTCAATAACGGCAGGAGAGAGTTCAGCGGCGGCAAACCCCTGCTTGATTGAGCCGATTCCGTGTTCTCCGGATGCGGTTCCACCGAGTGATTGTGCGATCTCAACGATCTCGCCGAAGGCTGCAATTGCCCGCTCTTGCGCCTTGAGGTCGCCGTGATCGTGAACGATTGTGGGGTGCATATTTCCATCACCGGCATGGCCGAAGATTCCGATAGTGAGGTCATACTTTGTGGAGAGCGCTTCAACTCGTTCAACTAGCTCAGCGATCTTTGAAATGGGAACTGCAACATCGTCAAGGAGAGTTGCCCCAAGGCGTTCCAGCGCTGGATATGCGAGTTTGCGAACGCGGATGAATTCAACGGCATCGGCGGCATCAGTAGAGGCTGCGCCATCAATCATCTCAAAACTTTCACAGAGCTTAAGTACTTCATCTGCGCGATCTTGATCTTCATCTAACTGCATTAAGAGAACAGATCCTGCAATCTCAAATCCCAGTGGATGCCACGACTCAACTGCCTTAAGAGTTGTCTGATCGATAATTTCTAACATCGAGGGCTTAAATTTCAAAAGAGCGGCTGCTGCAGCTGCGGCGCTCTTGATATGTGGAAAGGTGGCAATAATTGTTGCTGGCGTCTCAGGGCGAACAGCTAAACCAACAACAATTTCGGTAATGATTCCTAACGTTCCTTCAGAGCCAATCATTAAGCGAGTCAGATCTAAAGTGGTAACAGCCTTCTTTGTCGCACTCCCCAAGTGAATAATCTGACCATCTGCCATCACAACGGTGAGTGCGCGAACGTGAGCTGATGTGACGCCGTATTTAACGCAACACATTCCACCGGCGTTAGTTGCGGCATTTCCACCAATAGTCGACCAATCGCGGCTGGCAGGATCGGGAAGATAAGCCAGCCCCTTAAGTTCTGCCGCCTTATCTAAATCAAGATTGACAACACCTGCTTGAACGCGGGCAATCATATTTGTCTCATCAATTTCAATGATCGAGTTCATCTTCTCAAGGGAGATAACAAGGGAGGAAGATGTTGCATTTGCACCACCAGAAAGTCCGCTACCGGCACCGCGTGCAACCACTGGGATGTTATGGGTATTGGCATATGCCACCGATCGCGAAACTTCTTCCGTTGATTTAGCAAGGAGAACAAGGGCTGCAGGTTGATGAGCTGCAAATGGTGCCTGATCTTTTGAATATGTCGCGGTGATCTCGGGATCGCTAATAAGTGAGGCGTTATCGCCGAGAGCTGCCCTGAGTCCGCTGAGGTGATCCATTGGAGAATTTTACCCTTACTTCAGCGTTGGGGGAGCGAGAATCGTTGCCCTGCAATTGATACAACTAAGCCATCTTCTAAGAGCGTCAGCAGCGCTTTTTCTACCTGCGAGGGAACATCCCAGAGCAAGTTGATCTCTTTTTTGCTCAGCGCAGAGTTTTCACGTAACGCTTGAACAATCACACCTCGGCATTGTCGATCTGTTCCATGCCAGGTTTGAGTGCGCTTTGGTTGATCCGATAATGGAAAATCAAGACTTCGCCACTTACATTGATCAGCTAACGGACATACACCACACTTTGGTTTCTTAGCGGTGCAGATGAGTGCGCCGATTTCCATTGTTGCAGCTGCCCAGATTGCTGCGTTTTTCTCTGGGATTAACTTCTCTCGTTCAACACGTTCTGATTTTGTCGGTGCAGCTTTAGGAGTTTCGACACCATCGATCACGCGAGAAAAGAGTCGCCTGATATTGATATCGAGAACAAGTGATCGACCGCTAAAGGCAAATGCAATTAAGGCCGCACTTGTATATTCACCAACGCCTGGCAGTTTTCTTAACTCAATCTCTGACGATGGAACCACGCCATTATGTTCGGTAGCAATAACTTTGGCACATTCATGTAAGCGCAGTGCCCGCCTCGGATAACCAAGCCGCCCCCACGCTGTGATTACTTCGGCAGGTGTAGCTTGGGCAAGAGATGCCGCCGTTGGCCAACGCGTCATCCATTGGATGTAGATGGGTAGAACACGTGCAACAGGAGTCTGCTGCAACATAATTTCGCTGACAAGTACGCCCCAAGGATCTGAACCGCGCCACGGAAGATCGCGTTTATTCTCTTTATACCAATTTAATACTGGTTGATGAAGAGATTTCATTCGCCAGAGATCGCTACCCTCTTTAGGCCTTGATCAAGTCGAGAGATTTCGATGATCTCCATGCCATCAATTTTTACATCGCTCCCTGATGGAACAAGCGCTTTCTTAAATCCAAGTCGATATGCCTCAGCTAATCTGCGCGAGACACCACTTACTTTACGAATCTCACCGGCCAGCCCGACTTCACCGATAGCAACCAGATCAGGCGGGAGCGCTAGACCTTTAGCAGCAGATGCAACTGCGAGAGCAAGTGCTAAATCTGCCGCCGGCTCTGACATTTTCATACCGCCAACAGTTGCCGCATATACATCTCGACCACCGACTCGTACGCCTGCGCGCAATTCAAGAACAGCTAAAGTCATTGAGGTACGGGCTGAATCAAGACCGCTCGTTACGCGGCGCGCATTTCCGAAATCACTTTCACGGCTTGCGCTGACTAGCGCTTGGA
>JBIPNL010000048.1:0-8347 GCA_044373255.1 Candidatus Planktophila sp. | reverse complement strand
GCGCAAGAGTATGCTCAGAGAATTATCGACCTCATTGAATCTCGAGGAATTTCGGTACGTGATCGCCTTGAGTTATTGGAGATCCGCACACCTGCCGATTTGGAAAAGAGCGTGATGGCACCCGGTGGTTCAATTTACGGAACATCGAGCAATGGGGCTCGTAGCGCATTTAATCGCGCAAAGAACCGAAGCCCGCTTAAGGGCCTCTTCTGTGTGGGTGGATCAGCCCATCCTGGTGGTGGTCTTCCACTAGTGGGACTCAGTGCAGAAATTGTGGCGCAAGCAATTATTGAACGAGATAGCCTCGGGCAGCCTTCATTACTTGATAGACACTAAAGAGAGCCATTGCTGTAAATATATAGATAGCTATCGGGGCGAAGGAAAAATTAAGTAAATCAAGGACCATAAAGATTGCGATAGCGCTTGCTCGCACGGGTCTTTCTGCAATGGTCACAACACCAATCTGATCGTAGCCAAGTGAAGCCATGCGCGCACGCGCATACTCTTGTGTGAGTGCAAGAGCAAAGAGGGCTAAACAAATCTCTGTTGGAATCCCCCATTGATAAAGAGCAATAAACCAGAGTGCTTCAGTGATTCGATCTGCAATTGAATCAGCGATTGCACCGAGTTTGCTATGGCGCTTTCCGATGATAGCAACGCTTCCATCAACCCCATCGCAGATAAGCGAGAGAATCAAACAGATGAGAGCAATGATTGAAGTTGGGTAAAACAGTGCCGCCGCTGCGAAAAGAATCCCTCCCAGAGTAAGCATGTTGGGGGTAACCCGTAGAAAATTGAGCGCTCGAGCGATTCCGTAGGAAATAGTCAGCCAACCTTTAACAATACCTGTGACGTCAGCTCCTAGATGAAGCTTTGACCATACTGTGAAAAATTCATCACGCTTCATTTTCTAGCGCCGATCTTGTAGAGATGTAAAGATCTCACTTGTGGCAGTCGAGCTATTCATCGTGTAAAAATGAATTCCCGGCGCACCTGCATCGATAAGGTCATTGCAAAGATCTAGCGCGATCTCTACTCCGAGTTTACGAACATCATCTGGATTATCTTCAACCGCTGCAAACCGCGCGGCTATCGACTGCGGAATCGGTGTTCCACCAAGTTCTGCCATCTTCGTGAGAAGTTTTACATTGGTAACCGGCAATACTCCAGCAATAATTGGTAGCGCTGAACCACGAGACTCTAGGGTGTCAACTAAGCGTTTCCATTTATCGATGTCGAAGAAAAATTGAGTGGTCGCAAATGAAGCGCCCAGAGATTCTTTTCGAAGCAAGACATCAATATCTTTGTTGAAATCTCCTCCAGAATTTGGATGTCCGTCGGGAAACGCCGCAACGCCAATCGTGAAATCGCCATGCTCTTTCGCGAGCGTAATTAATTCGTCGGCATGAGTGAGCCCACCATCTACCGGCGTCCATGGAGCGCGGGGTCCACCAACAGGATCTCCGCGAAGTGCCAAAATACTTTTTATTCCGGCATCGGTGTAACGATTAAGAATTTCAATGAGTTCTGCACGTGTTGAACCAACACATGTCAGATGTGCAACAGTTGGAATCTTGGTACGTGCTGTGATCTCTGAAGTGATTCGTATGGTTCGGTCTCGAGTTCCACCCCCGGCACCGTAGGTGACGGCGACGAAATCAGGGGCGTGATGTGCCAGAGTTTCTAGAGCTTGCCACAGGCGTTCTTCCCCAGCGAGATCTTTTGGTGGAAAAAACTCAAATGAGTACATAGTCTTTTCAGGTCGCATCCTCACGTCGTCAGGGTACCGTTGCCCCCGTGAATAGTCAGGTTATGGATGAACTTGTAGCGGTACGTGAACAAGTACAGGCAGCCTTGGCGTCATACCTTGCCGATGCGCGAGTACATCTGACAACTATTGGTTCGCAATTAGCCCCCGTCTGCGATGGGTTAGAAGAGTTCATTCTGGATGGCGGGAAACGATTGCGTCCGCTCTTTGCATATGCAGGACATAGAGCAGCTGGCAAAGTTGTGGGTCCACACGAGATCAAAGCATTTGCAAGTCTTGAATTCTTACAAGCGTGTGCCCTCATTCACGATGATCTTATGGACGCCTCCGATACTCGCCGCGGGAAACCTGCGATCCACAGACGCTTTGAAAACCTTCATCAAGATCAAGCCCTTGCTGGACTATCGGAACAATTTGGCGCTGCCGCTGCCATTCTCTTGGGTGATCTTGCGCTGGTGCAATCCGATCACATGCTTCACACATCTGGAATCTCATCGGAACAATTGTTAAGTGCGCTAGATATTCATGATGAAATGAGAATTGAATTGATGGCCGGGCAATATCTTGATGTTCGCGAGGCGGGCGAGAAAAGTTTTAGCGTAGAGCGATCTCTCCGTATCGCACGATTTAAATCTGGCAAGTACAGTATTGAACGCCCGCTCCATTTAGGTGCCGCGATTGCTCTGGCAAGCCCGAGCAAAGATAATCCGCTCAACTGGAAGTTATCTGAGTATGGCCTGCCTCTCGGTGAGGCTTTTCAGCTGCGCGATGATCTCTTAGGAATTTTTGGTGATCCAGCTATCACTGGAAAACCTGCTGGAGATGATTTGCGTGAAGGAAAGCGCACAGTCTTGATCGCGATGGCCATGGAGCGCACCACCGATGCCGGACGAAAAGAGCTGAATTCCTATCTCGGGCGCCCTGATCTGTCTCATGAGATCATTGAGGTGCTTCGGGGCATCATCATGGAAAGTAGCGCTGTAGAAAGTGTTGAAGGGTTAATTGAGAAATTAACGTATGACGCATTGCAGGCAGCGAAATCTCATGAGATTGCATCTGATTCCCAAGAATTGTTATCAGCACTTGCAGCTAGTGCAACTGCGCGAAAGAGTTAGGAACCACCATGGTTGCACGCATTAAGGGACCCACAGATCATGTCGTTGTTGTCGGCGCTGGTCTTGCTGGCTTAAGTGCTGCGCTACGCCTTGCCGGTGCAGGACGCAAAGTGACAGTTCTAGAGCGCGAAAGTGTTCCCGGGGGTCGTAATGGACTCCTTCAAAAAGATGGGTATGCCTTCGACACTGGCCCTTCAGTTCTGACCATGCCCTCTCTTATTCAAGATGCATTCTCATGCGTCGGTGAAGATATGAAAGATTGGCTAGAACTAACGCCGGTAAAGCCTCTCTATCGTGCGTTTTATCACGATGGCAGCGTTATTGATGTTCATGCAAATACTGCAGAGATGGAAGAGGAAATTAGACGAACGGTAAGTGCTGAAGAAGCACTTGGTTATCGTCGCTACGTAGATTTTGTCACGAAGCTATATAAGTATGAGATGAACGATTTTATTGATCGCAATATTGATTCACCGCTTAATCTCCTCACCCCAAATCTTGCTCGACTAGTCGCACTCGGTGGCTTTAGACGACTTGCGCCGAAGGTAAATCAGTTCCTCAAGGATCCACGCCTCCAGAAGGTCTACTCATTTCAAGCTATGTACGCCGGCGTGAGCCCACAGCAAGCACTTGCTATCTATGCAGTCATTGCTTATATGGATTCTGTTAATGGTGTCTTCTTTCCTAAGGGTGGAATGCATGCAGTTCCGCGCGCACTGGCGGCGGCGGCCGAAAAGCACGGAGTGACCTTTAAGTACAACACAGAGGTCACCGGCGTAGAAGTTGTGAATTCACGTGCTCGTGCAGTGACAACTGCAACTGGTGAGCGTTATGAGTGTGATGCCCTAGTGATGAATCCAGACTTACCTGTTGTCTGGCGCGATCTTCTCGGTAAAACTCCGCTGAATATCAAGCGCCTTAAGTACTCGCCTTCCTGTGTGACTTTACTTGTTGGATCGTCAAAGAAATATGAGCACACCGCTCATCACAATATTCACTTTGGGCAATCGTGGGATGGCGTATTTGATGAACTAATCAAAAAGAAAGTACTCATGACTGACCCTTCCGTACTCGTCACAATTCCGAGCAAGGATGATCCTTCCCTAGCTCCTGTTGGTAAAGAGTCGTATTACATTCTCTATCCGACCCCAAACCTTGATGCCGATATTGATTGGAAGAAGCAAGCTGGTCCATACCGTGATCAGATGATTAAGACTCTTGAGGATCGCGGTTATACCGATTTCAGCGCCGGTATTGAGACCGAAGTAATGACAACACCACTTGATTGGCAAGCTCAAGGAATGGAGCGCGGAGCGCCGTTTGCAAGTGCGCACACTTTTTTTCAAACTGGACCGTTTAGACCACGTAACATCGCTGCCGGTTTTGAAAATATTGTCTTTGCTGGATCTGGAACTCAGCCAGGAGTGGGAGTTCCTATGGTCTTGATCTCAGGACGCCTTGCCGCCGAACGAATCGTCGGACCTGTTAAGTAATGAACGAGTTAGATGCTGCAGGGATTTTAGATCCTGCCTTGCGGGCATCGTATAGCGAATGCAAGAGACTGAACTCTTTACATGGAAAAACGTATTACCTTGCAACTTTATTGTTGCCAAAGGGAAAGCGGCCATTTGTTCATGCGCTTTACGGTTTCGCTAGATATGCCGATGAAATCGTTGACGATTTAGCATCAACACTTACCCCCGAAGAAAAAGCAGAAGTTCTCAATACGTGGAGCTCTGGTGTACTCAATGACTTGGCCATTGGAAAAAGTCACGATGCTGTAGGTGCTGCCCTGGTTGATACCGTAAGGCGATTTGATATCCCCCATCAACACTTTGTCGATTTCCTTCACTCAATGGAGATGGATTTAACCGTTGCCTCCTACGCCACATATAAAGATTTGAGCGAATATGTCTACGGCTCAGCGGCAGTCATTGGCCTGCAAATGGTTCCTATTCTTGGGCCACTTTCTGAAGAGGCGTATCTTCCGGCGGAAAAACTTGGTATCGCTTTCCAGTTGGCAAACTTTATTAGAGACGTCTCCGAGGATCTTGATAGAGGGCGTATCTATCTGCCCCTTGATGAACTCGCTGCCGATGGTGTGGATCAAGAGATGCTCTACGCCCGCAAGCTAACTCCTGAGATAGTAAATGCGCTTAAATTTCAAATTGCTCGTGTGCGCGAGTTACAGAAAGAAGCCGATCCCGGTATTGATCTACTGCATCCCACAAGTCGGCCCTGTATTCGCGCCGCTAGCGAGCTTTACTGTGGAATTGTTGATGAAGTAGAAGCGATTGGGTACGACATCTTTAATAAGCGGGCGCAAACCTCAATGGCCCGCCGTATTCGTGTCGCAGGAAAGGCCTATCTACAAGCACTTTCTGCTCGGCGTGCGCTAAACTAAAAACGCGGGAGCACATGCGCTTGATACAAGCGCTGCTGAGAGGATCTCAAGGTGAGATCGACCGCTAGACCCGTCCGGTAATGCGGATGTGGAAAGGAATCACTCATGTCTACCCTAGAAATATTTGCAGCAGCCGTCTCATTCATCGCAGTCTCTCTCGGAGTTACCGGAAAACGGATTACCTGGCCATTCTGGGTAGTGGGAAGCGCGCTCTATGGAATCTTCTTCTTCCAATCAGAGTATTTCGCCTCTGCCGTTCTACAAATTGTTTTCATCGCAGCAGCGATTGCTGGCTGGTTTGGCTGGGGCAAGAAAGGTGCCATACCTGGCCGACTCAAGAATTCGTATCGACTTTACTCACTCCTAGCTATTGCCGTACTCACTCTTCTTCTTGGGCCATTACTTGATCGTGTGGGTGCAGCTGCAACGTATGCCGATGCAGTATTGCTTTTTGCCTCGATCACCGCTCAGATGCTGATGGTTTACCAAAAGTACGAGGCGTGGCCTATGTGGCTTGTGATCAATATTGGATACACGGCGCTCTTTTATTCACAAGAGCTCTACCTCACGTCTGGCCTCTATCTGATATTTACAATCGTTGCAGCGGTCGGGTGGAGGCAGTGGTATGGAACTTATCGCAGCACTCACTGATATTTGTAAGATATCTGATCAACCAATCATCGCAATTGATGGACCGGCTGGGGCGGGGAAGACAACTCTTGCTGCAACACTCTCTCTTGCTCTGGCTCCAGACTTCACGATTACCGTCATACATATGGATGATCTCTACGCTGGGTGGGATGACGCGCTCGGCACATCACTTACCGAATCATTAACGTGGATCACGAGTTCTCATAAAGCCGGGAAGGATCTGATCTACTCCCCCTTCAACTGGTCACAGAATGATTTTGATCCACCGCGCCATTGTGCGAGCACATCTCTATTGATCCTAGAAGGTGTGGGTAGCTCGCAAATGGCAATTGAAGAGTTTCTCTCGACTTCTATCTGGATCGATCTTGATCCGATAATCGGATTCCAGCGCGTAATCGAACGCGATGGTGATCAGATTTCTGAGTCGATGAAGGGTTGGCTTGATCAACAACGGCAACACTTCGCTAGTGATCGCACGAAAGAGCGCTCTGAATTCATCCTTTCAACATAAAATTCACTCATGTCTGATCTCACTGGCCATCTCATTGATGGGCGCTATCAGCTCCTCAGCCAGATGGGCTCAGGAGGAATGGCTACGATCTACGAAGCCCTCGACACTCGACTTGATCGTCGCGTTGCCGTCAAAATCATGCACTCTCATCTTGCGCAAGATGAACAATTCGTCGAACGGTTTATTCGTGAAGCTAAGGCTGCCGCTGCGCTCAGTCACCCGAATATTGTTTCGGTGCAGGATCAAGGGTGGAATCAGAGTGGAGTACCGGCGGTCTTCATAGTGATGGAGATGGTGGTCGGACATACGCTGCGAGAGTATTTAACTGAGCGCGGAAGCATTCCGATTGCAGATGGAATTAAGTTTTTACTTCCGGTGTTGAGCGCCTTAGGTGCTGCACATAAATTAGGAATCGTTCACCGCGATGTTAAACCTGAAAATATTCTTGTTTCCAAAGAGGGCCGTATCAAGATTGCCGACTTTGGCTTGGCAAAGGGCGCTCTCATTGGAAGTACCATGACCGCGGAGTCGAGTGTGATCTTAGGGAGCGTTTCGTATCTCTCTCCAGAGCAAGTATCGCGAGGAATTGCAGATTCACGAAGTGATGTGTACTCAGCAGCGATTACCGCTTTTGAAATATTCACAGGAAGCAAACCATTTGAGGGTGATGAACCAATTCAGATTGCCTTTATGCATGTCAACTCTCAGGTTCCTCGCATTAGTTCACTTGTTGAGAATGTTCCTCCAGCACTTGATGACCTTATCTATCGCGCAACACGCGTCGATCCCGATGAGCGTCCACGCGATGCCCAGGAGTTTCATGCTGCGCTACTTGCTATTTCACACGCACTCAATCCTGCCGGCCCGCAACTCAGTCTTGAATTAGATATTCCCATTGCACCAATGCGAGAGAAGAGTAAGAAGCGTTCAGGAAAACTTCCGTCTTCTTCGCCGATCGTGCAAACTCCAGAGACTACAGAACAAGTGAAGGCTCGAAGAAAAGTAAGCAAAAGAGTAAAACGTAATCGCTGGATTGCAGCAGGTCTTGCTCTTCTCCTTGCTGGTACCGGGTGGTGGGTTTTGGCCGGCCCTGGCGCATCAGTGAAGTTCCCATCTGTTGTAGGTGCCAACGTCGAACAAGCCAATACCACGCTCGTTGGCCTTGGTTTGCAGACCACAATTGTGGAAGAGCGTTTTGATGAGGAGATACCGAAAGGTCGAATCATCTCAACGCAACCTTCAGCTGGAGATTCAATAGCTCCGGGCGGTACCGTCTCACTGACGGTTTCCAAGGGCGCAGAACGTTATGCAGTGCCTTCGCTGATAAATATCACCACTGAATCTGCCCTGAAGTTAATAGCAAAAACACCTTTGCGAGCAGGAGATATCACCGAAGTCTTTAACTCCAAGGTTGCCAAAGGTTTGATTATCTCGTCATCACCAAAAGAAGGAACTCAGGTAAAGCGAGACACCCTCGTGGACCTTGTTGTGAGTAAGGGCGTTGAAACATTTGACCTTGTCTCTTACGTTGGCAAAAATAGTGATCAAGCGCTTAACGAATTAACTAGCGCAGGATTTAATGTGACATCTACTTACATCTATGACGAAGTAGTGATGCCGGGCGAAGTTATTTCACAGAAGCCAGTAGCAGGTGTGGCTCTGCCCGCGGGCGCTACAGTCGAGATATTTATCTCGCAAGGCTCAGCCTTTGTCTTTATTCCAAATGTTATGCGTTACACCCAAGAGAGAGCTGTAGCTGTTTTGGAAGATTTAGGACTGACCGTTGCGGTAAAGAAAGTGACGAAAACCTCAAAGGTGGTTATCGGCATTAACCCCAAGGTAAACACCAAGGTTAAACGTGGAACAAAGGTGACTCTCACAGTAGGGTAAGGCCGTGC
>JBIPNL010000047.1:0-8389 GCA_044373255.1 Candidatus Planktophila sp. | reverse complement strand
TTCGCCACTGAGACTTTGGCACTGGGAATCAATATGCCGGCAAAGACAGTGATCTTAGAGAAACTCACGAAGTGGAATGGCGAGGCACATGTTCCAATCACGCCAGGGGAGTACACCCAACTTACGGGACGTGCTGGCAGACGCGGTATTGATATTGAAGGAAATGCAATTGTGCAGTGGTCGCCCACGATAGATAGCGCGATGGTTGCTGGTCTAGCTTCAACGAGAACATATCCTCTTCGTTCATCATTTGCTCCTACCTACAACATGGCGATCAATTTAATCAATCGTTTCGGTCGTGACCGAGCGAGAGGAAGTTTGGAATCATCATTTGCCCAATTTCAGGCCGATAGAGCGGTAGTGGGCCTTGTTCGTCAGATAAAGAAGAACGATTCAGCTGTTGCTGAGTTAATGCAGGATGTGAACTGTCACCTAGGCGACTTCGCAGAGTATGCACGCATGAGAAGTGATATCAAAGAGATTGAACGCCTGCTATCAAAACGCGATGCCCGACGGACGATTGATCAAAAACAGAGGCGTTATCTTGAATCGGAGATTGAAGGCTTAAGAAAGGGGCTGCGCTCTCACCCATGTCACGCATGTAACGATCGTGAGTCCCATGCGCGAATTGCTGAGAGAGCGGAACGTGTTCGACGTGAATCTGACGGGTTACGATCTCGAGTAGAGAACCGCACTCACGTGATTGCGAAAACATTCGATCGAATCTGCGACGTTCTCACGCATTTGAATTATATAGAGGGGGAGAAGACCCTCGAGCAAGGGAAGATTCTTGCAAAGATTTATGCCGAATCAGATCTCCTTCTTACTGAGGCCATCCGTAGGGGAGTACTTGACTCACTCTCTCCACAAGAACTGGTTGCGGTTTCATCCGCTGTAATTTTTCAATCTCGAACAGTTGAAAACTATGCGCCAAAGATGCCTCACAATAATGTTGCTCAGGCGCTAGTTTCCATGGTCTCAATTTGGAGTGAGTTAGAGGAAATCGAAGAGCGCTTTGGTGTGAAAACTCAACGTGAACCAGATTTTGGTTTTGCCTTTATCTCTTACAAGTGGGCACAGGGTAATTCATTGCAGAGCGTTCTTAAGGGCAGCGATATGTCTGTCGGTGATTTTGTTCGATCAACAAAACAGATCATCGATCTCTTGACTCAGATTGCTGGAGCGAGCCCAACGCTTCGTAAAACCTGTCGAGAGGCAATTTCCCGCTTGGATCGTGGAGTGATTTCCTATATGTTGGAGGATCTATGACTCTGATGCTTCTCGATAGTGGATCACTTTGGTATCGCGCGTACTACGGTATGCCAGATACCCTCACCGCCGACGACGGAACACCTGTCAATGCAATTCGCGGTTTCTTAGATATGAGTGCGCGATTAATTTCAACGTACAACCCTGATCGAATGGTTGTTTGTCTTGATGGGGATTGGCGTCCTTCATGGAGAGTTGAACTATTTCCCGGATATAAGGCTAATCGTTTAGAAGATGAAGAGAGTGACGAAGAGGCGGAGCCCGACACTCTGACCCCGCAGATACCGATTCTGCTTGATCTTTTAGATGAATTTGGAATTCCGATGGTCGGCGTTGATGACTATGAAGCCGATGATGTCATGGCTACCTACGCTCACACCCATGCAGGGCCTACACGTATCGTGACTGGCGACCGCGATCTCTTTCAATTGGTCGATGACAAACGTGACATCAAGGTTGCATATCTAGCAAAAGGTATTTCTGCCCATGATTTAGTGGATCTGAATTTCATCGCTCAGAAATATTCAATTCCAGGAGATCGCTACGCAATGTTTGCAACCTTCCGTGGCGATGCATCCGATGGCCTCCCGGGGGTAAAGGGGATTGGCGAGAAGGGCGCAGCGCTCATTTCGACTCACTTCGCGTCGATTGCTGATGCGATCGTTGCCGCACAGAACGGAGATGAACGGCTTCCCGCCGCCCTTGCTCGAAAGATCATTGCGGGAATGGATTACCTCGCCATCGCACCGACAGTTGTTAACTGTGCTCGAGATGTTCCGTTGCCTGAGATCGAACTTGGCATGCCGAAAGCTCCCGCAGATTTTTCAAAGATCTATCAGATTAAGGAGAAGTACTCCCTTGGCGCAAGCGTCGATCGATTGATCTCAGCTCTCAAATGGTAATTCTGATCGCGGCGCTTCTTTTCGCCGCATCCTTTGAGCCACTCGGCCTTTGGTTTGCCGCACCGATCGCCTATGCACTTCTCTTGCGAACGTTGGTTAAGGATGAACACAGTCCGCGCCTCTATCTCAGAGTCTTTCTCTTTGCCTTCATCAGTAGCGCGGTAACTTTGATGTGGGCGGGGAAGTACGTGGGGTTCCTTCCGCTGGCATTCCTGGCGCTACTCCACGGACTTTATTACCTTCCTCTAGCTTTTCTTCGAAAGTTCACATCAAACATTCATTTCTTCGTCCCAGCAATTCTCATGATAGAGGAATTACGATCGCGTTTTCCTTTCGCTGGTTTTTCTTGGATGCGCATAGCTTTTTCGCAAGCAGATGCTCCTTACCTTTCAATCGTTTCGCTTGGCGGAACAACCTTGCTCTCAGCATGGGTTCTTTTTATCGCACTCCTTCTAACAAAGCTAAGCTTCCGCAGAGCAGTGTTTGCACTTGTTCTCACTATCTCTCCGCTCTTGATATCTCATCACGCTGCTGCCACCGGCAAGATTTCTTTTGCGGCAGTGCAAGGAAATACACCGTCTGTAGGTTTGGGTTTCAACGATCGAGCCAAGGCGGTCTTTAATTTGCACGTGGAAACGACGAAAGATTTTGTCACAAGTACTCCCGATGTAATTATTTGGCCAGAGAATGCAATCGATGTTGATCCATTTACAGATACAGAAGTTTCTGGATCCATTCGGAGTTTGACGACAGAGTTCAATGTGCCGCTTATTGCAGGCGCAGTTACCAGAGTATCCGGTGATCTCGAAAATGTTTCGATGATGTATGGTGAAAGTGGGGAAGTGGTTTCTCTCTACTCAAAACAGTACCTCACCCCATTTGGTGAGTACATCCCACTCAGAAGTATTGCTCGTTTGGTCTCACCGTTTGTCGATGATGTTTCTGACTTTTCTGCAGGTGAGAGAACTGATAATCATCAAATCAGGGGAGTCACACTGGCTCCAGTTATCTGCTTTGAACTCCTCTCCGATTCGCTGGTAAGAAAAGCAGCTCAGGATTCCGAAGCCCTCGTTGTGCAGACTAATAGCGCGACATTTGCCGGGACTGCAGAGAGCGCGCAACAGCTCAACATCACCAGAGTTCGCGCTATGGAGAACGCTCGGGAGATAGTGAGCGTTTCTACAATTGGGATCTCAGCTCATATCGACATAAATGGTCGAATTACGCAAGAAACGAAAGAGGATGTGCGTGCTGTGTTGCAGGGGGAGATTCAGGGTGTTTCCAATCAGAGCGTGGCCTCTCGATTAGGCGGGCTGGCGACACCACTTGCTCTCCTGATGAGTTTTTTCCCTTTGGTATTGCATAGAATACGTAGACCATGAAGTTCGCGATCCTTGTTCCTACGTACAACGAAGCAACGTCAATCGTTGAGTTATTGGATTCACTCTCCGCATTGCGTGAAGCGGGAACGTATCAATTTGATGTACTTGTGATCGATGATAATTCGCCCGATGACACGGCAGAGGTCGTGAGAGAACGAGGATTACCCTGGGTAAGTATTCTCAAGCGCGAAAAGAAAGATGGTCTTGGAAACGCCTATCGAGCCGGATTTTCTACGATTTTAAAAGATACGAGCTATGACCAGATTGTCACGATGGATGCCGATGGATCCCATCGAGTTCAAGATCTTCCGGCCATGTTTTCAGCCGCTGGCTCTGGCCGCTCCATAGTTCTTGGCACACGTTGGATCCCTGGTGGTTCGGTAGTGAATTGGCCGAAAAGTCGCCAATTACTCTCACGTTCTGGCACCCGATATGCCTCATTAGCCTTAGGAATCGATCTAGCGGATCTCACAGGTGGATTCCGAATCTACAGTCGAGAACTCCTGCAATCTTTGAATCTCACCGAGATGACAGCAACTGGTTATTGTTTCCAGATTGAGATGGCGCTGGCCTCACATCTTGCTGGTTCTCACGCCACGCAAGTTCCCATTACCTTTGTAGAGCGCATTAACGGGGTTTCAAAGATGAGTAAATCAATTGTGATTGAAGCGCTGATACAGACGACCCGTTGGGGCGTAACGCGTAGGCTCAGACCGAACGCCGATAAGTTACATTATGTAAAGTAGAGGAAATGTCGCCCTTCCCCTTAGGAATAGTCAGAGATTGGCGCACAACTGCAGACCAGGTTGCGATCCCCATGTGCACCATCTATTCGACCAACGGGAGGCCAGTACTTCATTCGGCTGCCGATGATTTCACCTGAGACAAGGCCATCAAGAGGCGTTGGGTAACCAGCAACTTCACGCGGATATTCGCGCTGCCACTCATTTGCCGTTGTCACGCGCGCTGTATGAGGCGCCCAGCGAAGTACGCTCTCTTGGATAGTGATAGCCCCATCGATTACTTGCTGGATTTCAGAACGTATTGCGATCATCGCATCGATAAAACGATGAATCTCACGAATATCTTCGGACTCGGTTGGCTCGATCATGAGCGTTCCTGCCACTGGAAAAGACATCGTCGGTGCGTGAAAACCGTAATCCATTAAGCGTTTAGCTATATCGTCAACGCTTACTCCACACGCCGCTGTCAATGGTCGAATATCTAAAATGCATTCATGTGCAATTCGTCCATTAGCACCGGTATAAAGAATCGGATATGAATCAGATAGGCGGGCCGCTATGTAATTTGCAGACAAGATGGCTACGTGTGTTGCGTGAGTCAGCCCTGCTCCCCCAAGTAAACGAATATACGCCCACGAAATCGGAAGAATGCTGGCCGAACCAAATGGTGCCCCCGAGACTGGCCCAGGACCGGTTATAGGGCCCGCCTCATCATCGAATGGATGATTAGGAAGAAACGGCGCAAGATGGGCGCGAGCGATCACTGGACCTACACCCGGTCCCCCACCACCGTGTGGAATGGCAAATGTCTTGTGAAGATTAAGGTGTGAAACATCTGCGCCAAATTTTCCCGGTTGAGCAACACCGACAAGTGCGTTGAGGTTTGCACCATCTACATACACCTGGCCGCCTGCTTCATGAACAAGGGCACAAATATCTGAAACTGCAGATTCAAATACACCATGAGTACTTGGATATGTAATCATCAAGGCAGCTAGATCACTACCGTGAATTTCAATCTTTGCCTTAATATCTTCAACGCTTACGTTTCCGAGTTCATCACATTCAATGACAACAACTTTCATGCCTGCCATAACGGCGCTCGCTGCATTGGTTCCGTGCGCACTCGAGGGAATGAGACATACAGTGCGATGGTTATCGCCACGAGAGTCGTGATAATTTCGAATCGCTAATAGGCCTGCAAATTCTCCCTGACTACCAGCATTAGGCTGTAGCGAGACTGCGTCATATCCAGTAATTGAAACTAACCAGTCAGAGAGTTCGGCAATCAACTGGCGCGAACCGCGAGACTGATCAGCTGGAGCAAATGGGTGAAGGGAGGCGAACTCTGGCCATGAAACGGCCTCCATCTCTGTCGCTGAATTAAGTTTCATTGTGCATGAACCCAGCGGAATCATTGTTCGATCAAGTGCGAGATCGCGATCTGCCAGATTACGTAAGTAACGCATCATTGCAGTCTCAGAGTGATTGGTGTTAAAGACCGGGTGAGTAAGAAAATTTGAACTCCGTCGAAGATTTTCAGGAAGTGTTTCAGATTTCGCATCCTTAAGATCGAGGACCGCTAGGACCTTCTGGAAGATCTCCTCCGTTGTTGTTTCATCGAAAGAGATTCGAATACTCTTTTCGGAGACATGAGCGAAGTTCAAACCAGCAGCAACAGCGCGCTGATGTACCTCGGTGGCGTTACCGACTTCGATGGTGACCGTGTCAAAAACATGGTCATTTGGGGATGAGGAAGCAATACGCAGTCGAGATGCAAAGACATTGACTCTCGTTGCGATCTCCTTCAACCCTTGCGGGCCATGCCACATAGCGTAGAAGGCGCTCATATTCGCTAACAGTGCTTGAGCAGTACAGATATTCGATGTCGCCTTATCGCGCCTAATGTGTTGTTCACGTGTCTGCAGAGCTAAACGAAATGCTGGACCACCTGTGTTATCGATACTTTGGCCAACAAGTCGCCCCGGCATAGAACGTTCTAAACCTGACTTCACTGACAAGAATCCCGCGTGTGGTCCGCCAAAGCCCATGGGAACACCGAAGCGTTGAGATGTACCTACAGCGATATCAGCGCCCCACTCCCCCGGTGGAGTGATAAGAGTTAACGCCAACAGATCTGTCGCTGCAATCACTAGAGCGCCGCGCGAATGCGCGTACGTTGCGAAATCTGAGTAATCAATAATTTCACCAGTGGTATCTGGATACTGAACGATCGCCGCGAAGAATTCTCCATCGTATCCATCGCGAGCGATGTGCCCAGAATCTACTTCGACCACAGTGATCCCAAGCGGCTTAGCTCTTGTCGCAATAACCGCTTTCGTCTGCGCATGAAGATGCTCTTCAATGAGAAATACCGCGTCATCAGATAACTTCGATGCGCGCCTGGCCAAAGTCATCGCCTCTGCTGCCGCGGTCGATTCATCGAGCATTGATGCATTTGAGATATCGAGTCCGGTGAGATCACAGATCATTGTTTGAAATGCAAAGAGCGCCTCTAGCCGACCTTGCGAGATCTCCGGTTGATAAGGCGTGTACGCGGTATACCAAGAAGGATTTTCTAGGACGTTACGTTTGATCACAGCCGGTACATGTGTTCCGTAATATCCAGAGCCGATAAGTGAAGTAAGAACCTGATTCTGGCTGGCTCGTTCACGCAATTCGGAAATTACATCGACTTCACTTTTTCCACTGCCGATCGCCGACTCAATGACTCCAGAGATATGAATATTTGATGGAACAACATCAGAAATAAATGAAGGTAAATCGCGATAGCCCAACACTTTAAGCATCGTGAGCTCATCGTTATGAGTAGGACCAATATGACGAGCCTCAAAGCCAGACGAACTCATCCCACTACTCCCCTGACTCTTCACTGGGGAAATATTAGGCTACTTGTTTGCTTTACGCGCCTTTAGCTTTACGACGCAACGAGAGTTCATCATTACTGTTATTGGCAGTTACTTGACCATCAACTTCTCCTTGAAGGTTAGCCAATGAACCTTCAACTTCATGCCAGACTTTTCCAACGGCGATACCAAAGACACCTTGTCCGCCTGCCAGTAGGTCAACAATCTCATCAGGACTTGCGCATTCATAAATCGATGCGCCGTCACTCATTAAGGTGATGCTCTCTAACTCAACCACTCCGCGATTGCGCAGATGCGTAACAGCCGAACGAATGTTCTGCAGTGATATTCCAGCGTCAAGTAACCGCTTAACAATTTTTAAAACCAAAATATCTCGGAACCCATAAAGACGTGATGTTCCAGAACCCGTTGCGCTACGAACACTTGGTTCGACTAATCCGGTGCGCGCCCAATAATCTAATTGGCGATATGAAATACCGGCGGCAGAACATGCGGTCGCTCCGCGATAACCGATCTCAGGCGTGTGTGGGGAGGACACGTGGGGCTCATCTCTGTTGGGGTTGGCGAAAATATACGGGTGGGAAGGGGTGGATTCAACGACCGACACGATGCAAACCTCAAGTAAAGAGTGAGACTTATCCTGCGAAATCCTCCGGATTGATCTGGTCGAGGAAGTCGCGAAAGGCCTCTAAATCCGCGCTTGATTTCTCGATCGGCTGCCCCATCTCATCGATCTCCTGGATCAACCGCTCAGGGATCGCGATTCCGACCTGGTCAAGGAGTTCGCGCGAGGCCACGATATTGCTCTTGCTGCGCAGCGCTAGGGCTATCGCATCTGAAGGCCGGGCTGAGATCGCTAGCGCAGCATCTTCGCTCGTGCGAAGTTGTAAGGTCGCAAAGAAGACCCCGTCACGCAGATGAGTAATTTGAACTGCCAACAAGGTTGCATCGAGTGTGTGAACAATGTCGTGCATCAAGTCATGGCTCAACGGACGTTGCGGATTAATCCCCTGCTGGGCAAATGCGATCGCCGTTGCTTCGGCTGCTCCCACCCAGATCGGTATGAAGATATCGCCATCGACTTCCTTAAGCAGGACGATCGGCTGATTCGACGGCATCTCAATGCGCACACCGACAACCTCCATGCTGACAAAGGGAGTTGGCTCGATGCTCATAGTTCTACTCTAACGTGGACGATTCAAACC
>JBIPNL010000046.1:0-8575 GCA_044373255.1 Candidatus Planktophila sp. | reverse complement strand
GTCCCCCTCAAGTATGACTACTGCTTGATATCCCGCCGGTAATTGCGGCGCCATCCCTGAGGTGGCAAGAACTATCGAAGGTTCATCAGTTACAGATGGAATGGGACTCGATGCATCTGAGGTGATCACGGGAAACCCCGGAAAAGCTCGACCGATCTCATGCGCGAACCTCTGACTGCCTCTTCCTAACAGTATCGGTTGATCTTTCTTGCACCAACGACAAGACCAGCTACTTCCCTTCCTGTCGCAGAGTGAACAGCTATAACCTTTATCACTTCCTTGAAACGAAATTCTTCCTCCGCAATCACAAATTGCGATATTTTTGCATGACTTGCACATCAATGCACTTGAATAGCCTTTTCTGGAAACAAGGAAAAGGACCGAACCTTTCTCAAGCGCTTGGCGTACAGGCCCAAATATTCGATCGGGTAGAAGCTCTCCATTGTGTGCTGGATACGATTGCGCATCAACTTTTGCACTTCTCCCCTTAAGCTCCATGGCTTTCTTTTCCAGAAGGTAAGAGGTTTCCGATGAAGGCGCATAACCAACAAATGTCAGGTCCACCTGCCCTAACTGTGACCTGAGCAGCGCGACATCGCGAGTATTCCAACCAGGGGTCCTCACCTCATAATGCGATTGCGCACCTTCACGATAAACAATGATCGTTCTCAAGTCATGAACCGGAGCAAATACCGCACTTCTCGAACCAATAACAATTTTTGCGTCCCCGGCTGCAACTGCGAGGTAATTGCTATATCTTTCTGACCTAGTCAGGGATGCGTCGAGAATTGTAAAATCAACTGCGCGAGACTCTAACTCTTGTGCCAACAGGAGAACTTCTCGAGCTTCCGGCGCAATGACAAGAACCCCACCCAGCGAAGAACGAGTAAGGATCCAATCAGCCATGAGAGCTATTGCAGATTCACCCGGTGTCACCAGATAGAAAGATTGGGTGTGCGATCCTGAGCGCTGCTGCTGCGCTCGAGAAGCACTTGATTGCAGGTTCTTCTCTACGGCGATCACTCGCGAAGGGATAGCGCTACTGAGAATATCTAGTGGTGAACTCCCCCATCTCTGGGCAACTGCAGCGACCAATGAAGTCAGATCAGAGGTGAGCAACGGAATCGGAGAGAGCACCTTTTCAATAAATTTGAGGTTGCCAATCTCCGATGAGTCCGTTCGAGAAAGAACATAGCCATCAACCGTGCGTCCAGAAAAATTAACAGCGACCTTTACTCCAGCAGTTACTTGCGAGGTGAGCGAGTGGGGAACTAGATAATCGTAGGTGTATTCAAGATGCGGTACTCCTGTATCGACCCACACAAGTGCGACAGGAAGAGCAGATGCTATCTCGGCTGACCCCCGTGCAACTTTCTGTACTCTAAGCCGCAGAGGTGCGGATGTCATAACTGAAGAGCTGCGTTAGATGGCCGCGCGGAGAGCGTCTACGCGATCAGTTCTCTCCCACGTGAAATTCGGAAGTTCTCTACCAAAGTGACCATAAGCAGCTGTAGCCGAATAAATTGGGCGTAACAGATTGAGATCAGCAATGATTGCAGCTGGTCGTAAATCGAATACAGAGAGAACGGCTTCCTGAATTTTTGCCACTGGGACCGTTTCAGTACCGAATGTTTCGACGAATACTCCAACAGGTTGTGCTTTACCGATTGCGTAGGCAACTTGCACCTCACAACGCCGCGCCAATCCCGCTGCAACGACGTTCTTAGCAACCCAGCGCATCGCATAGGCCGCTGAACGATCCACCTTAGATGGATCTTTTCCGCTAAAAGCACCTCCACCATGTCGAGCCATACCACCATAGGTGTCGACGATAATCTTTCGCCCGGTTAATCCGGCATCACCCATTGGTCCACCGATAACGAAACGGCCGGTAGGGTTAATCAAAGTGCGCACATTCTTCTGAGGAAGATCGATCTTTGAAAGAACAGGCTTGATCACGAGCTCAATAATTTCTGGAGTGAGCTTGGAGATTACATCTACCTCTTCAGCGTGCTGACTTGAGATGACTACAGTGTCGATTGCAACTGCTTTATCTCCGTCATACTCAATAGTGACCTGAGTCTTTCCATCGGGGCGAAGGTAACCAAGCGCTCCACTCTTTCGAACCGCTGTGAGTTGCTGAGCAAGTTGATGTGCCATGTAAATCGGAAGCGGCATGAGCTCTTTTGTGTCATCGCACGCGTAGCCGAACATAAGGCCCTGATCGCCGGCACCCTGCAGGTCAAGTGGATCTATCGCTGAATCTACTCGATGTTCAAATGCGTCATTAACGCCCTGAGCAATGTCTTGAGATTGCTGACCGATGGAAATAGAAACACCGCAACTATTGCCATCAAATCCCTTCACGCTAGAGTCGTATCCGATTTCAATAACAGTGTCACGAACAATTCCCATGACGTCTGCATACCCATTAGTTGTCACTTCGCCTGCAACGTGGACTTGACCAGTGGTGATCAAGGTTTCTACAGCGACACGACTCTTTGCGTCCTGAGAGAGCAAGGAATCTAGGATCGCATCGGAGATTTGATCCGCGATCTTATCCGGGTGACCTTCGGTTACTGATTCTGATGTGAAGAGGCGTTTTGACATTGTCCTAACCTAACTTACTCAAGGCCTGATCTAGAAGTAGATCGGCTAGCGTGTCTTTTGAAATTCTTTCAACCATCACCCGGTCAATGGTCTGTGAAACTTGTGAGGTCAAGATCACTCCTTGCGTCTCATCTGATCCGAATATCTCACTACCTGATACATCATTGAGATAGAGAATATCGGCGCTCTTGGCCAGTAATTTTCTCTCCCCCTCTTCTATATCAAGAGATGTCTCAGCTGCAAAAGCTATAACGATCTGCTTTTTCTTATCTTTGGCAATGGTCGCAATAATGTCCTTGTTGGCGGTTAGCTCGATTGATGAGAGTGAACCTTTCTTAATTTTATTGTCGCTGTAGCGTGAAGGCTTTGCATCTGCGACGGCAGCGCTCATTGCAATAACATCACACGAAGCGAATCGAGAGTTCACCTCGGTGTACATCTGATCGGCCGATGTGACTCTCACCGTAGTTACGCCAGGAAGATCAGGGAGAGAACTATTTGCAAGAACTAGGGTTACTTCGGCACCGCGCTTCATGGCCGCCTTTGCTATGGCAAAACCCTGACGTCCTGATGAGTTATTTCCGATGAAACGAATCGGATCAATCATTTCTCGCGTCCCACCTGCAGTGACCAGAACCTTAACGCCAGACAGATCAGTCGACTTATCTGTCATCTCTTTAAATGTGGCAAGAATTCGGCTCGTTTCGGGGAAACGTCCCACTCCGACGTCACTACCTGTGAGCCGTCCATGATCGGGCTCCATCACTACATATCCGCGATCGCGCAACACCGACACATTTGATTGCGTCGCTTGATTGGCCCACATTGCCGGATGCATGGCAGGGACGACAAGCGTAGGTGCTGTGCTTGCAAGAATGGTGTTAGTGAGTAAGTCATCTGCACGACCTTGGGCAATTCTTGCAATCAAATCGGCTGTTGCTGGAGCAATAATATTAAATTCACTTACCTTAGCCAGGTGCACATGGCGAACTTCATCGACTCGTTCCCATACTGTTGTGGTGACAGCTCGACCGGAGAGCGCCTCCCACGTTGCCTTACCGACAAAGTGAAGACTAGAAGGGGTTGGAATTACTGTGACGCTAAATCCAGAATCTTGTAAACGACGAAGAAGGTCACAGGATTTATAGGCCGCTATTCCACCGCCAACGCCTAAAACAACTTCACGCGCAGACACGGGATTCTCGCTCTAAAAATTACTTGACGGCAGGGTCAAGGTTCTCGATTGTCAACAAACCTTCGTTGATCTCGCGTAGTGCGATCGAGAGTGGCTTTTCATGAACATGCGTTTCAACGAGTGGTCCAACGTACTCAAGTAAGCCCTCGCCCAATTGTGAATAGTACGCATTGATTTGACGTGCGCGCTTAGCAGCATAGAGAACAAGGCTGTACTTCGAACCGCTCTTATCGAGAAGCTCGTCAATTGGTGGATTTGTAATGCCGTCCATTATTGCTCCTTACGCTATTGATGCATGTGTTCACTTTCATGAACGCTGCGAATGAGCCAATCTTATCAGGCTCGCGACGACCTTCTCGACCTCGTCATTGACCAGGATATGGTCGAAAAATGGCGCCTGCGCCATCTCATCTTGGGCCAACGCCAAACGCTCCGCCCTACGTTCTGGGCTATCGGTGGCCCTGCCTTCAAGACGTGAGACTAAATCTTCCCAAGTAGGTGGTTCAAGGAAGACAAGTATGGAATCACTCCAACTCTCCTTTACCTGCTTTGCACCATTTATTTCAATCTCGAGCAGAACATCCTTGCCGTCATGGAGTGCGTCGAGAACATGTTGGCGAGGCGTGCCATATCGCGCGCCAGCAAAATGGGCCCATTCAAGAAAAAAACCATTAGAAATTCCGCGATCAAATTCTTCATCGCTCATAAAAATGTAGTCAACACCATGAACTTCATTTTCTCGAGGGGCTCTCGTTGTTGCGGAGACACTCACCCAAAAGTCGTCCCTTTTCCGGATTTCTTTCGAGACAGTGCTTTTACCTACTCCACCAGGGCCAGATAAAACAATGAGCGAACCAGATACGAGGCTCATGTGTGGAATCGAAAACTCCTTTATTAGCGAATCTCGCTGATGGGTACCAAGTCCCTGCAGCCTACGAGTTCGAGATATCGCAAGTCTATCTAAGGTCGCGATCGCTCGCACCTTACCTACTCCGGTAAATGACTCAAGCAGCTCCACTACTCTCATCTTTGCGATTGCATCGTCGGTTTTCGCTAATTCGATGACATCATGCATCGTCACATTACCGGAGCGAACGTCAGCTTTTACTGCAGCCCGCCTCGAACGTGAACTCCGGGCCTTTTCTAACGCAGCGTTCCGTTCTTCTGCAGTCAGGACCGGCGGATTCTTCATGAAACTAATCTACCGAATGCCAGGCTTAGCGCTGAACTGAGGCGAGAATCTCTGCTGCACGCTCTGCCATCTTGGCAGGGCCATCGACCCAACGCGAGGTAATCGGGCGACCTATCACTAAGAAATTAGCACCGAGAGACATCGCCTCTACTGGAGTCATTGTTCGCTTCTGATCATCCCCTGAATTCTCATCAGCAGGTCGCACACCCGGTGTAATAATTGTTACCGCATCTCCGACACGCTGCCGTATTCCAGAAATCTCATGTGGCGAACAAACAATCGAAGTCGCACCAGCCTTTACGGCGACGGCCGCCAAACCTTGGGCTGCACTGAGCGCAGTTCCTTGAAAACCAATTTCTGATAGGTCTTCTTCTGAGAGCGAAGTCAGAATAGTGACGGCTGTAATTGACGTCGTTGAAACCGCTTCTACTGCGCCTGCGATCATCGCGGCTCCCCCGCTGGCATGCACCGTTAAGAAGCGAGGCTTCAATGAAGCGACAACAGATGCCGCCTTAGAGACCGTATGCGGAATGTCGTGCAGCTTCAGGTCGAGAAATATCTCTGCACCTGTCTCCTGTTGAATTGATGCAATGCCTTCATAACCATGGCTGAGATAAAACTCAAGACCCAACTTGAAGATATCAATACTGTCACGGGTTGCAGATATCCAACGTTTGGCTAGCTCAATTTCAGGTGTATCGACGGCAAGAATGATTGGAGAGATCATTGTCCTCCTTCTTCACTAGCGCGATGGGCATAACCAATCGCTTCACGAAGAGATATGAAACCACGCGCCACTAAGAGAGCATGAAGCTCCCGTTGAATTCTTGGGATAGCCGTAGGATCACCGAAACTAGCAGTTCCAACCGAGATGCCTGATGCTCCAGCGAGAATAAGTTCGAGTGCATCTCGTCCTGAAGCAACTCCTCCCATTCCTAGAATCGGCACATGCGGCATGGCGTTATGTACTTGATAGATGGCGCGAACAGCAACCGGCCTAATCGCAGGACCAGAAAGACCACCAGTTTTTCCGCCGAGGTGCGGCCTCATTGTGTCTAGGTTGATCACCATCCCAAGAACTGTATTAATCAGCGCTAAAGCGTCAGCTCCCGCGTCGACTACCGAGGATGCGATACTCGTAATATCCGTAACATCTGGTGTGAGTTTTGCAATGATCGGGATTTCGCCACCGATAATTTTACGGACGCCATCAATTGCACGAGCTGCTGTATCGGTTTGGCAAGCAAAAACCATCCCACGATTTTCTACGTTGGGACACGAGATATTGACTTCAATAGCGCTAATTCCTTGCACTGGTCGAATCTTGCGTGCCAAAACCGAGTACTCATCAATTGTTTCTCCGGCGATCGAAACTATGACACGCGAACCCTTACTGAGAAGCCACGGGACATCGTTAGCCAAGAAGTGATCTATTCCCGGTCCTTGCAACCCGATCGAATTAAGCATTCCAGAGGGAGTCTCGGCCATTCGAGGCGTTGGTCGTCCATGACGTGGTTTATTCATCACCGATTTAGTGACAACAGCTCCTATTTCGCTCAGGTCAAAGAACTGTGCGAGCTCTTTGCCTGAACTGGCACAGCCACTTGCTGTGAAAATAGGTGAAGGAAAAGATGCCCCAGCTAGTGAGGTCGAGAAGTCGAAACCGGCATAGTCAGATTTCATAGAGAAACCGCCGGTGGTGTTTTACCAACGAGATCCCATGCAACTGTGCTCGCATCCATTACCGGACCGTCGATACAAGATCTGAGCATAGAAACAGTTCCATCTTCGCCCTTAACAGGAAGCACGCAGGTCATGCATATTCCGATTCCACATGCCATCGATTCTTCCACTGCGCATTGGTGAACAACATCTGTACCGTTTGTCAGATCAGAGATTGCTCGCAACATAGACATCGGACCACACGAATATATGACATCGATAGATCCTTGCTCAATGAGCGATGAAATTGGCGCTGTGACGCGACCTCGTTCACCCATAGATCCATCTTCGGTATAAATCTTCAGCGTTGATGCACTGCGTTTTCCTTCAAGTGGTGCGTAAATTTTTGATCCAGTACTCGCTCCTAAGAGCATATCTACACGACATCCTCGCGCTTTGAGAACTTCTGCCAAACCAAAGAGTGGGGCGGAACCGTATCCACCACCCACAAGAAGAGCGTTCACAGGCGATGTAGGAATACCAAAAGCCTTTCCGAGCGGTGCAACGATATCGATATCGCTACCTTCTGGTTGCGCGCATAACCAACGTGAGCCCGATCCGTGGGGCGCAACAATCAACTCCATTGCTCCACCTGATGCGCTGCCATGAGTGATGCGAGAAATCGCAAAGGCGCGACGTAGGATCATCTTTGATGATTCACCACCCACTGCGATAGCGACAAAATTCCCGGGGCGACAGACTGAAGCGAGGTCACCAATCGACAGCAGAATCTGATGGTAGGCACCGACGCGTTTATTGCTCAAAATCGTGGCAGTCATCTGAGCGGCGCTTTTGTTAATTGTACTCATGCGTCTTTCAACCACTCTTGAATAGGACGCACGCCGAGATCTCCCGACTGTAAAACCTTAATTCCTTCAACCGCTGCATTAAATCCCGCTGTTGTTGTGATGCACGGGATCGAACGCTGAATTGCAGCAGTACGAATGGCCCACCCGTCGGCACGAGTTCCGCGACCTACGGGTGTGTTGATCACCAAATTAATCTCTCCCCCGTTCAGGAGATCAACAATCGTTTTCTCCCCGTAAGGTCCAACGCCCTCAGACGCTTTACGAACACGAGCAGTTCTTACACCGCGAGCTTCTAGGAAATCTGCTGTGCCTGCCGTGGCAAAGAGTCTGAAGCCCAGAGTTGAGAGCGCCGTGGCGGCAAGAACTCCAGATTCCTTATCCTTATCGGCCAACGAGATAAAGACAGAACCGCTCTTAGGAAGCGAACCAAATGCGCTGATCTGACTCTTGGCATAACTTGCACCAAAGGTTGAAGAAATTCCCATTACTTCACCGGTGGATCTCATCTCTGGCCCAAGAACTGCATCGACACCGCGACCATCCGAGCGCCTGAACCTGTTCCATGGAAGCACAGCCTCTTTCACTGAAATGCCTTTAGCGATTCCATCGCCTGTGGCTGGAAGAGTTCCATCTTCACGTAATTGCGCAATAGATTCTCCGACCGAAATTCTCGCCGCTGCTTTCGCGAGTGGTACTCCAGTTGCCTTCGATACAAAGGGAACTGTTCGTGATGCACGTGGATTAGCTTCTAAGACATAAAGCTGATCAGCAGCCAATGCGAATTGAATGTTAATTAAGCCTCTGACGCCGACGCCTTCGGCAATCTTCAGAGTGGCCTCTCGAATTGCTTGCAACTGAGACAGAGAAATAGTCATTGCCGGGAGGACGCATGCACTGTCACCAGAGTGAATACCAGCCTCTTCAATATGTTCCATTACCCCACCGAGGAAGAGCTCATATCCATCATAAAGCGCATCGACATCTATTTCGATAGCGCTATCAAGGAACCTATCTACCAAGACGGGATGGTCCGGAGTGATATCGGTG
>JBIPNL010000045.1:0-8733 GCA_044373255.1 Candidatus Planktophila sp. | reverse complement strand
GATGAAGGACTTACTACGCACGCAAGATTTATCGCGCGATGATATTGAGATGCTTCTGGCAACAGCAACAGAATTTGCTTCTAATCCGCTGAGATCCCGCGATGCCCTCGCACATAAAAGTGTTGCAATCTATATGACTAAGCCCTCCACTCGCACACGCCTGGCTTCAGAAACCGCTGTGGCCCATCTGGGTGGAACGCCGATATTTTTACGTGGCGATGATCTCCAATTAGGGCGAGGAGAAACTATCGCCGATACCGCAAGGATAATTAGCGGTTACTGCGATGCGATGATTGTTAGAACTTTTGCACAATCTGATGTCGATGAGTTAGGCGCACATGCATCAATTCCGGTAATCAACGCGTTAACCGATGATGATCACCCGACGCAGTTACTTGCCGACTGGTTAACGATTCGCGAGAACTTTGGCAGCGATATCACTGGCAGGAAATTTGTTTATCTCGGTGATGGAAACAATATGTCCCATGCATGGTTGATCATGGGTGCAATTATGGGAGCACATGTTGTTGCAGCAACTCCAGAAGGTTCATGGTCACCTGATTCGAAAGTGATTGCGCAAGCTCAATCAATTGCAGCAAAGACAGGTGGCATAGTCGAAGTTGTGCACGATCCGGAAGTTGCATCCCGCGGAGCGAGCGTTCTCTATACAGATGTCTGGATGTCTATGGGTGATCCTGAAGCAGAACGTGCCGCGAAGATGGCAGCGCTTTCACCGTATGCGATCAACAGCCACCTCATGAGTCTTGCAGCCGAAGATTCGATCTTTATGCACTGCTTGCCAGCTCACAGAGGTGAAGAAGTTGCCGCAGATGTGATTGATGGGCCTCGTTCAGTCATCTGGCGCCAGGCATTTCACCGCAGAACCACGATTCAGGCGATTCTTTATCACGCTTCGCGTGGAGAACTTAAGGGTAACTAAGTACTCTTTACCCCATGTTAGTAGCCGTCCCAAAAGAGATTCGCGATGGCGAATTACGAGTAGCCCTTGTTCCAGACATCATCAATAAGTTAACTCGCCTTGGTTTAGATGTGGCGATTGAATCTGGCGCAGGTCTTGGCGCACAAGCAAATGATGATGCATATCGCGCAGCAGGTGCTCAGGTCATCGCTGGAGATGTTCTAAAGAATGCAGATGTTGTTCTCTCGGTAACGGCTCTTACCCCCGCTCAGATTGCAACGTTGAAAAAGGGTGCAATCACCATCTCGTTCCTCTCTATTGTGAATCAGCGTGAAAACGTTGAGGCTGCTGTGAAGGCAGGAGTTACTGCATTCTCGCTCGAACTTGTTCCACGAATTTCTCGTGCGCAATCTATGGATGCACTGACTTCACAAGCGCTTTGCGCTGGATATCGCGCCGCACTTGTTGGCGCTGAGCTTTCACCACGATTTTTTCCGATGCTCATGACGGCAGCTGGAACCGTTACCCCTGCTCAAGTACTTGTGCTCGGAGCCGGTGTTGCAGGGTTGCAAGCGATTGCAACTGCCCGCAGATTAGGTGCTGTCGTAAGTGCCTACGATGTTCGTCCGTCATCTGCCGATGAGGTGAAATCAATGGGTGCGACCTTTATTGAATTAGAACTTGAATCACTTGAGGGTGCTGGCGGATACGCGCGTGAGATGACGGAAGAGCGTGCAGCAAAACAACGTGAACTGTTAACACCATATATTGCGAAGTCACACGTAGTTATTACAACGGCGGCTGTTCCAGGTCGTACCGCGCCTCGCCTCATGACAGCTGCGATGATTGATTCGATGCAAGAAGGTACTGTCATCATTGATCTTGCTGCTGAAACTGGCGGAAATGCCGAAGGATCAAAGCCTGGTGAAATTGTGACAACTGCAAAGGGTGTTCGTATTTGGGGCGGTAAGGATGTTCCTAGCCAACTCTCTTTCCATGCTTCCAGTCTTTATTCACGCAACGTAGTTAATCTTTTAACGCTACTTACTAAGCCTTCCGTTGAAGGAAGTGCGCTGGCATTTGATATCAACTTCGATGATGAGATTATCGATGGATCTGCAGTCACACATGCCGGTCTTGACCGAAAGGCAGGTAAGTAAGATGGAACTGACAGCAATTGCGGTAATTTCGATCTTCACACTTTCGATCTTCGTTGGCTTTGAGGTTGTATCCAAAGTTTCATCAACGCTACATACCCCTTTGATGTCAGGTGCTAACGCAATTCACGGCGTGATTTTGGTGGGCGCGATCATTGTCTGCTCACATGCAAAGACCAATCTTGAGTTATCTCTATCGGTAGCGGCAATCATCCTCGCCACAATTAACATGATTGGTGGATTCGTCGTCACAGACCGCATGCTCGAAATGTTTAAGGGCAAGAAAGGGGTCGAAAAGTGAGTGACTTCGTCTACGACCTCATCGGATTAGCTGCTGGCGTTCTCTTTATTCTTGCACTCAAAGGTCTCTCACATCCTCGCACCGCTCGACGCGGAAACCTCCTTGGAGCACTCGGTGCGGGAGTTGCAACCGTTGTTGTCTTCTTCCATGGTGATCTAAAGAACTTGGGATGGATTCTGGGAGCAATTGCTCTTGGAACAATCATTGGTGTACCTGCAGCTCGTAAGGTGCAGATGACGCAGATGCCACAACTTGTCGCACTCTTTAATGGTGTGGGTGGTGGCGCAGCAGCGCTGGTGGCAATTGTTGAATATTTGAACCTTGGAGAGAAAGCTACGACCGCTGTAGTGATCTTCACAGTATTTACAGTTGTTGTTGGCTGCGTATCGTTCAGCGGTTCGATTGTCACATTCCTTAAGTTGCAGGAACTCATGACTACTCGCCCTGTTGTTTTCCCAGGTGGCCGCTTTGTTATTGCAGCCACGCTAGCCGCTGTATTGGGCACTTCGGTCTGGGTCGTTGTCGAACTAGGCACTACTCCGTTGTTAGTTGTCGCAGCACTCTCACTTGCATTTGGAATTCTCTTCGTTCTCCCTGTGGGCGGCGCAGACGTCCCTATTGTTATCTCACTTCTCAACGCATTTACCGGCCTTACGGTTGCAGCAAGTGGTTACGTTCTCAATTCAACACTTCTCATCATCGCTGGAACACTCGTTGGCGCATCAGGCACAATCCTTACGCGCATGATGGCTGAAGCAATGGGACGTTCGCTCTTTGGAACTCTCTTTGGTGCATTCACTGCAAAGCCACAAGATTCAAGTGGTGCGGTAGAAGATCGCCCAGTTCGCAGCGGATCACCAGATGATGTTGCAATCTTGCTTAACTATGCACGTCGTGTAGTAATTGTTCCGGGCTTCGGATTGGCTGTTGCGCAGGCACAGCACACTGTGCGTGAACTTGCAGACTTAATGATTTCTAAGGGCATCGATGTTGCTTACGGAATTCACCCAGTCGCGGGTCGTATGCCGGGCCATATGAACGTGCTACTTGCTGAAGCAAATATTCCTTACGATCAGCTAGTTGAGATGGAAGAAGTGAATCCAACATTTGGTCAGACTGACGTTGCAATTGTGATCGGTGCAAACGATGTTGTGAACCCAGCTGCTCAAACTTCGCCTGGTTGCCCAATTTATGGAATGCCAATTTTGGAAGTTTCACATGCTGCAAATGTGATCTTCTTAAAGCGTTCCATGCGCCCAGGGTTTGCTGGAATTGAAAACGAACTTCTCTATGATCCAAAGACAATGCTTCTCTTTGGAGATGCAAAGGCTTCGCTCACAAAAGTTGTTTCAGCCCTTAAGGCTCTGTAGTTTTCACTAGCTGAGGCTGAGTTATCTTTGATTTCAGGTTGCAGGTAGTTGAAACTTCAATTACTCTGAAGCCATCACTAAGGAGCCACCATGCCAGCAGTAACAGTTTCCGATATCACCGTCCTTCCGCGTATTTCCGTTGCGGCAGGGAGTCAACCTCGTCGCGTGAAAAGTATTACAACTGCGCCGCAAGGTTTTGAAGGTGAAGGATTTCCTGTACGTCGTGCATTTGCTGGCGTTGATCTAGCAGAACTTGATCCGTTTATTCACTTAGATCAAATGGGCGAAGTCGAATATGCACCGGGCGAACCTAAGGGAACTCCTTGGCATCCACATCGTGGTTTTGAAACTGTTACTTACATTATTGATGGAATTTTCGATCACCAAGATTCAAACGGTGGTGGTGGCACGATTACAGATGGCGATACTCAATGGATGACAGCCGGTGGTGGAATTCTTCACATTGAAACTCCACCTGAGAGTTTGGTCATGAGCGGCGGTCTCTTCCACGGATTTCAATTATGGGTAAACCTTCCTGCGGCAAAGAAGTGGTCGCCTCCTGCATATCAAGATGTTCGTGCAAAAGATGTTGCGCTACTGACAACTCATGATGGTGGCGCACTTGTTCGAATCATCGCAGGTGAACTTGATGGCCATATGGGCCCTGGTTCAACGCAGACTCCGATCACGTTAATTCATGCAACAGTTGCACCTGGCGCTGAATTACGACTTCCGTGGCGCCGTGATTACAACGCACTTGTGTATTCAATGGCTGGACATGGTTTTGTTGGTGCGCAATCACAACCAATTCAAATGGGACAGCTTGCTGTCTTTGGCGAAGGTGATGAGATTGTTGTTAAGGCAGCACAAAATCAAGAATCACGTTCACCAAATCTTGAGCTTTTCATTCTAGGTGGCGCACCCATTAAAGAGCCGGTGGCATGGATGGGGCCATTTGTTATGAATACAAAGCGCGAAGTACTGCAGGCATTCGAAGATTTCCAAAAGGGTTTACTGGGATCCATTCCTGCGATCTATAAGGAAGATGCTAAGCCAAAGGCTCCGCTTAATCGCACAGATAAATTACAGGGTGATTCGGCTGGTGATTCTGCTGGTTCTAGTGATTCTGCTGCGGTTCTCGATGTGCACGGTGCGCCAACTGATATGCAGGAATCAAGCGAGCGTTAATTCGTTTCTACTTGTGGAAGTTCTCACGCCTTAATGATTTTTTCTCTCTTTCGGTGATTTCTATCTCAATAACTGGGGATAACTCCCCCTTCTCGCACTTTCATGTCAGCAGCTCCCACCACTATCGCCACATGAACCTCGCAACCGCACTTACAACTTCTCCCGAAGAGGATGTTGTTCTGCTCCTTGCGGCGGCACCGGGAATTGCAACACTCACTGGATTGATCGCTATTGATCCACTGACCCTTACTCCCTCTGCTCGTGTTGACTATTTAGCAGCGCTAGAGCGCCAGACCAGTTGGTTGCAGGCGGCGATGCAACGTGCGATTGTCGCAGTGGCTGGAATCGAAGCCACGATTGCAGAGGGTCCATTCGGCGGAGTCGATGAGTCAGAGCGTGAAGATGTCTCGAGTGCGTTGCGACTATCTGCAGGAACAGCCCAGATGCGTATTGATGTCGCGCGCACATTGGTTAATCATCTCCCTCAAACATGTTCGGCGCTTGCAACAGGTGAGATTAGCCCAGCACATGCAACCGTGATCGCCAAAGAAACCGCCTCTGCAATACGAGATGGATTAAGTGAATTTGCAGTGTTTTCGATTGAAGAGCGGGCGATCTCTTATGCTGAGTTTCACACTCCCTCGCAAGTAGCGCAGCAGGTGCGTACAGCCATTGCAAAGTTTGCTCCAGAGACATTTGAAGAGGTCGTAGAGAAGGCGCGGGATAGTCGACGCGTGAGTTGTTATAACGATATCGATGGAATGTCTACTGTCGTCGCAATCCTTCCAGCAGAAGATGCCCAGACGGTCATGAAGGCTATTGAAGCATTCATCGTCAAAAGTGATCGCCTTGATTTCCATAAGGTAGGCGATGAGATGACCAAGAAAGATTCACGTAGCGCCAATGGTGCGGCTGATCAGATAGCTGAAAAAGATTCACGTAGCGCCAATGGTGCACCTGATCAGATGGCTGAGAAAGATTCACGTAGCGCAGATATGAAACGTGCCGATGCCCTTACTGCGATCGCTGGCTTTGCACTAGCGTCAAAAGTTGACAATGTTGCTCTACATAGAAGACCAATCACAATTAATGTAACGATAGATCTACCCACACTTCTCGGATTAAGTGAAAATCCAGGGCAATTAGCTGGATATGGCGCAATACCGGCTTCGGTGGCTCGTGCATTAGCGAGTGACGGAAAGTGGCGGCGATTTATTACAGATCCACAGACCGGTGTGCTTTTAGATTATGGAAGACAGATGTACGAACCCCCACAAGGACTTATTGATTTTCTTATCGCTCGAGATAGAACGTGTCGATTCCCAGGATGCAGGCGCTCGGCAGCTTTATCAGATTTAGATCACGCACAGAGTTGGGACGACGGTGGAACTACATCATTGGATAATCTTGGTGCGCTCTGTCGACGACATCATCTTTTAAAGACACATGGTGGATGGAGTATTGAATCTCGCGCCGATGGTTCGTGCACGTGGACTTCGCCCTTAGGAAAGATCTATCAAACGCCTGCCCGCCCGATCCTTGAGGGTAGTTAGACCTACCCGCCTCGCGTTAGAATCACCTCGTGAACAAGCATGCACCGAAACTCAATAAGGTGATTCTCTATTACGGCTTCACGCCGATTAGCGATCCAGATGCGATGCTTCTTTGGCAGAAACAGCTCTGCACAACTCTTGGATTAACCGGTCGCATTCTTATTTCAAAGCATGGAATCAATGGAACCCTCGGTGGGGAGATGGCGGCACTTAAAAAGTATGTGCGACAGACTCGCAGCTATCCTGGTTTCAAGAAGATGGGTTTTAAGTGGTCTGAAGGAACCGGAAATGATTTCCCGCGTCTCTCCGTTAAAGTGAAAACTGAACTCGTAGCTTTCGGTGATCCTGATGCAATTGAGGTTGATGAGAACGGCGTAGTTGGTGGCGGTACACATATACGCCCAGATCAGCTTGAAGAACTTGTGAAAGAACGCGGTGACGACGTTGTTTTCTTTGATGGTCGAAACGCCTTTGAGGCAGAAATAGGAAAATTCAAAGGCGCGATAGTTCCTGATGTGACAACCTCTCGTGACTTTATTGAAGAGATCGAAAGCGGAAAGTATGACCACATTAAAGATAAGCCTGTGGTGACCTACTGCACTGGTGGAATTCGATGTGAGATTCTCTCTGCAGTAATGGTTAAAAACGGATTTAAAGAGGTCTATCAAATTGATGGAGGAATCGTTAAATACGGTAACGCTTTCGGTGATGATGGACTTTGGGAAGGTTCTCTCTATATCTTCGATTCACGAATGAAGATGGAATTCTCAGATCACGCCAAGGTTATTGGTAAGTGCGAAAAGTGTGAAGCCTCCACCAATCAATTCAGAAATTGCAACACAGCCTCATGTCATCAATTGATTCTTCTCTGTGATCCTTGTGCTGACCTTGATTCAAATCTTTCCTGCACACATGATCCAAGTAAGGCTCGTAGCGCAGAGCTCATTGGCTAGTAGCAGATTCAATGATCTGGTGGCCTACGGAAGTTCCGACTCTGACTAGAGGTTTAATCAACCTGCGTAAACCAGAAGTCAAAGACACTCAAGCCGTATTTGACGGTTGTCAGGATCCTTTAATTCCACGCTTCACTGCGATTAGCGCTAACTACTCAATGGCTCATGCCCTCGACTATGTGCAACGTGTTGATGCATCGCTTCGAACTCAGCGCGAACTTCCATTAGTTATTGAATATGGAAATGGTGATGATCGAAAGTTTGCTGGAACTATCTCTTTTCACTCAATAAGCGTAAAGAACAGCGTCGGTGAGATCGGTTACTGGATGAGCGAATCCATGCGTGGAAAGTCCATCGCGACAACAGCGGTACGAATGCTCACAGATTATGGCTTTGCCACTATTGGTTTTAAACGAGTCGAAGCCATGGTGGATGTTGAGAACATCGCCTCCACAAAGCTGCTTACCTCCGCTGGTTACCAACGCGAGGGATTACTGCGGAAGAAAATCTCACGCGATGACGGACGACAGGTTGATTTGTATCTCTTTGCTGCTATCCCAGAAGAGTGGGAATACCTGCCGGAGTAAATTGTTTGTAGCGCGAAAGAAGTTCCTTTTTCTCGACCTACTTGTTATCCCATCGGCAACTAGTAATATATAGATATGGAATCACTAGCCGCTTTAGTAGCAGCTCTTTTATCTATCGTTATCTTTAGTGGGCCGATCGGCATTCTTCTCACACTTGGCCCAATCTGGAATATGACTCTTAAGGTCCCTGCGCTTTGGTATACAAGACGAATTCTTATCTCATTGCTTGCATTGGCCGGAATAATTCTCGGATTTCTCATTTTATCTAGTGGGATCCCAGTTGCGGCAGCGCTCTTAATGATTTCTGGAATGATCATGAATCTGATCGCAATAAAAATGGAATATCAGATCGGAAAAGTTGATCGCAGAAGTACCCCAGGAAAACCGGGAAGCTCTGAATTCTGATTAATCCTTGAAAAAAATGGTGGAGGTGCCGGGAATCGAACCCGGGTCCTTCGGAATCAAAATAGGGCTTCTACGGGCGTAGTGTGTTTATCGTTTTCTCAGTTCCGAATCTCTTACACACGAGTATTCGACAAACTCATTTGCGAAACTGTTCTCTCTACATATTCGCAACGCTATGTAGATGAAGAGCTCTCTAGCGACGCCAGATTCCAGAGCGAGAGCGCCCCTGGGCTGACGGATTCGGGACTAGCTTATGCAGCTAGTGCGAAATCACTGCGACTGTTGTCTGCAGTTAGTTGT
>JBIPNL010000044.1:0-8982 GCA_044373255.1 Candidatus Planktophila sp. | reverse complement strand
CTTCTTGTTCTCGGTAACTCGTATCTCAACCTCTATGTCGGCTGGGAAGGCGTGGGTCTAGCGTCATACCTCCTTATTGGTTTCTGGAATAAAAAGCCTGCCTATGCAACTGCATCTAAGAAGGCTTTTGTCATGAACCGAATTGGTGACATGGGCTTGTCTTTTGCAATCATGATCGCCTTTGCAACGATGGGCACAGTCTCATTTGAAGGCGTTAAAGAATCGGTTGATCGTGTAGGCACACCGGCACTGACAGCGATGGGAATTATGTTGCTCATCGCAGCCGCCGGAAAGTCGGCACAGTTCCCGCTTCAGGCATGGCTGGGAGATGCGATGGCGGGACCAACACCTGTATCAGCTCTTATCCACGCTGCAACAATGGTGACTGCTGGTGTTTATCTCATCGTTCGCTCTAACTTCGTCTTCGATGCTGCGCCAACAGCTCAACTCTTAGTTGTCATTGTCGGTGCGATCACGCTGATCTTCGGCGCGATTATCGGTATGGCAAAAGATGACATTAAGAAAGCACTCGCTGCTTCAACGATGTCACAGATCGGTTACATGATTGTTGGAGCTGGACTTGGGCCTGCCGGATATGCCTTTGCAATTATGCACTTACTTACCCACGGATTCTTCAAAGCTGGAATGTTCCTCGGCGCCGGATCAGTAATGCACGGCATGAATGATGAAGTAAATATGCGCAAATATGGTGGCTTGCGAAAAGCGATGCCAATTACCTTTATTACCTTCGGACTTGGTTACCTAGCAATTATTGGTGTTCCACCATTTGCTGGTTTCTATTCCAAGGATGAAATTATCGCCACCGCATTCAACTCAGGTGGCGCACAGGGAATTATTCTTGGAAGCATCACACTTCTCGGTGCTGTAATTACCGCTTTCTACATGACTCGCGTCATGGTTCTTACGTTTACAAGTAAAGCGCGTTGGGACGCCGGAGTTCATCCGCACGAATCTCCAGCGCTCATGTGGCTTCCGATGGCGATCTTGGCTATTGGTTCTGTCACGGCCGGATACCTATTTACACAAGGTGAGGCACTCGTTCACTGGCTTTCTCCTTTATTTGCCAAGAAAGCAGAGTATGAAGAATTGATGCCACATAGCGTTGTGTCAATCTTGGCAATATCTGCAGTCATTATTGGTGTCTCGATAGCGCTGGTTAAATACCAGTTCAGACCAGTCGCAGCGATTGCACCTTCAGATGTTTCCTTTGCTACTCGTTTAGCCCGTAACGATCTCGGACAAGATGTCGTCAACGAAGCGATCTTTATGCGTCCCGGACAAGGACTTACACAAGGATTTGTTGTTATGGATGAAAAAGTCATTGATGGCGCAGTCCGTGGAATCGGTGCGATGGCAGTTGGTTCTGGCGCAACACTGCGTCGCACTCAATCGGGTTACGTCCGTTCATACGCAGCACTCATCCTTGTCGCTTCGCTCGTTCTGCTCGCGGGAATTTGGGTGGTGACTCAATAATGACTCTCACAATAATCATGATGCTGCCTCTACTTGGGGCAGCACTAATCGCGCTTATTCCTTCTGCCCAGGAACGCTTGGTCAAGCAAGTGGCCCTGGCCACAACCATAGTTGTCGCAGTTGCAACGCTAGTTAAAGCCATGAGTTTTGATGTTAACAATACAGAACTGCAGTTCCGACAGAGTTACTCATGGATTCCATCCTTTGGAATTGATTGGGGCCTAGGTGTTGATGGAATTGCATTAGTTCTCATTCTTATGTCTGTCATTCTGGCCCCACTCGTCATCTTGGGCGGATGGAATGAATCAGAGGGCGGTCGTTGGGGAGTTAAAACTTTCTACATTTTGATCCTTGTTCTTGAAACAATGGTGATCGGTGTCTTTGCCGCAACAGACCTCTTCCTCTTCTACGTTTTCTTCGAGGCGATGCTGATCCCGATCTACTTCTTACTTGGTGGATACGGCAGCGGAGAGCGCGCAGCTGCAGCTGTTAAGTTCCTTCTCTACAGCCTCTTTGGCGGCCTACTGATGCTTGCCTCCATCATCGGACTCTTTGTGATTTCTGGTCAAAGTGGTGAAGTCACATTTGATATCACCAAACTTTCAGAGCTACACACCATGATGAGCTCTACGACACAGAACATTCTCTTCTTAGGATTCTTCATCGCCTTTGCCATCAAAGCACCGCTGTGGCCATTTCACACATGGCTACCTGATGCAGCAAAGAGCGGATCAGCAGGCACATCGATTCTGCTCCTTGGAATTCTCGACAAGGTCGGTACCTACGGAATGATCCGTTTCTGTCTTTCAATCTTCCCAGATGCGAGCAAGACATTTACGCCGGTGATTATCGTGCTCTCTCTGATTTCGATTCTCTATGGCGCATTCTTGGCTATCGGTGCAAAAGACATCAAGCGTTTGATTGCATATACATCAATCTCGCACTTTGGTTTCATCACACTCGGAATCTTTGCGATGACAACGCAATCTCAGAGCGGTGCAACCCTCTATATGTTTAATCACGGCTTCTCAACCGCAGCGCTCTTCCTCGTTGCAGGGTGGATGATTATTCGTCGCGGATCTTCCACAATTTCAGATTTTGGCGGACTGCAGCGGGTTACACCGATCATGGCGTGGTCCTTCTTTATCGCTGGACTTTCAGGATTGGCGCTCCCAGGGCTTTCCAGCTTTGTCAGTGAATTCCTGGTCTTGATCGGCACATATACGAGATATCCAGCGGCAGCCATTATCGCTACCTTTGGAATTGTTCTCGCTGCGCTCTATATCTTGATTCCAGTGCAACGTGCTCTGCACGGTGAAACAACACCTGGAAATGAAAACTTGAAAGATCTCAACCTTCGCGAAAAGATTACAATTGCACCTGTTATTGCAATCATTGTCTTCCTTGGTTTTTATCCTTCACCGCTCCTCAAGATCATCAATCCCGCCGCCGCACATATCGTGCAACAGCAGGGATATGGCGATCCTGCACCAACCATGAATGGAGGAAAGTAAGTGGGTACCTTTACATCTCCAATCCTAAATTATGGAATGTTGGCTCCGATTTTGGTGGTTCTTGCTGGCGCTGTCATCGGAGTTCTGATTGAGGCCTTTGCTCCGCGCAAATCACGCGCATCATCACAGTTAGCCCTTGCCGTATTTACATTAGTTATTGCACTTGCTGCATTGGTTCGCACCCGCGGAACGTACTCGTCGAAGGCCGCCATGAACTCAGTCACCTTTGATGGTGCGGGATATCTACTTCAGATGGCAATCTTGATAATTGCGATTATTGCGATCCTACTTCTGGCAGATAGCGATAAATTCGCAGCAGCTCCAACCGCTGCTCCAGGTTCCGATGAAGAGCGCGAGGCACAGGCTGCCAATATTCGCGTGACAGAGGTTTACCCACTGACACTCTTTGCAATTGGTGGAATGCTCTTGTTTACCGTTGCCACAGATTTGATCACGCTCTTTGTAGCACTCGAGGTTCTCTCGCTACCTCTCTACCTCATGGCCGGACTAGCACGTCGTCGTCGCCTGGCATCACAGGAAGCGGCCCTTAAATATTTTCTTCTCGGCGCATTTTCATCTGCATTCTTCCTCTTCGGAGTCGCATACCTTTATGGATACTCAAACTCAATTACCTTCTCGGGAATTGCAGCTGCAATCACCGGTGGCACAGCCAACGATGTTTTCCTATTGATCGGTATCTCATTTGTGAGCGTCGGCTTGCTCTTTAAAGTCAGCGCAGTGCCATTTCATTCTTGGGCTCCGGATGTCTACCAAGGATCACCTACAGCGGTTACCGCATTTATGGCTGCAGCTACAAAGGTTGCCGCCTTTGGTGCGATGCTCCGTATCTTCTACGTCGCTTTTGCTGGTGATGTGTGGCAGTGGCGCCCAATGCTCACTGCAATCGCATTGATCACTATGGTCTTCGGTTCACTTGTTGCAATTTCGCAACGTGATGTTAAGCGTATGCTCGCCTATTCATCGATCGCGCATGCCGGATTCTTACTATCTGGAATCATTGCACTCAATAAATCTGGTCTTGATGCAACAATCTTTTATCTCTTTGCATACGGTATTGCAACGGTCGGTGCATTTGCCATTGTTTCACTCATCAACGATGCATCAGGTGAAGTGACCGATCTCAATCGCTGGGCAGGTCTGGGAAAGAGATCTCCATGGATTGCAATTGCATTCTCATTCCTCCTTCTTGCATTTGCCGGAATTCCGCTCACCAGCGGATTCGTTGGAAAATTCTCGATCTTCTCAGCGGCCTACGAGAGTGGAAACACAGCGATTCTGATCACTGGTGTCCTCTCTTCTGCAATTGCAGCCTTCTTCTACATTCGCGTCGTAGTTTTGATGTTCTTTAAAGATCCGATTGAGGATGGAACAAGCGTTGTGATTCCATCCATTTACACGCGCATTACGATCCTAGTTTCACTTGCAATCACACTAATACTTGGAGTATTTCCAGCTCCCGTTCTTGATTACATCTCTCAAACTGCCTTCTTCCTTCGCTGATGTCATCTTTTGGTATTCCAGATCTTTCGCCAGCACTTGAGGGAGATCTTGCCAAGCGAATGCTCGATGTCGAAGCGCTGCTGCGCCTACAGATTGAGGGCAAATACCCACTCGTTATAGAAACTTCTCGTCACCTCGTTGAGGCGGGAGGCAAACGACTTCGCCCACTGCTGACATTGATCACATCGCATTATGGAGATCCCACAGCACATGGCATTATCGAAGCAGCCGTTGTCTGCGAGTTAACACATGTAGCAACTCTCTATCACGATGATGTGATGGATGAAGCTCCACTCAGACGCGGCGTCCAGAGTGCAAATAGCCGATGGGGAAATACTGTTGCAATTCTCACCGGCGATTATCTCTTTGCACGCACCTCAGATATGTTGGCCGACTTAGGTCCAGCAGCTGTTCACCTGCAAGCACAAACATTCGAACGCCTTGTTATTGGACAGATTATGGAGACACAGGGACCAGCCGATGGCGGTGATCCATTGCAGCACTACTTAAGTGTCGTTGCCGATAAAACTGGCTCACTCATTGCCGCAAGTGCGCAATTCGGTGCGATGCTTGCTGGTGCACCGAGCGAGCAGATCACCGCACTTGCAGCCTTCGGCGAGAAGATCGGAATTACATTTCAACTAGTCGATGATGTGATCGATATTGCTAGTCAGTCTCATGAGTCAGGAAAGACGCCCGGGACTGATCTCAAAGAGGGTGTCCCAACGTTAGTGACTCTGAATGTTTTGAAATCTACCCGCACGCAAGATCGAGATTTACAAGAACTTCTTAAAGGTCCGATCAGCGATCAAGTTGTTGTTAATCAAGTATTGGATCAGCTGCGTCAACATCCAGCTCTTGAGCAATCGCGCGAACAAGTCCTGGGTATTGCTAATCAGGCACGTCAGCTATTAGGGCCACTACCGGTAAATGATGCAACGAGTGCGCTCTTCTCGCTATGTGATGCTGTGATCGATCGCTCTGCCTGATTTAACAAGATCAACAGTCAAGGCAAGCAAAGCGATCCAAATAATAAAGAATCCAGTCCATCGTGCAGTCGGCATATCTTCGTTGAAGTACCAGACTCCGATGGAAAATTGGATTGTTGGTGTGATGTATTGCAACAAGCCAATCAGTGTAAGCGGCAATCGATTCGTTGCTCCGTTAAAGAGTAAGAGTGGAATCGCGGTGACTGCGCCGGCGCTAATGCAGAGCAGCGTGATTCCCCAGGAGAGCCCAAATTGTCCCTGACCTTGATTGCCAAGCCAGATGAGGTATGCCAGGTAGGCACCACTTGAAATAAGTGTTTCAATCGACAGTCCTTCAAGGGCTCCCAGACCCAATTTCTTTTTCACCAAACCATAACTGCCCCAAGAGAAACCCAAGCCCAGCGCTATCCACGGTAGGCGACCGTAATCAATTGTGAGGACAGCAACACCGAGCGTTGCAACAGCGAGTGAGAACCACTGCAGTGGCCTCATCTTCTCTTTCAGAACAATGACACCTGTTGCAATAACAACTATGGGGTTGATGTAATACCCAAGGGACGCTTCAACAACATGGTTTGAGGTTGCGGCGTAGATATAGATAATCCAATTAGTTGAGATCAGAATGGAACTTAAGAAAAGACCCGCAACTATCTTTGGGCGCTTAAGTAGCGCAAGGGTTGAGCTAAGTGTCTTGGTCAGCCATAAAACGATAAAACAGAAGACCAAAGTCCATACAGCTCGGTGAGAGACAATCTCGATCGCACTTGCCGGTTTAAGTAGAGGCCAATAGATTGGGAATAGCCCCCAGAGCGTGTAAGCGCTGACTCCAAAGAGGAGGCCGAGGCTTCTGACCTTAGCCTTTTCTTCACTCATCGCTATCTAAAGTTCACAAATTGAACTGCAAAATCCCATTTACCATCTTTGATCATCGCGATAGCATCTTGGAGATCATCGCGACTCTTACTTGTGACTCGCAATTCATCGCCTTGAATCTGGCTCTTTACTGACTTTGGTCCCTCATCGCGAAGGAACTTTGCGATCTTCTTCGCATTTTCAGTCGAGATACCTTCTTTGAGAGGGCAAGAAATCTTGTAGATCTTTCCTGAGAGTTGTGGCTCGCTCGGATCAATATGCTTAAGTGATACTCCACGCTTAATCATTTTATCTTTAACAACATCAAGAGTTGCCTTAGCGCGCTCTTCTGTATCCGCCTCGATACTAATCTTCTCTCCAGCCATCTCAATTTTTGCGCCGGTGTTCTTAAAGTCAAAGCGAGTATCAATCTCACGGATCGCTTGGTTGATCGCGTTATCAAGCTCCATGCGATCAATCTTGGAGACTACATCGAAACTGGAATCTGCCACAGGTGGACCCTCTGCTTTCTTTGCTACAGCTAGCCAATCGAGTGAAGAATCGCCTCGGCCATTGTTGGTGTTGGATATGAAGATTGAGTGCCAAGTCTAGTGACACTATCCGATGCACAGGCGCAGCCCAATGCAATCGCCTGTCGATCAGGTAGTCCAAGGGCTAATCCGACTGAAAATGCCCCTACAAAAGCATCACCCGCACCTGTGCTGTCGATAGCGGTGACCTGTGGGGCGTGCACCCGCTCTACTCGTCCGTCGAGGGTTGTGAAAGCTGCGCCTTGATCACCGAGAGTTACTGCAAAACGAGTATTCAATGTTCGCGCAAGTTCAAGAATAATCTCATCACTGGTTGGTTCTAAACCTTGTGGATGCATTCCCGCGAACTCACTCTCGTTAGGAATAATCCAATCACTAAGCGCAATTAATTCTGGTGATATCACAGCAAAAGGAGCAGGGTTTAAAACAGTGCGAGCTCCATGTGAGCGAGCTGTTGTGAAAGCCTGAATTGTGACTTCTTGAGGGATTTCAAGTTGGCCAATAACAATGTCGTATCCCTTCAAACTCTCAAGTGCAGATTTAGCCTCTGCCGGAGTCATTGCATTATTTGCTCCCGGGACACAGATAATTCGATTACTTCCATCGGGTTCTACCCAAATCGGAGCGACTCCACTGGCTCCGGCAGTTCGTGACACGAACGTCACATCTATGCCTTGCTCTTGGAAATTAGAGAGAGTAGTGTCTCCAAATACATCGTCACCTAAAGTGTTGACCATCGAGACTCTTGCACCCAGACGTCTTGCCATTACTGCTTGGTTTGCACCCTTGCCACCAAAGCCCAATGCAAATGAATCACCGGTTACTGTTTCACCAGCATGTGGAACTTTTTTCACATATGCAACCATGTCAATCATTGTGCTGCCAACGACTACAACAAATGGCTGCTTCGACATTTAGCACTCCTCGCGACACGTAGAAATAAAAGCTGGACGCTCTAGACGGCAATGTACTCCACGAGATAGGTTATCTGCAATCGTTACCAGTATCGATTTTCTACCGACAAGGTTCTACCGAGAAGGAGGCCAACGTTGTCCACTGTAACAATCACCGACGTGGCTAAACATGTCGGAGTTTCAGTTGCAACGATCTCACGCCATCTCAGTGGTTTCACTGTCCGTAACGAAGAAAAAATTCGCCAGGCAATTATTGATTTGAACTATCGCCCAAGTGCTGCGGCAAGAAATCTCAAATCAGGTCGGACAGGCAACATCGCAATCGTCGTTCCGGACATCACCAATCCTTTCTTTGCTTCAATTGTCGAAGGCGCAGAGAGCGCAGTTGGTGATGATCGAATGATCTTGCTTGTTAACACAGGAGATTCGCGCGAGCGCGAAGAGAAGGCGCTCACTCAATTATTTGGACGCGTGGATGGCGTCATCATGGCGCCACTGACCGAAGATGAAGAAGGTCCATCATTTTTTAGCCAATTCGGCCTACCTATTGTCTTCGTTGATCGCGTCACTCGAGATGGCGAAAAATTCAGCTCAGTTCTGACTGATAACTCCCGCGGCGCATCAGTTGCTACCGAGTATTTGATCGGTCTTGGGCACACGAAGATCGCGATGATTAGCGGTCCGCTGACTACAACTCCCGGCAAGAGGCGAGCCGATGGCTTTCGCGCCTCGCTCAAGCAGGCGTCTCTCACCCCCCAATATTTCATCGAATCTGATTTCAGCGAAGCGGGTGGGTATGCGGCGATGTGCGCTCTTCTTGAGCGAGATGATGCACCGACTGCCGTCTTTACCGCCAACAACTTGATGACAATTGGCGCACTACACGCCCTGCGCGATCGAGGAATACAGGTTCCAGACCAGATCTCGATTATTGGATTTGATGACCTTGATTTTGCAGAACTTATTAGCCCTCCACTTACTGTTATCGCCCGAGATGCGCGTCTGCAAGGATCGCTAGCGATGCAGATGATGATTAAGCATCTCGCCACCGGGGTTAGCACCCCACCCGAGCATTCAATGGTCGATGTACAACTAGTTGAGAGAGGATCGTGTGCACCTCCCCGGGAGATGTAGACGATCGCTTTCA
>JBIPNL010000043.1:0-9067 GCA_044373255.1 Candidatus Planktophila sp. | reverse complement strand
TTTGATCCATACGCGTCCTCTCGCGAAACAACTGAAGGTACTGTCTATTCAGTAACTGGTGGAGACTGGGATGAACTTGTCTCGGAAATTGGCGAGGCGAAAGAAGAGCGCATCATTGTAAATATGGGTCCACAGCACCCATCTACACACGGTGTTCTACGACTTGTTCTTGAACTTGAAGGCGAGACCATTACAGAAGTGCGCCCAGGTATCGGATACCTACACACAGGCATTGAAAAAAACATGGAGTACCGCTCATGGACTCAAGGAACAACCTTTGCTACACGTATGGATTACCTCAGCCCAGTCTTTAACGAAACTGCATACTGCCTTGCAATTGAAAAACTATTAGGAATTACCGACGATGTACCAGAGCGCGCATCAGTTATCCGCGTTCTTATGATGGAGCTCAACCGAATCTCATCTCACATGGTTGCACTCGGTACTGGTGCACTCGAACTTGGTGCAATGGGGCCGATGTTCTTTGCATTCCGCGAACGTGAAATGGTTCTCGATGCTTTCGAAGCAATCACAGGCCTACGTATGAATATGGCTTATGTGCGCCCCGGTGGAGTACAGCAAGATCTTCCTGCCGGCATGACAACACGTCTGCGCGAACTTGTTAAGACGCTACGCAAGAACTTTAAAGATAACGAAAAGCTTTTGGTTGGAAACACTATTTGGATGAAGCGCACTGTCGGTATCGGCTACCTCGATCTTGCAGGCTGCACCACTCTTGGAATTACTGGTCCAGTTCTACGCTCGACCGGACTTCCTTGGGACCTTCGCAAGATGTCTCCCTATTGTGGATACGAAAATTATCAATTTGATGTGATCACTGCAGATACCTGCGATGTCTATGGTCGTTTCTTAATTCGCATGGCAGAGCTCGAACAATCACTACGAATCATCGAACAGGCTGTCGATAAACTAGATGCACTCAATGGCGCACCAGTGATGGTTGCAGATAAGAAAATTGCATGGCCAGCTCAGTTAGCGCTCGGCGCAGATGGACTCGGTAACTCACTCGATCACATCCGTGAAATCATGGGAAGCTCGATGGAATCACTTATCCATCACTTCAAACTTGTGACAGAAGGATTCCGTGTGCCAGCAGGTCAGGTGTACGCAGCAGTTGAATCTCCACGTGGAGAACTAGCGGCACACGTTGTATCAGATGGTGGAACTCGTCCATATCGCGTTCACTTCCGCGAACCATCCTTTAACAATTTGCAATCAACATCTGCGATGAGTGAGGGCGGAATGATTGCCGACATCATCGGCGCAGTTGCTTCAATCGATCCTGTGATGGGAGGAGTTGACCGCTAATGTCATCTGTAGACCCAACTCTTAACCAAGAGGTTATGAACTCGATTGTTGCGCGTTATCCACGTAAGCGTTCTGCGATCATGCCACTACTGCACTATGTGCAATCAGTTGCCGGTTATGTCACCAACTCTGGTATCGAAAACATTGCAGAAATGCTTGAAATCGCAACTGCAGAAGTCTCAGCCGTTGCCACTTTCTATACTCAATACAAGTTCAACCCAATCGGTGAGTATCACGTGGGTGTGTGTACAAATACTCTCTGCGCCGTCATGGGTGGGGATGCCATCTTTAGCGCGCTTAAAGAACATCTTGGAATTGAAAACAATGGCGTGACTGCAGATGGAAAAGTTTCACTGGAGCATATCGAGTGCAACGCAGCCTGTGATTACGCACCTGTCGTGATGGCCAACTGGGAGTTCTACGACAACCAAACTGTTGAATCTGCAAAAACTTTGGTCGATGGTGCACGCGCTGGAAATCCACCTGCACCTACACGTGGACCTAATCGCCTTGTTACATACAAGGAAGCATCAGCAGTTTTGGCAGGACTCAACGATGGTCTTGCTGGCGAAGGTGTGCAGGCTGGTTCTGCAACGCTCCTTGGTCTTAATCTGGCTCGAAAGATGGAGGGCAAGTAATGGCAACGCTTACACCGATTCTTTCAGCTCATTGGGATGAGAAAGATTCATTTACCTTAGAGGGATATAAGCGTCACGGTGGATATAAGGCCGCAGAAAAAGCCTTAGCTATGGATCCAGATGCAGTAATCCAGATGATTAAAGATTCAGGATTGCGCGGACGTGGCGGCGCTGGTTTTCCTACTGGCATGAAGTGGGGATTTATTCCGCAGGGCGATAACAAAGATCATTATCTTGTTGTCAACGCAGATGAATCAGAGCCAGGTACGTGTAAAGATACGCCGCTATTGATGGCTAATCCACACGTTTTAATCGAAGGATGCATTATTGCTTGCCATGCAATTCGCGCAAAGCAAGCATTTATCTATATTCGCGGTGAAGTCACCCACGTTGTTCGTCGCGTCAACCAAGCCATCACAGATGCATATGCTGCCGGACTACTTGGTAAGGGCGTAGATGTAGTTCTACATATCGGCGCCGGTGCATATATCTGTGGCGAAGAGACGGCTCTCTTGGATTCACTCGAAGGTTTCCGCGGTCAACCGCGTCTTCGTCCACCATTTCCTGCCATTGCAGGTTTGTATGCAAAGCCAACCGTTGTAAACAATGTTGAATCTATTGCATCAGTTCCTGCAATCATTGCAAATGGTGCTGAGTGGTACCAATCAATGGGTACGGAGAAGTCAAAGGGTGCAACTCTTTACTCACTCTCGGGCCATGTGAATAACCCAGGACAATTTGAAGCACCGCTTGGAATTACACTTCGTGAAATTCTTGAACTTGCTGGGGGAGTGCGCACTGGCCACAAGCTCAAGTTTTGGACACCAGGTGGATCTTCAACTCCACTATTTACCGATGCTCACCTAGATATCCCACTTGATTACGAAGGTGTCTCTGCAGCCGGTTCGATGCTTGGCACAAAGGCACTTCAGATTTTTGATGAGACAACATGCGTTGTTCGCGCAGTACTTCGCTGGACTGAGTTTTATAAGCATGAATCATGTGGCAAGTGCACACCATGTCGCGAAGGCACATGGTGGCTAGTTCAAATCTTGCGCGATCTCGAAGCAGGAGTCGGAACAGAGGCAGATCTTGAAAAACTTCTCGATCTCTGTGACAACATCATGGGACGTTCATTCTGCGCACTCGGTGATGGCGCAACAAGCCCAATCACCTCATCTATCAAGTATTTCCGCGACGAATACATCGCCCACTTAACTCAAGGTGGATGCCCATTTGATCCAGTCCAATCAACTCTTTTTGTAGGAGCTAGTAAATAATGACTACACAAGAGAGCGCCGTTGCAGTGGAGTTGATTACTGTAGTCATCGACGGATTTGAAGTAAGTGTTCCTAAGGGCACCCTTGTTATCCGCGCAGCAGAAAAACTTGGAATTCAAATTCCACGATTCTGCGATCACCCACTTCTTGATCCAGTTGGCGCATGTCGTCAATGCCTTGTTGATATTGAGATTAATGGCCGCGCATTTCCAAAGCCACAGGCGTCATGCACAATCCCAGTTGAACCCAACATGATTGTAAAGACTCAGCTCACATCTCCTGTTGCCGATAAGGCGCAGAAAGGTGTGATGGAACTTCTTCTAGGAAACCACCCACTCGATTGCCCAGTCTGCGATAAAGGTGGCGAGTGCCCACTTCAAAATCAGGCGATGTCTAATGGAAATCCCACAGCTCGACTTGGTGGAGTAAAACGTATCTTCGAAAAGCCAATCAATATTTCATCACAAGTTCTCCTTGATCGCGAACGTTGCGTCTTATGTGCACGCTGCACGCGCTTCTCCGAACAGATTGCATCCGATCCATTTATTACACTTAATGAGCGCGGAGCCTTACAGCAGGTTGGTATCTACGAAAACGATCCGTTTAAGTCTTATTTCTCAGGAAATACAATTCAAATCTGTCCAGTAGGTGCACTCACCGGAGCTTCGTACCGTTTCCGTGCTCGTCCATTCGATCTCGTTTCAACTCCATCGGCTTGTGAGCATTGCGCATCAGGATGTGACATGCGCACCGATGTACGTCGTGGAAAAACTCTGCGTCGACTAGCTGGAGATGATCCTGCGGTCAACGAAGAGTGGAACTGCGATAAGGGACGTTGGGCATTTAAGTACATCACTTCGCAAAATCGCTTAACTCAGCCGCTTGTACGTAATGCTGAAGGTGAGCTTGTTCCAGCATCGTGGCCTGAAGCCCTAGCTGCTGCTGCAACAGGACTTACTGGCAAGCGAGCAGGCGTGATCGTCGGAGGACGCCCAACCGTTGAAGATGCATATGGATATGCAAAGTTTGCGCGTATTGCACTTAATACAAATGACATTGATTTCCGCACACGTGTGACATCTGATGAAGAGGCCAATTTCCTTGCTTCAACTGTTGTCGGATCTGCAGTTCAATACCGCGATATCGATGTTGCTGATCATGTACTCCTTGTTGCATTTGAACCCGAGGAAGAGTCACCAATCGTCTTCTTGCGCTTAAATAAAAACTTCAAAAAGCGTGGGCTAGCAGTGACATCTGTTGCAACTAAGGGATCCATTGCAATGGATAAGCTCAAGGCAAAATTTATTAAGGTAGCTCCAGGTAACGAAGCACAAGCGTTAGCGGCAATTTCACTCACCGCTAAGTCTGTAATTTTAGTGGGCGAACGCGCATCAGAGAGCGTCGGATTACTTTCTGCCGCACGCACCCTCGCTGAAAAGACAGGTGCAAAGATTGCGTGGATCCCACGTCGCGCCGGTGAACGAGGCGCACTTGAAGCTGGCGCATTTAGTCACCTACTACCAGGCGGCCGCCCAGTTTCAGATTCTGCAGCACGTGTAGATATTGCTGCTGCATGGGGTGTGAGCACAGTTCCTTCACTTCCTGGCCGCAGCGTTCGCGCCATGATTGATGCTGTTCACAGTAATGATCTCGATGCACTTGTTGTTGGCGGCGTAGATCTTGCAGATATGCCACAGAGTGCGCATGCAAAAGAAGCCTTCAAGAAAGCATTTGTTGTCTCACTAGAAATCGCACATTCATCAGTTACTGAATTAGCAGATGTTGTACTTCCAGTTGCAGCGGTGACTGAAAAGTACGGAAGCTATATCAACTGGGAAGGTCGACCACGTGCATTTGCAGCAGCAGTTGCTGATTCGCTAAACCGAAGTGATGTTCGCATACTTTCTGTACTGGCAGATGCGATGGGTCAATCAATTATGCTCGGTACCGTTACAGCAGCAGCGAGAGAATTTGCCCAACTTGGAAAGTGGGAAGGCGCACGCGCATCACACGTTGCCGTACAGCCAGGAACCCCAGTCAGTGTTTCAGGAGATCAAGCAATTATTACTTCGTGGCGTCGCTTACTCGATGAAGGATCACTTCAAATCGGAGAAGATAATTTAGCGGGAACACGTAGACCAACACTTGCTGTGATCTCACCATCACGCGCGCAGAAAATTGGCGTCACAACAGGAGATCATCTACGTATCTCAAATGCACACGGAAGCATTACTTTGCCAGCTCTCGTTGAAGAAATTCATGATGATGCAGTCTGGCTTCCACGTAATTCAATTGGCTCGAATCCATTGCAGACTCTTGAAGCTGTCCATGGTGAACTAGTAACGGTGGTGAAAGCATGACAAATGCAGAGCTCATAAGCCAAGATCCAGGTTGGCTCATCGTAGTAAAGGCGCTACTTGTCTTTATTATTTGCGTTGTCTCCACCTTGCTGGCTGTCTGGACTGAACGCCGAGTCTTAGCAAAGATGCAGCTTCGTACCGGTCCAAACCGTGTTGGACCATTTGGCCTCATTCAATCTTTAGCAGATGGTGTAAAGCTGGCACTCAAAGAAGACATTATTCCGGCGGCAGCAGATAAGGTCGTATTTATTGCAGCGCCAATTATTGCGGCATCAATGTGCTTCATGTCTTTTGCAGTAATACCAATGACCGGAAAAGTTAATCTTTTCGGGCAAGAAACTGCAATGCAACTGACAGATCTCTCTGTTGGCGTTCTCTACATTCTTGCTGTTACATCAATCGGCGTTTATGGCGTCGTTCTTGCGGGCTGGTCTTCTGGTTCTACCTATCCATTGTTAGGTGGATTGCGCTCGAGCGCGCAGGTGATTTCATATGAAATCGCTATGGGACTTTCTCTTGTCGCAGTCTTTATCTATGCCGGATCTATGTCGACCTCAGAAATCATTTCTTCTCAGCATGCGAATTATTGGAATGCAGTAGTTCTCTTTCCTTCATTTGTCATCTTTGTAATTTCTATGGTCGGTGAAACTAACCGCGCACCATTTGATTTAGCTGAAGCTGAAGGCGAGCTCGTCGGCGGCTTCCATACAGAGTATTCATCACTTAAATTCGCGCTCTTCTTCTTGGCCGAATATGTAAATATCGTTGCTGTTTCAGCGCTTGCAACAACTCTCTTCTTGGGTGGATATCACGCACCTCCAGGACTTGGCTTTACTGAAAGTTGGCTCGGCGGATGGTTCACCATCGTCTGGTTCTTCCTTAAGGTAAATATCTTCTTCTTCATCTTTATGTGGCTTCGTGCATCTCTGCCACGACTTCGCTACGACCAATTTATGAAGTTTGGCTGGAAGGTATTGATCCCTACCTCACTTATCTGGATTTTAACTGTTGCAACTCTTCGTGTAATTCAGCAACAGGGTGCATCTCGCACAGTGATTATGGCTTTCGCGCTCGGACTAGTTCTTATCGCGCTAGCTATTTCATCACTCTATGAACGAAGCAAGGCGAAGTCACAAGAAGATCTTCCAGAGGGTTCTGCTCCAGATTTCCCAGTCCCTTCTCTTCCTGGAGTTTCTTCACTCAACGTTTCAGCAAAGTCAGGAGGCGCTCATGAGTAATTCAATCGAGCCAAAGAAGAGCGGTACCCCTCAAAGTGTTGACAATGTCTCTTTCGTTGAGGTTAACCAACCAGGACCAGCACCTCTTGCAAAGCAAGCACGAGGATTCTGGGTCACATTCCGTTCAATGTTTAAGAAGAATCTCACCGTTGCATACCCAGATGTAAAAGCGCCAACCGAAGAACGTTTTCACGGTCGCCATCAACTCAACCGTCATCCCGATGGTTTAGAAAAATGTATCGGGTGCGAACTATGTGCGTGGGCTTGTCCGGCCGATGCAATCTTTGTCGAAGGCGCAGATAACACTCCGGATAATCAGATGTCTCCAGGTGAACGTTATGGCAAGGTCTACCAGATCAATTATCTTCGTTGTGTTTTCTGTGGTCTCTGCATCGAGGCATGTCCAACTCGTGCCTTGACCATGACAAATGAGTATGAACTCGCAGACTCCTCTCGCGAAAAGTTGATCTTTGAAAAGGAAGACCTTCTTGCTCCATTGCGTGCAGGGATGTTGCAACCACCTCATCCAATGTATCCAGGAATGAATGACACAAATTATTACAACGGCGATGTGACTACAGCTCACCCTTCCCAAGAAGGGAAGCACTAACAATGTTAGAAATCGCAACACCTGAGACCATCATGTTCTGGGTACTTGCCCCACTTTCAGTGCTTGCAGCCCTTGGAATGTTGGTCGTAAAAAAAGCAGTGCACTCTGCAATCTTGCTCGCCTTTGTCATGGTTACTTTGGCCATTTTCTTTATCGCACAAGGTGCCGTATTCCTCGGTGTAGTTCAGATTGTTGTCTACACCGGTGCAGTCATGATGCTCTTCCTCTTTATTTTGATGTTAGTCGGCGTCGATGCATCGGATTCTCTTATTGAAACCATTAAAGGATTGCGTTGGATTGCCATCGTTGCCGCAGTTGGATTTGGTGGACTCATGGTCACACTTATCGCGCGAGCAACGCTGGGTCGCCCAGCAGTCGGCCTTGAATTCGCAAATACTGGAGGTAACGTCGAAGGAATTGCGATGCTGCTCTTCTCTGATTACGTCCTACCATTCGAAGTGATCTCAGCACTTCTTATTACCGCTGCGCTCGGTGCAATGGTGCTGGCTCATCATCAGCGAACCAATCGTCGTCCAAGTCAACGCGAGCAAGCGATTGCACGTTTTCGCACCGGCTCACTCAGCGATGCCGCTGGCCTTCCGGGTCCTGGTGTTTACGCTCTCCATAACGCAGTGGATGTTCCAGCACTTCTTCCAGATGGAACACCCGCACCAACATCAATTTCAGCAACGCTTAAAGCACGTGGGGATGTAATTGAATCAGCCCAGTTCCAACTCGATGTTGTTGACCCAACTGTAAATGAGGAGAAGTAAGTGGATCCATATAACTACCTCTACCTCGCTGCTCTCCTATTCACCATCGGTGCAGTCGGAGTTGTTGTGCGTCGCAACGCGATCGTTGTCTTCATGTGTATTGAATTGATGCTCAACGCTGGCAATCTCACACTGGTTACCTTCTCGCGTATCAATGGCAACCTCAACGGCCAAGTCGTTGCATTCTTTACTATGGTTGTCGCCGCATGTGAGGTCGTCGTCGGCCTTGCAATTATTGTTGCTATATACCGTTCTCGCCGATCAGCATCTATCGATGATGCTAGTTTGTTGAAGCGATAGATATGGTTACTTCGAGCTCAATGGTTTATTTGATCGGGCTACCGTTATTTGGCGCTGTATTTCTTCTGCTTATTGGCCGCAAGGCAGATAAGTGGGGGCACTTGCTTGCAACAGCAATGTCAGCTGGGTCATTTGTGCTCGGTCTGCTTCACTTCTTTGCGATGACCAATCGCTCAACAGAAGAGCGCGCCATAACCCAAACTCTCTTTACGTGGATTGAAGTCGGCACATTTAAGGTCGATGCCGCGCTATTACTCGATCAGCTATCAATCTGCTTTGTCTTGCTCATTAGCGGTGTAGGCACTCTGATTCACATCTACTCAATCTCTTATATGGCACACGATGAGAATCGCCGCCGCTTCTTCGCATACCTCAACCTCTTTATCGCTTCAATGTTGCTTCTTGTTCTCGGCAACTCGTATCTCAACCTCTATGTCGGCTGGGAAGGCGTGGGTCTAGCGTCATACCTCCTTATTGGTTTCTGGAATAAAAAGCCTGCCTATGCAACTGCATCTAAGAAGGCTTTTGTCATGAACCGA
>JBIPNL010000042.1:0-9174 GCA_044373255.1 Candidatus Planktophila sp. | reverse complement strand
CTTGGAAAGAACTCATTAATCGACCAATGTTCTTCCGGTAAGTCGTAAGAAGACATCTTCGAGTGAGCTACGGCGGACAAGAGAGGTTTTAGGGTGGAAATTCTTCTTGTACACACGCTCAAGAAGTTCTTCACCATCTTCGGTATACATCAAAATGCGATCTGGCAGCTCTTCAATTCTTTCGCATAGCTGACTTAGATCATTAGCCATCTGTGAATTACGTTCTGAGCCAAATCGAACTTCAAGAACTTCCTTCGTTGAATAATCTTTAATAAGTTGAGCCGGGCTGCCTTCGGCCATAATCGAACCTTTATCCATCACAACTAGACGATCACAGAGCTGTTCTGCCTCATCCATAAAGTGAGTAGTAATCAAAAGCGTGACGCCATCTTCTTTAAGTCTAAAGAGGCGATCCCACAAAATGTGTCGGGCTTGCGGATCAAGACCCGTGGTGGGTTCATCAAGCATCAAAATCTCAGGTTCACTTACGAGAGCGCGAGCGATTGTCAGGCGTCGCTTCATACCGCCACTTAAGGATTCAACCTTTGAATTTCGCTTCTCTTCAAGTTGGGCGAAAGCTAGCAGCTCTTCGATCTTCCCCTTAACAAATTTACGAGAGAGGCCAAAGTAGCGACCGTAGATGTAGAGATTTTCTGTCACTGTTAGATGAGTATCTAAATTATCTTGCTGTGGCACAACACCTAGGTGGGCACGAATTTGGGGACCAAACTTCTCTGGATCTTTACCCAAAATTGTGAGATCACCTGATGTGCGTTGAGAGGTAGCGCCAATCATGCGCATCGCAGTTGATTTACCAGCACCGTTAGGACCCAAAAGTCCGAAGGATTCACCTTTGACTACATCGAAATCAATTCCGTTAACTGCAGTGAAATCCCCGAATTTTTTAGTAAGGCCACGGGCATGGATTAACGATTGACTCATTATCCAATCTTATCGCGACTGCTGCAGTGTTCTGATCCACTCCTCAACGGCATCAGGGTGACGTGGGATTCTCTCTGAGAGATTACGGCAACCATCTGCAGTAACCAGCACATCATCTTCAATGCGAATTCCAATGCCACGATATTCAGGGGTGAAGAGCTCATCATCGGGTTGGATATATAGCCCCGGTTCAACGGTGATAATCATTCCTTCACGCAGTGGCGCATCGGTGTAATTCTCTTTACGAGCTTTTGCGCAATCATGGACATCTAGTCCTAAGTGATGGCTCACCCCATGCAAGGTCCAACGACGATGTAGACCCACTTCTGGCTTCATAGATTCTTCTGCGCTGACGGTGAGCACTCCCATATCCGCCAAACCTTTAGCTAAGACTTCTTGGCACGCTTTATTTACATCGGTAAAAATGGCTCCAGGTTTAACGGCAGCAAAGCCGGCGAGCTGTGCTTCATAGACCAACATGTATAAGGCGCGTTGTGCTGGAGTGAACTTCCCAGAGACAGGAAGTGTGCGAGTGATATCTGCGGTGTAGAAAGAATCAACTTCGATACCCGCATCGAGCAATATCAAATCACCATGTGAAACTGGGCCATCATTGCGTGTCCAGTGGAGAACACATGCATGAGAGCCTGATGCTGCAATTGTGTTGTAGCCAACGCCATGTCCTTCAAGACGGGCGCGACCATAAAACGCTCCCTCCACGATTCGCTCACCACGTGGATGTTCAGCTGCTGCTGGAAGCGTCAGGATCACATCGTTAAATCCAAAACCTGTCGCATCGACAGCGCGTTGCATCTCTCGAACTTCATACTCATCTTTTGTTAAGCGCTGTTCTGAGATAAAAATTGAAAACTCTTCTTCTCGAGGGTGGGTCGCAACCACCGCATCAACCATGCGGTCACTTCCGCGCAGAACAAGGGCAGGAGCACCGGTAAGGAAATCTTTGAGTTCTGTCACTTTGCGAGTAGCGATTTGATAACGAGACTGTGCTTCACCAAGTGTGTAACGACGTCCGACCCAGAGTTCGCCATAATGCGTATCGCGATAGAAAGCATCTGTGTCACGAGTCGAGCGCGGATGAATATATAAAAAAGTTTCATGTCCGCCATCGGGATGCGGCTCCATTACCAACACCGCATCTTCATTTGCATCGCTGCCTTGGACGCCGCTGTAATAAGCGAAGGCGGTATCGGGGCGATAGATGTAATCAGTGTCATTCGAGCGTACTTTTGCATTTCCTGAAGGAAGAACGAGTCGGATTCCAGCAAAGGCGGCAGAGAGTGCCTGCCTGCGCACATATGCATAGGTGACAACTTCGAGAGGCTCAAGTGCTGGAAGGTCAGAAGCGATCCATCCGCTCTGCATGAAATTTCCAAACATTTCTGATGGAGCTTGGTCGTAGACTCTTTTTGTCGTGGTGCTCTCGACTTCTGCCTTCTCGTTATTCATATCTTTAGTCTACCGAGACTAGAAATAAACTGAAGCCTCTTCACGAGGTGAAATTGTGAGCCTATACTTCGACAATGCGAAGCGCTGATTGGTTTTCCGGAAATACAAAAGATTCATATATTCACCGTGCATGGATGCGTCGTGGCAACCCTGATTCAGCCTTTACTGGGACACGTCCTCAGATTGCGATCCTTAACACGGCATCAGATCTCACGCCATGCAACATGCACCTCAATGAGATAGCCCAAAGTGTAAAAAATGGAATCTGGGAAGCTGGTGGAGTTCCACACAATCTTCCGATGCTCTCACTCGGTGAATCAAATTTACGTCCTACTGCAATGCTATGGCGAAATTTAGCTGCAATGGCTGTCGAGGAAATGATTCGTGGCAATCCTATTGATGGCGTTGTTCTTCTAGGTGGTTGCGATAAAACAATTCCATCACTCCTTATGGGTGCAACATCGGTAAATCTTCCTGCCATTGTTGTTCCTGGCGGACCGATGCTCAACGGAACATTTAAAGGAAGGCAATTAGGGTGTGGCACCGATGTCTGGCGCTTTGCCGCAGATGTGCGCTCAGGAAAGATGAGCGAGGCCGATTTTAACGCATCAGAGAGCTCGATGATTCGCAGTAAAGGCCATTGCAACACGATGGGAACAGCGTCAACAATGGGTTGCGTTGCAGAAGCACTCGGAATGACTTTGCCTGGCTTAGCAGGAACACCAGCTGCAGATAGTCGCTTACTGAAGGCAAGCCATGACTCTGGTCGTCGAATTGTCGAGATGGTGAAAGAAGATTTAAAGCCGCAAGACATTCTCACAATGGGAGCGTTTACCAATGCAATTGTGGCGCTCGGTGCAATAGGTGGATCAACGAACGCGGTTGTTCACCTGCTTGCAATTGCAGGTCGCGCTGGGGTGAACCTCACCCTTGATGATTTTGATCGCCTCGGTTCTCGCATCCCATTACTAGTCAATCTTCTCCCTGCCGGTGAGCACTTAATGGAAGATCTTTTCCGCGCTGGAGGCTTGCGAGCAGTTCTCGCAGAGGTAGAACACCACCTTGATCGCAGCGCAATAAATGTTATGGGAAGACCAACGGTGGAAAACCTTAAAGGTACGCCCATCTACGATGACACAGTCATTGCGCGATATGACAAACCAATTCAACTTGAAGCAGGTATCGCTGTCTTGCGCGGAAATATCGCGCCCGATGGCGCCGTGATCAAACCAGCTGCAGCTAGTCCTAAGTTACTTGTTCATACGGGCGCCGCCGTAGTCTTTGAAAGCGTTGAAGATTTCCATGCACGCATTGATGATCCAGATTTAGATGTGGATGAAAATAGTGTTTTGGTTTTACGCGGGTGTGGACCTAAGGGTTATCCCGGAATGCCTGAAGTTTCAAATATGGCGATACCAAAGAAGTTATTGGAAAAGGGTATTGATGACCTTGTCCGTATCTGCGATGGTCGAATGAGCGGCACCGCCTTCGGAACTGTTGTGTTGCATGTTTCCCCGGAAGCAGCAGCTGGTGGACCACTTGCCCTTATTCGCAACGGTGATTTAATCGAACTCAATGTTCCAGCGCGAACAATTAATTTAAAGATCAGCGACGCCGAGTTAGCAGCACGAACTCCATCACAGGCAACACTTGATGCTTTGGCTAAGCCAACACGTGGCTGGGAGCGTATGTATATCGATCACGTGCAGCAGGCTCACTTAGGTGTGGATCTTGATTTCTTGCGTGGCTCAACTGGTTCTGCAACTCCGCGCGAGTCACATTAAGAATTAACCATGATGTCGGCATCGGCTGAAAAGTATGTAATTGGAATCGATTACGGAACACTTTCTGGCAGAGCGCTCTTGGTGCGAGTCAGAGATGGTGCAGAGATCGCTACTGCGATCTTTGAATATCCCCACGCCGTACTAGAGGAGACCTTGCCAGGGTCATCGGTAAAGCTCCCGCCTGATTGGGCGCTACAAGTGCCATCTGATTATGTTGATGTCCTTAAGAAGACTGTGCCAGAGGTGCTTAAGACGTCGGGGATAAATCCAACGCAGGTGATAGGCATAGCAACAGATTTCACCGCCTGCACATTTTTACCTGTAAAAAAAGATGGAACTCCACTGTCAGAAGTTCCAGAATTCAAAAACAACCCACACGCATATGTGAAGTTATGGAAGCACCACGCTGCACAACCACATGCAGATCGCATTACTGAACTAGCTCATGCCCGCAATGAACCATGGATCGCGCGTTACGGTGGGAAAATCTCATCTGAATGGGAGTTTGCAAAGGCACTTCAGGTACTTGAAGAAGCTCCTGAAGTATATGAGGCCACAGATAATTGGGTTGAAGCAGCCGATTGGATTATCTGGCAATTGTGCGGCAGGTATGTCCGAAACATTTGCACCGCAGGTTATAAAGGAATGTTGCAAGATGGCGCTTACCCAAGTAAAAGTTATCTAGCTGCGCTCAATCCTCAATTCGAAAATTTCATTGGTGAGAAGTTAGAGGCAGAGATCGGCCAACTAGGTGAGGCTGCTGGAACGCTCACCGCCGAAGCTGCAGAGTGGACGGGTCTTCCAGAGGGAATCACTGTTGCTGTTGGAAATGTTGATGCACACGTTACTTGCGCCGCCGCCAATGCAGTAAGTCCAGGACAGATGGTTGCAATTATGGGGACATCAACATGCCATGTCATGGTCTCTGAAAAGTTCGCCGAAGTTCCTGGAATGTGTGGAGTCGTTGATGGCGGGATCATCAAAGGAAAACTCGGATATGAAGCCGGCCAATCAGGGGTCGGAGATATTTTCGGTTGGTTTGCTAGTAACTACGTTCCATCTTCATATTCGGTAGCGGCCAAAGATGCTGGCGTTGATATACATACTTACCTTTCACAGTTGGCAGAAAAACATCCGGTGGGATCACATGGTCTGGTCGCACTCGATTGGCAGAGCGGAAATCGCTCGACCTTGGTTGATCACCAACTTTCAGGGTTAATTGTCGGAATGACTCTTGCGACAAAGCCAGAAGAGATTTACAGAGCAATAGTGGAATCAACTGCATACGGTGCGCGAAAAATCGTTCAGACTTTTAATGAATCAGGTGTCCCTGTAAAAGAGTTCATCGCAGCAGGAGGTTTGATTAAGAATAGTTTTGTCATGCAGATTTATGCAGATGTTTTGAATATGCCAATTAGGCTGATTCGATCAGCCCAAGGTCCAGCACTTGGCTCTGCAATACATGCGGCAGTAGCAGCAGGTGCATACCCTGATGTATCAACGGCGGCGACGGCCATGGGCGGCACCTCTGAAGAGTCCTACCAACCGATTGCTAAAAATGCGAAAGTCTACGATCAACTTTATCGACACTATGACGAACTCTATGAACAATTCGGCCACAATGGCCTTATGCATTCACTGCGGTCTATCCGCGATAGCGCACTCTTAGGAGGAAACAATGAGCCTAGATAATCAGCCGCGAGAGAAAATCTGTAAGCTCAATATTGATTTACAGCACTATGGCTTAGTCGCATGGACTTCAGGCAATGTCTCTGAGCGTATGAAAGATGGAAAGAGCTTTCTCATTAAGCCAAGCGGAGTCATGTATGAAGATCTCTCACCAGCGCAGATGATTCTCTGCGATTTAGATGGCAATGTTCTTGAAGGTGATTTAGCGCCATCAAGTGATGCCCAAACTCACGCCTACATTTATCGCCACATGGATCACGTGAACGGTGTTGTTCATACCCATTCCAACTATGCAACCGCGTGGGCAGCAATTCAAAAACCCATCCCTTGTGGCATTACAGCTATGGCAGATGAATTTGGCGGTGACATTCCCCTTGGCCCATTTGCACTTATTGGTAATGAAGATATTGGAAAAGGAATTGTTGAAACTCTTCGTGGGCATCGCTCTGCAGCGGTGTTGATGAAAAACCACGGAGTTTTCACGATCGGTAAAGATGCTAAGTCTGCGGTCAAGGCAGCTGTCATGTGTGAAGACGTTGCCAAGACAATGTGGATTGCACACACCCTAGGGAAAATTGAGAAGATCGCTGAAAAGGATATTGACGCCCTTTATTCTCGATATCAGAATATTTACGGGCAAAAAGGAGATAACAAGTGAGTAAACTAGAGATCCAAAAGCGTGAAGTATGGTTTCTCACCGGAACCCAAAGCCTTTATGGCGAAGAAACGCTAAAGACAGTTGCCCAGCAGTCCAAGGAAGTTTCTGCTCTTTTAGCTAAGAATATAAATTCGCCAGTAGAAATTGTGTGGAAGCCGATTTTGAAGTCACCGGATGAAATCCGTCGCGCGATGCAGGATGCTTCTGCGAACGATGCTTGTATCGGTGTAATCGTCTGGATGCACACTTTCTCGCCAGCTAAGATGTGGATTTCAGGTCTGCAGATACTGACAAAACCACTATTGCACCTGCACACACAAGTAAACGCCGAACTTCCGTGGGCCACCATTGATATGGATTTCATGAATCTAAATCAAGCCGCTCACGGAGACCGTGAGCATGGCCATCTCCAAGCCCGGTTAAATCGGGGACGAAAAATTGTTGTTGGCCACGTTTCAGATCTGCGCGTGCAGCAGCGCGTCTCACATTGGACCCGCGCAGCTCTAGGTTGGCACACCGCTCAAAATCTCAAGTTGGCACGATTTGGTGACAATATGCGTTTTGTTGCTGTGACAGATGGCGATAAGACTGGCGCTCAAATCAAACTCGGTTTCTCGGTTGAGGCTTACGGCGTCAATGCACTTGTCGATGCAGTTGCAAAGGTGAGCGATAAAGAGATCGATGCTCTGATTCCAGAATATTTAGAAAAGTACGAAGTCGCTCCCGAATTGAAACCAGGTGGAGCGCGCCATGAATCACTTCGTTATGCGGCATCACAAGAGATTGCCTTACGCAACTTCTTAGTTTCAGGTGGTTTTGAAGCATTCACCACAAACTTTGAAGATCTCGGTGGACTCAAGCAATTACCTGGGCTTGCGGTGCAGAGATTAATGGCAGATGGGTACGGCTTTGGCGGCGAAGGAGATTGGAAGACCTCAGCGTTTCTGCGCATCGTTAAGGCGATGACTGCAGGAATACAAGGCGGAACTTCTTTCATGGAAGATTACACATATCACTTCGGACCAGGCGAACCGAAAGTACTTGGCGCACACATGTTAGAAGTCTGCCCAACAATTACATCTGCTAAACCGCGTATTGAAATTCACCCGCTAGGTATCGGAGATCGCGAAGACCCAATACGCATGGTGTTTTCAGCAACGCCAGGTAAAGGTTTGGTTACCTGCCTTACCGATATCGGTGATCGGTACAGAATCGTTTCGAATGAAATAGAAGTCGTGAAACCGGATGCACCACTTCCGAAACTTCCCGTGGCACACGCCGTATGGAAACCAGCACCATCCTTAGAAGTTTCTGCCGAGTCCTGGATCTATGCTGGCGGTTCTCACCACACCGTCATGTCAACAGCCCTTGATATAGAAGTTCTACAAGACTTTGCCGAGATTGCCGGTGTTGAGCTACTCGAGATCAACGCTAAGACTGATGCACAAACTTTCCGCCACAACGTTAAATGGAATAGCGCAGCGCATAAATTTCAGGCTTAAAGGCGCGTAGAAAAAGGCACTCACTACGTTGTAGACTTGCCTCACACTTGGAGACGTCGCATAGCCCGGTCGAGTGCGCCTCACTGCTAACGAGGTAAGGGGTTAAACCCTTCAGGAGTTCAAATCTCCTCGTCTCCGCCAGATTTACAATTGTTTCCCTCTAAGGGAATTCACAGAATGTGTTACTACCCTGACTCACATGAAGCGCATTCACTTCACACCCATTGCTATCGCAACCATCGTCTTCGTTGGCCACATAGCTGTAGACCTGACGATGACGTCAAAAATCGCTTCACAGATTCAAGATCAATTGCCAAAAGCTACAGGCGTTTCGGCATCCATTCCCCTTGTTGATGTCATACAGAATGTGACTACAGATTCGATAAAGTCTTTAACTATCAATATCGGTAACTATTCACTCAAGGGCGGCGATACTGATGTTTTTCTTGAAATCAAAGCAAGTCAGATTAACAAAGATAAACCAACTAAAGCCAAATCTCTAGAGATAACGGCAACAATTCCGGCATCGACCATATTAAATAACGCTCAATTTGAGAGCGCGGAAATCGTAGGGAACGCGATACAAATCGCGATCGGCCCCGGCGGTCTTGGTCAAGCGCTGCTAGAACCCAGGTATTCAAATAATCAGATTTACTTTCAAGTAAAGAGCGTCTCAATCTTCGGTAACGAAGTCCCAGCGTCATCGCTACCTATAGATATTCAATCGCAAATCAAGAGCAAGAGCCTTCGCACTCTTGATTTTCCTAAAGAAATGAAAGTGAAGTCGGCATCAATGAGCCCTCGAGGTCTATCACTGAAACTTGTGGGTAAAAATATTCAGCTCGGCAGTCTTGGTCCATCACTGCAGGAGAAAGAGTGAAATTCTTATTGTTTTATAGGCTTTTGTAATTACAGTTCAATCCCAGTAACAAAAAACATCTTCTTCAGAAAAATACTTTCAAAAAAAGTTCAAAACAAGGTGAGGGTGATCTTGGGGTGATCATTGCCCTAAATCACCCTTTAGGGTTTATCTAAAATCACCCCACTCTTAAAATTTATACCTCTCAATCTGCACTAATAGAAGAGGTATTTTCGGATGCTTGCGAAGCTGGGTCTGCCTTCACGGCCGCAG
>JBIPNL010000041.1:0-9282 GCA_044373255.1 Candidatus Planktophila sp. | reverse complement strand
TGCGTTGAAGTTTGAAGGAGAGCGCGCGCAGACTCAACACTCTTTCGCAGCTCTGCTTCTTCGGTACGCAACAAGAGCGCTTCACGTTCGAGAGCTTGCGGATCACGCCCGGCATCTCTTGCTTCTTGTGCCTCTTCGGCCAAAAATCGTGAACGTTCTTGGGCAAGTGATTGTGTACCGCGAAACTTCTCTCGCAACCCCGATAGCGCGTAGAAATTTTCCTGCGCTTGAATCAGAAGAGGGCTCTCGATAGCTGATTGTGCATCAAGTGATTCTTCTTGTCGTCGTACAGAATCAAGTTCAGTCTCAACCTCTGATCGGCGAGCGCGTAGGGCGGTTTCATCAGCTACTTCAGCATCGAGTGTGCGCGAAAGCGAGATGAAATCATCTGCCAGCAATCTCAACTTCGCATCTCGAAGATCGGCTTGAATTGTCGCCGCCTTCTTAGCTACCTCTGCCTGCTTACCAAGTGGGCGCAGTTGTCTACGTAGCTCAACAGTTAAATCCTGCACACGAGCTAAGTTCGCCTGCATAGAATCAAGTTTGCGCAGCGCCTTCTCTTTACGCTTACGGTGCTTGAGCACACCGGCTGCTTCTTCAATAAATCCGCGGCGATCTTCCGGAGTTGCCATCAAAATTGCATCGAGCTGACCTTGTCCGACGATGACGTGCATTTCGCGGCCGATACCTGAATCGCTCAGCAACTCTTGAATATCGAGTAGTCGAGATGCTTCTCCGTTAATTTGGTACTCACTCTGACCGTTACGAAAGAGTATGCGCGAAATTGTTACTTCACTAAATTCAATAGGTAGAGCGCCATCCGAGTTATCGATGGTGAGCGATACTTCGGCGCGACCAAGTGGTGCTCGCCCTGATGTGCCGGCAAAGATGACATCTTCCATCTTTCCGCCGCGAAGTGATTTAGCGCCTTGTTCACCCATAACCCACGTGAGGGCATCAACAACGTTAGATTTTCCGGAACCATTGGGGCCGACCACACAGGTAATTCCCGGTTCAAGCCGAAGAGTCGTCGCCGAAGCGAAGGACTTAAAGCCCTTGAGGGTCATGCTCTTCAGATACACGTGGGTAAACCTATCTGTTTATAGGCTCAGTTTTTCGTAGGCACTACGGGCTGCAGCCTGTTCAGCTTCACGCTTGCTCTTACCTGTGCCTTCGGCAATACCTTCTCCCCCGATAACGGCTGTAGCGGTGAAGGATTTATCGTGGTCAGGACCGCTTTCAATGACCGCGTATTCGAGGGTTCCTTTTCCTAGGGAGGCGACGAGTTCTTGTAGCGCTGTCTTGCCATCAAGGCCTGCACCCTTTGCCATCGCCTCTTCCAGAGTCTTCTTAATCAAAGTCTGTACGACTGTTGTTGTGGTTTCAAAGCCGGAATCAAGATAAATCGCGCCGATCAGAGCTTCGAGTGCATCTGCTAATAATGAGTTTTTATCGCGACCGTTGGTGACTTCTTCACCTTTGCCGAGACGAATATATTTGCCAAGATCTAGTGTGCGGGCAATATCTGCCAGCGCCCTCATATTTACTATTCCAGAACGAAGTGGTGAGAGTCGACTCTCATCTAAATCTGGATAACGAAGGTAGAGCTCTTCTGTAACAACAAGTCCAAGAATTGAGTCCCCTAAGAATTCGAGGCGCTCATTAGTGAGAGTCGAACCATTTTCATAGGCAAAAGAACGATGTGTCAGCGCTAACTCAAGAAGTTGCTGATCAATCTCAACTCCCAGAGCTTTATTGAGTTCAGGGAACAGGAGAAACCTTCGATCAGATATCTATGACTTGTCGACGGTTATATGTTCCACACGTCGGGCAAGCAATATGTTGCAACTTTGGTTGTTGGCACTGTGAGCAAGGTGCAAGTGATGCAGCAGTTGTCTTCCACATGCTTCGACGTGAACGTGTCTTTGAACGAGACATCTTTCGCTTTGGTACTGGCACGAGGTGGACCGCCCTTCCTTTTTAGTGAACCGAAGGCTCTACATGAGAGCTTCGAGGTATGGGAGAAGTATCCCCTAAGAGTCCAGATTCTTAAAATCCAGCCCAGCCAAACCGGTCCAGCGGGCGTCGATGACCTCATGGGCGTGGTCTTGCGGCAATAGCGCCCACTTCTGACCGCAATTAGGGCAGAGGCCTAAACACTCGGGGTCGCATAAAGGATTCACCGGTAAATCCAGGACGATAGCATCACGGATCGGTGGCTCAAGATCCATGATCACGCCATCGAGAAAGAGAACATCTTCAACATCTAAGTCATCATCAACTGGTTGATCGCGCTTGACGCGTGCACCTTTCTTAGGTGCATCTTCTTCATAGAGATAGAGCTCTTGAATTTTTCGATCTATCTCAACTTCAACAGGATCTAAGCAGCGAATGCACTCGCCCTTTGCAACGGCAAAAATTTCTGCACTGAGCAGGATTCCTTCGGCTACCGCCTCAAGTCGAGCATCTACTTCAATCACATCTCCTAGCGGAACTGCAATGAGTGGGACGCCCATGCTTTCAGGAACGACCAAATCGAGTTGATACTCCTTCATCTCCCCGGCACGACGAGGAACCTCGTGAGTATTGAGATGATAAATGTGGGACGGTCGAACCATCTTTCTCGCTACTTTTCTTCAGCGAGCTGGCCAAGAACGTCTTTATCTCCGGCACCTTCTAGGCGCTCGCGTCCTCGGGCAACAGATTCCATTGTTTTATTCAAAATCACTTCAAGAGTGGCAAGGCGTCCGTCAATATAACTTTCTACCTCTGCTCGCTCTTGCTCTGCAAGTCCTCTGGCATCATCCAAAATACGTTGTGCTTCATCGCGTGCTGCCTGAACAATTGCAGTCTGCTCAACCATACGTGCAACATCTTCACGTGCGGTGGCGATCAACTGTTCAGCGCTCACTCGAGCTTCTTCGACGATGACATCTCGCGCTGAAATGATTTGAATTGCTTGATCAAGATCAGTCGGAAGCGCTAAGCGAGCTCCATCAAGAATCTCAAGAATCTCACCTCGGTGTACTACACATGACGCCGATAGCGGCACCCCGCGAGCTTCTTCAATAAGAGTTACTGCCGCATTCAGTTTTTCAATTGAATCCATGGCTACTTCCCACCTTCTTGAACACGAGACTTAAGAGCGCTGTTCACTATCTCTGGAACCATTGATGAAACATTTCCGCCGTAATGTGCCAGCTCTTTCACCAGCGAGGACGAGAGAAAAGAATGAGTTGGAGCGGTAGCCATAAACATAGTCTCGACTCCTGAACTTTGAAGATTGACCTGAGCCATCTGTAACTCGTAATCGAAGTCAGTGACCGCACGTAAGCCTTTGACGATACATTGAATCTCATTGCTCTTGCAGTAATCAACAAGGAGGCCTGACCAAGAATCCACGCGCACATTTGGTAGGTGCGCTGTGGTTTTGCGAATCATCTCCATGCGCTCTTCAACTGTAAACAAACTCGACTTTGTGCGGTTAACCAATACGGCAACAACAAGCTCATCAAAACGCGCGCTGGCTCTTTCGATAATGTCGAGATGTCCAAATGTCACGGGATCAAAGGATCCGGGGCAGACAGCGCGTTTCATATGGCAAACGCTAGCAAGAAGATCAGTCGAGATCCATTTCAAGCGTAGGAGCGCCATAGAAAATCGTTGTCTGGCCATAATTCTTTTGGCGCAGCTCTTCCAAGCCGAATGGCCAGCTCATTTCACGTACGCGGCTATTTCGCTCGACGGCTATCAGGCCATCTGGGTGGAGAAATTTTCCCGTTGCTATGGCGATGAGATTTTCTATCACATCTACATCTGAAAAATCGTACGGCGGATCAAGATAAATGAAGTGATACTGCAATGGAGCGACACCTTCAAGAAAGCGATCAACTCCCATTGAGTAAAGATGGAAATTGCCAGGAAACTGCGAACTCTTAATACCTTCGTAGTTCTTCAGAATTGCTTGTGATGCTTTTTCGTTGCTCTCAACACAATGCACAGTGGAAGCGCCACGGGAAAGCGCTTCAAGGCCAATTGCGCCAGTTCCGGCGTAGAGATCTAGAACATTCAGGCCATCAAAATCGCCAAACTCTGATGCGAGGGAGGAGAAGAGCGCTTCGCGCGCACGATCTGATGTTGGCCTCGTTGAATCTGCAACGGCTGTGATACCTCTGCCTTTTGCTAGTCCTGCGATTATTCTCATCTACCTAGCCTTTATCTATAAAATCTGAGGTTGCATCATCTTCTACTTTGGCTAACTCTATCGCCAGTTGCGGATAGTTCTTTAGCGCCGGATCGATCTGTAAGAGATCAATGGCATCTGTTCGCGCAACATCAATCAGATCTTCATCCCTTAAAACACGCAACAAGCGCAGATGTGAATGTGCACCCGATTGGCGTGCACCCAAAACATCTCCTTCTCGACGTTGCTCAAGATCTATTCGAGAAAGTTCAAAACCATCGGTACTAGCGGCAACTGCTTCAAGTCGCATACGAGCTGGTGTTTCTGCAATTGCTTGCGTAATGAGTAAACAAAGTCCTGGGGCACTACCTCGCCCAATTCGCCCACGCAATTGATGTAGCTGTGAAACTCCGAAGCGATCAGCATCCATAATTACCATAACGCTCGCGTTTGGCACATCAACACCGACTTCGATTACAGTCGTAGAAACCAGCACATCGATCTCATGTGCGGCAAAGGCGCTCATTGTTGCATCCTTTAATTCACTCGGAAGTCGCCCATGTAAAGGCGCAACACGGACTCCTTTGAGCGCACCCGTTGCCAATTCAGGAGCAAGTGCTTCTACGCTGACAATATCTGGCGCACTTGTTCCGTTGAGAAAATCAATATCAGCATCTTCACTATCGCTAGCGCTAATGCGTGATGCAACTACGTACGCCTGATGGCCTTGTGCAACTTCTTCACGGATTCGCTCCCACGCCCTTTCAAGGAATGCCGGTTTTTCTAAGGTGTTCACTACATGTGTTGTAATCGGTGCTCGACCCAAAGGGAGTTCACGAAGTGTAGAAACATCCAGATCACCAAAGACAGTCATCGCGACTGTACGTGGGATAGGCGTTGCTGTCATAACAAGTAAATGAGGTGGAATTTTCGCCTTACCTTTGAGCGCATCGCGTTGCTCCACACCAAAGCGATGTTGTTCATCCACCACGATTAAACCTAGATCTGAAAATTCGACCGATGCACTTAAAAGTGCGTGGGTTCCAATAACTATCCCCGCTTCACCGCTTGCCGCTAGCGCAAGGGCTTCTTTTCTCTCTGCCGCGCTCTGTGAACCAGTTAAGAGTGTTACACGTGTTGCATGCTCTGGGGCGTCAATCATCCCGCCTTGCGCAAGAGCACCCATCATCTTCGTAATGCTTCGCAGATGTTGGGCCGCTAAAACTTCAGTGGGAGCAAGTAGCGCTGCCTGTCCCCCACTGTCAACAACTGCCAACATCGCGCGAAGGGCTATCACCGTTTTTCCAGATCCAACTTCGCCTTGTAAGAGTCGATGCATTGGGTGCGACTGACTTAAATCATGCTCAACTTCAGCGGTCACACTTTTCTGCCCGGCAGTTAACTCGAATGGTAAATGAGCATCAAAGGCATCGAGGATTCCACCTGCCCGCCTTGGTCGAGCAATTGCATCTAGAGAGCGCAGCTTGGCTTTGCGACTCATCAGCAAGAGCTGCAGTAAGAAAGCTTCATCAAAAGTCAGTCGTAATCGAGACAACTCTGCAATTTCTAGATCAGCCGGCTGATGAATCTGTACGAGTGCTTGATGCAGACTTGGATAGCCATGTTTTTCAAGAATATATGGCGGGATCGGATCTGGAACTTCATCGAGTGCGCCAAGACAGAGTTCAATACATTGGGCGATCTTCCATGAAGGTAATTTTCCAGATGCCGGATACATAGGCAGGTATTTACCCGCGAAACCTTCAACCGCGGCATCGACATCGTTGCCATCTGCTATCAATTCGTAATCTGGGTGGGCTAGTTGTCTCTTGCCGTTAAAGAGTCCGACCTTTCCAGCGAAAAGTCCTTGCCGACCAACTTTGAGATCTCTCTCGCGCCATGCCTGATTAAAAAAGGTGAGTGAAAGCTTAGAAGTTCCATCTGTGACAACTACCTCGAGCATGTTGCCTTTTCGTGCAGCAAACCTACGTGTAGATGCGCTAAAGACTTCGGCAAGGATTGTTACTTCATCACCTTCTTGCAACGCTGAAATGTCGCTGAGTTCACCGCGCACTAAATAGCGGCGGGGATAGTGATGGAGTAAATCCCCCACCAGCCGGTAACCAAAGGTGGCGTTGAGCGCCTTAGAAGTTTTATCTCCAAGTACGCTCGAAAGCTTAGAATCTAAGGTCGCCACCCTCCTATTCTCTCGTGTAGATCGCCGATCAGGATGGGAGGACTCTCCTTTTTACGTCGCGATTGGCAGTCATAGCCCCTCTCTTGATACCCTTTCGCCCTGTCACCGCCCCATGGGTGCTGACCGAGGATGATGACAAAAACTCATCACAAAGATCTCAAAGGAGTACAGCGATGGCATCAACATGCGATATCTGTGGCAAAGGGCCAAGCTTTGGCAATAACGTTTCACACTCACAGGTGAAGACACGTCGTCGTTGGAATCCAAATATCCAGCGCGTGCGCACGCTTGTTGGCGGTTCAACTAAGCGTCAGAACGTCTGCACCTCATGCCTCAAGGCTGGCAAAGTTACTCGCTAATTTTTACTTACTGAAAATGGCGCCACATCTGTGGCGCTTTTTTCATTTCTAAACCAGTAACACCGCTTCCTGCCTTAACACTTCCGATACGGATTCCAGGAAGGTCGATGCCTGTTGCGACGAAAACATGGTCTTCTCCCCCACCGAGAATCCAATCAAAAACATCAATTCCTACAGATTGGGCAAGGAGCGATAATTCTTTGAACTCATAGGCTGACTCGATCGCTGCTACTTCAATGTTGAGTTCAACGGATGAGGCATGAGCAATAGCTTCAAGAGAGATCAACAAAGAGTCACTTGTATCGCAGAGGGCTCCCGCACGAGTGAAGTCACATGCATAATCCAAGGTTGGCGCGCGAAATTCATTTAAGGCCATCGAATGCACTGCGTGTTGTGGCTCTACATCATGAGTCAGAAGGTGCAGTCCTGCAGCTGACCAACCAGTCAGCGATGAGATGTAAATGCTCTCTCCAGGGAGTGCTCCCGAGCGAGTGATTGGCCGTTCAACACTTCCTATCGCGGTGATAGCAATAGAGATTGCAGAACCGCGAGCAATATCTCCACCCACGACAATTGCCCCAGTTTTATCTGCTTCGCTCTTAATTCCGCGTGCGAGTTCTTCCACTCGAGCTAATCCCTCATCACCGGTAAGGGTGAGTGCGACAACTAAGTATTGCGGGGTTGCACCCATCGCCAGAATATCTGCGATATTGGCAGCAGTTGCCTTGCGTCCAATATCAAAGGCATTAGACCAACGCCTACTAAAGTGCACATCTTCGACGGCAACATCTGTAGTAATCACCTGTTGGGCAGCGCCCCTCACAACCGCGGCGTCATCTCCGATACCGACAAGTACTTTCGGGTCCCCGTTGGAATCAAAGATTGAGGCTACGAGTGCTAGTAGCTCTTGCTCCGAGAAAACCATAGCGCCAAGACTAGATCATGATGTACCTTTTGGTTATCGCACTTGGTGATCGCACCAAGTACATGCGCAACGAGGGGAGCCAGCGATGTCAGTTCAGGTATACATCTTGATTCAAACTGAAGTGGGAAAGGCATCATCTGTCGCCACTGCTATTGGCGCAATTGCCGGAGTGACTTTATCTGAAGGAGTTACCGGACCTTACGATGTGATCATGCGCGCTGAATCACCTTCGATGGAAGATCTTGGTCGCACAATTTTATCTAAGGTTCAAGCAGTTCCGGGAATTACACGAACACTTACCTGTCCAGTCACACACCACTAATTTCCGAGCGCACCGTTATTTCGAAGTAAGGCGCTTGCTAGTAGATGTGAGATCACTTCTTGATATGAAACTCCGCTAGCTGCCCACATCTTCGGGTAGGCCGAAGTAGCGGTAAATCCGGGCATTGTATTGAGCTCATTGATAATCACTTCCCCATTTGGGGTTAAGAAGAAATCAACTCGTGCAAGGCCGCTACATCCGAGTGAGATAAATGCGGCGATAGCCTTACTTTGAATCTCTTCAGAGATTGTGGCTGAAATAGGTGCTGGAAGCGTAATGCTCGTTGCACCATGCAGGTACTTTGCTTCAAAATCATAAAACTCAAAATGTGAATCAATCTCAATCTGGCCAACCACCGAAGCTTGTGGAACGCCATCAATTTCAAGGACGGCGCACTCAATCTCTCGCCCAATCACCGCATTTTCTACCAACGCCTTTGGATCGAATTCATGTGCCTCTGCAATTGCAGCATCAAGTTGCTGCGGAGAAGAAACTTTTGTAGTGCCACGACTTGAGCCACCTCGAACTGGCTTTACAAAGACGGGATAGCCAAGCGTTGCAATATCGGCAGTAAGAGCGCTCTTATTCTCGGCCCACTCATTTCTGCGAATAACAATACCCTCGGCAACTGGAATGCCAGAAGCTGAGAAAATTGATTTTGCAAAGGATTTATCCATCGCAACTGCTGAGGCCAATACGCCTGATCCAACAAAGGGAATATCTGCAATTTCCAGTAGCCCTTGAATTGTTCCATCTTCACCATATGGACCGTGAAGAATCGGAAATGCAATATCGATATTGAGTGATTTGCCTTGGAGAAAGAAACCAGCTGGGGTAATCGAAACAGGTTCACCATCTTCTGGAATCACCGGAAGCGCGCCATCATGGATCGAGAAATCAAAACTCTCCGCGATTAAAGTCCACTTCCCTGACTTGGTAATTCCAATCATCACCGGTTCATATTTACTGCGATCGATTGCGCTAAGAACGCCCCCAGCAGAGGTGCATGAAATCTCATGTTCGCTGCTGCGTCCACCGCAGATAATTGCAACGCGTAATGTCATCGAATGAAGTTCTCTGCTTGGGTGGTGATCTCCATGAGACGTGTGAGCGCTTGCTCTGGGGTGAGCGATCCATTGACAATGTCTGCAACCGCCTCAATCACGGGAACTTCAACTCCCACTCGGTGTGCAATTTCAACTATCGCACCAGATGAGGCAACACCCTCGACTGTCTTTGCTCCTTGTGCGGTGGCCATCTGCATTGAACCCGTCTTACCTAGCAGTTCGCCAAAAG
>JBIPNL010000040.1:0-9496 GCA_044373255.1 Candidatus Planktophila sp. | reverse complement strand
ACGTTCCGTTGCGTTGGAGAGATCTAATCTCATCTTTGACGAACTCTGCTTCATCATGTTCGGACTCAGCGATGTAGCCGATCAAAGGAGCCCCTGCACCAGAATCAGACCATAAGTTCTTCTCTTTACGAGAGGTGTTTTTAGTGATCACTGCGTTGGCAGCGCTCAGGATATTCTGGCTTGATCGATAGTTTTGTTCGAGTAGCACCGTTGTAGCGTTGGGATAATCAAGTTCAAATTGCAGAATATTTCGGATCGTGGCCCCACGAAAACCGTAGATCGATTGATCGGCATCACCAACAACGCATAGCTCTGCAGGTGGCAGACCATCTTCGATCGAACCAGTCAGTTCGCGCACGAGAATGTATTGCGCGTGATTTGTATCCTGATACTCATCGACGAGTATGTGTTTAAAACGTGAGCGCATACGCGCCTTCGCCTCAGGAAAACGTTGAAGAACTTTTACCGTGTTGAGAATCAGGTCATCAAAATCCATTGCATTCGCAGATTCCAATCGCTTCTGATAGACGGTATAGACATCGGCGACAACAGATTCAAATTGATTGGTGGTTGCATGGAGATAATCCTGCGGACCCATCAATTCATTCTTTGCATTAGAGATAATCGATTGAAATTGTCGGGGCGGATAACGCTTGGGATCAAGATTTAAGCCCTTAGCAACAATGGTGATTAGGCGTAATGAGTCTGCTGAGTCATAGATGCTAAATGATTGTGTAAAGCCAAGACGTTGCGCTTCAAGGCGTAACAGACGGACACACGCTGAGTGAAAAGTTGAGACCCACATGGACTTAGCGATTGGTCCAACGAGATCAGCGACTCTCTCTTTCATCTCACCGGCAGCTTTATTGGTAAATGTGATGGCGAGAATTTCATACGGCCGCACTTTTCGAACATCCATGAGATATGCGATCCGTCGTGTGAGCACTCGCGTCTTTCCAGAGCCTGCCCCTGCAACAACCAGAAGCGGTCCGCCTTGATGAATAACAGCAGCCTGCTGCGCTGGGTTGAGGCCATCAACCAAGAGATCTGCAGGCGTTGCCATTTCGTTCATGCGCGGGAGTCTATTAGGATCGGCCAACATGGAGCCTCTTAACGATTCCGAAATATCGCGTGTATTGGTTGTCAATGCACATCCTGATGACTCCGACTTCGGCGCAAGCGGAACAATCGCACAGTGGGTCAAGGCAGGAATCCATGTCTCCTACGTCTTTTGCACCAATGGCGATCAGGGCGGTGAGGAATCGGGATTCACAAAAGAAGAGATGCCTGCTGTCAGACAGCGTGAACAGCGTGCTGCCGGGGCTGCAATCGGCGTTACTGATATTACATTTCTTAACTATGTCGATGGACACCTTGAGCCAACACTGGCACTTCGTAAAGATTTAGTAAGACAAATTCGTATCTCACAACCAGATCGCATGGTCTGCCAATCTCCTGAACGTAATTGGGAGCGCATAGGTGCAAGCCATCCTGATCATTTGGCTGCAGGAGAAGCAGCAATTCAAGCTGTCTATCCAGATGCGCGAAATCCATTTGCATTTACGGATTTACTTGATGACGAAGGGCTAAAGCCTTGGCGCGTAAAAGAAGTGTGGATGATGGGCTTTGCCACACCTGACCACTTTGTTGATATCACCGACACTTTTGATTTAAAGATGGCAGCGCTTCATAGCCATGCGTCACAAACCGGTCATAACCCAGAGCTAGAAAATATGGTCCGCGAGTGGGGCCAGCGCAACGCCGGCCTTGCTGGGTTACCCGATGGGCGTATCGCCGAAGCTTTTAAAATTATTCACACAAATTAAACGTTCTTATTAATTTCTACCGCGCTGATGCGCTTTCAATAGCGACCATTTGAAGTGGAAATCCATCAGGAGCGTAATATGCCTGGCCATCTGATCTCATCTCATATGCACCGACTGCGGCAATTTTCTTAATAATGTCCAACCCTGATGTGATTCGGCCAAAGATTGTGTAATCAGGGCCGAGCTGGGTATCTGCATAAACAAGGAAGAATTGGCTACCGTTTGTACCTTTTCCGCTTATGCCTTTGCCGCTATTTGCCATCGCAAGTGTTCCCGCAGGGTAATTCTTTGCACCCGCTTTAGGTAAGTTTTCGTCAGCATATCCAGCCCAGCCAGTAGGAGCTCCAGAGCCTTCTACAGTGGGATCTCCACATTGGAGAACAAATATTCCTTCAGTTGTCAGGCGATGACAGATAGTTTTGTTGTAATACTTTTGATTTGCAAGAGTTGTAATATTTGTTGTTGTCTGTGGTGCTTCTTTAGTGAGCAAGGTTGCCGTGATAGTTCCACAATTTGTTCGCAATGTTAGAGTTTTAGGAATCTTTTTTGCCGGAACCATAGGCTGCTTTATTGCTGCTGGTACTCGTGGCTTAGCTGTTGATTTCTTACACGAGGCAACTGATGTTGGACGCTCCGCAGCCTGCACACTCACCAGCGACGTTGCTGTTAAGGCAGCGGCGATTATCACTACTGGTAATAGTTTTTTCATGACTTACTCCCACTCGATCGTTGCTGGCGGCTTAGATGTTACATCCAGGACTACGCGATTAACTCCTTGAACTTCGTTAGTGATTCGCGTAGAAATCTTTTCAAGCACATCATATGGAATACGCGACCAATCTGCTGTCATCGCATCTTCACTAGAAACTGGGCGTAAAACTATCGGATGACCATAGGTACGACCATCACCTTGCACACCGACGCTGCGCACATCAGCTAAGAGGACCACGGGGCATTGCCAAATTGTTCTATCAAGGCCGGCGGCTTTGAGCTCTGCGCGAGCAATCACATCAGCCTTGCGCAATAGCTCAAGGCGCTCAAAGGTGACTTCACCGATAATGCGAATACCTAAGCCAGGGCCTGGAAATGGTTGACGCCAAATGATCTCTTCTGGCAATCCAAGTTCTAGGCCAACCTGACGGACTTCATCCTTAAAGAGAGTGCGCAGTGGTTCAATCAATGAAAATTTCAGATCATCAGGAAGGCCGCCAACATTGTGATGCGATTTGATATTGGCTGTTCCTGAACCGCCACCAGATTCCACAACATCTGGATAGAGAGTGCCTTGGACTAGGAATTCAACATCTCCCCCAGCTGCAATATCTCGAGCTGCCTTTTCAAATGATCGAATAAATTCACGACCGATTATTTTTCGCTTCTCTTCGGGATCGGTGACACCTTTGAGCGCTGAAAGAAATTGATCAACTGCATCAACGACAACGAGTTGCACACCGGTGGATGCTACGAAGTCGCGCTGAACCTGCTCGGATTCGCCGCTACGCAAAAGTCCGTGATCGACAAAGACACAGGTGAGCTGATCACCGACTGCTTTTTGAATGATTGCAGCGGCCACCGCTGAATCAACTCCGCCTGATAGTCCACAGATAACGCGCTTAGTACTAATCGCCTCGCGCGCTTTTTTAATTTCAACGGCTGCAATATTTGAAGTTGTCCATGTAGCTGGACATTTAGCGATATTAATTAACCAGTTTTTGAGAATCGCCTGACCATGTTCTGAGTGAAGAACTTCTGGATGAAACTGCACTCCAGCAAGTAACCCTGTCTCGTTTTCAAATGCCGCGATCTGGGTATCTGATGTTGATGCGGTAACGCTAAATCCAGCAGGTGCTTGCGTAACGGCATCCCCGTGTGACATCCATACTTTCTGCTCTGTGGGCAGAGCTGAAAAAACTTTTGTGTTTGTGACTGTAGCGAGATCAGTTCGACCATATTCTGATTTTCCTGTCTGGCTAACCACGCCACCGAGTCCCTGTGCCATTGCTTGAAATCCATAACAGATTCCAAAGACAGGGATTCCAAGTGTGAGAATGGATGAATCAAAGGTGGGAGCATTGTCGGCATAGACACTTGATGGGCCGCCAGAGAGAATAATTGCTGACGGGTTCTTCTCTAGAACTTGTGCAGATGTAATCGAATGTGGAACTAGTTCTGAATAAACATTGGCTTCACGAACTCGACGTGCAATCAGTTGGGCATATTGCGCACCGAAATCGACGACTAGAACGCCACCAGATGGGACGTTACTTGCCATGGCTAATGAGCACCTCTACACGCTGGAAAGATTTCACATCTGAATATCCACACGTTGCCATCGAGCGACGGAGCGCACCAAATAAATTCATAGAACCATCTGCGTTATGTGAAGGTCCGAGCAAGATCTCTTCTAGTGAACCAACGGTACCGACATTCACACGTTCACCGCGTGGAAGTTGGCTGTGATGAGCCTCTGATCCCCAGTGCCATCCAAGTCCCGGTGCTTCGCTCGCCTTTGCAAGCGGAGATCCCATCATCACTGCATCTGCGCCCATTGCAATTGCTTTAGCAATATCGCCAGAGCGACCGACTGCACCATCTGCAATAACGTGAACATAACGTCCACCAGATTCATCAAGGTATTCACGACGCGCTGCTGCAACTTCTGCCACAGCTGATGCCATTGGAACTTCGATTCCCAAAACTTTTCGAGTGGTGTGCGCTGCTCCGCCACCAAAGCCAACCAAGACGCCGGCGGCACCAGCACGCATTAAGTGAAGAGCACCCGTTGTAGTTGCAACCCCGCCGACAATTACAGGAACATCTAGCTCATAGATAAACTTCTTTAAATTCAACTCTTCGCGCTCTGATGCAACGTGCTCAGCCGAGACTGTTGTCCCGCGGATGACGAAGATATCTACGCCGGCTGCAATCACAGCCTTATGAAATTCAGCAGTACGCGCAGGTGAAAGCGATGCTGCAACAGTGACGCCAGCATCGCGAATTGTTTTGATGCGCTCTTTAATCAATTCAGGGCGTATCGGTGCGCTGTAAATTTCCTGCATTCGACGAGTTGCATGCTTATCCGGCATCGATGCAATCTCGCCCAAAGGAATGCGCGGATCCTCATAACGAGTCCACAATCCTTCGAGGTTAAGTACGCCTAAGCCACCTAAGCGACCAATCTCAATTGCCGTTTCAGGAGAAACAACAGAATCCATGGGAGCTGCCAACATCGGTAGTTCAAATTTATAGGCATCGATCTGCCATGTTGTTGATACATCTTCTGGGTCGCGTGTACGGCGACTTGGCACAATGGCAATATCGTCAAATGAATAAGCCTGGCGAGCGCGCTTTCCGGGGGCGATTTCGATATCCATGAGTGCTCTCCTTACTTAGACTTCGAATAATTAGGCGCATCGGCAACATGGAGCACATCGTGAGGATGGCTCTCTTGCAGCCCTGCGGCGGTAATTTGAATTAAGTGTCCATCACGGCGCAGGGTGGCTACATCTGGAGCCCCGGCATATCCCATACCGCTGCGCAATCCGCCAACAAGTTGGTGCACAACTTCTGCGACGGATCCGCGATATGCAACTTTTCCTTCAATACCTTCGGGAACTAATTTATCTTCGCTCAATACATCATCTTGCATATAGCGATCCTTCGAGTATGACTTCTGCTCGCCGCGCGATTGCATCGCACCGAGTGAACCCATTCCACGGTATGCCTTAAATTTGCGGCCATCAATTTCTATTAATTCACCTGGCGACTCATCACATCCGGCCAAAAGTGAACCGAGCATCACAGAGTGTGCGCCGGCAACAATTGCTTTAACAATGTCACCTGAATATTGAAGCCCACCATCGGCGATCAAGGGAATGCCAGCTTTATTACACGCCTTTGCTGCCTCCATTATTGCCGTCACTTGTGGAACACCTACACCTGCAACAACTCGAGTTGTGCAGATTGATCCTGGACCAACTCCGACTTTAACCGCGTCCGCTCCAGCGTTGATCAGCGCTTGCGCACCGGCACGTGTTGCCACATTGCCGCCGATCACTTCAGTTGTTGGTGAAAACTTTTTAATGCGTTCGATCGCCTCTAGCACTGCGCGGTGATGACCATGCGCGGTATCGACAACAACGACATCGACTCCTGCTTCAATCAGTGCTTGTGCGCGTGCAAATCCATCGTCGCCCACACCGACAGCAGCACCTGCCAGGCCAACGTTTTTAACTAACTTCACGTGGGTAACTTGATCTTGAATGGAAAAGTTGCGGTGAATAATTCCGATGCCGCCAGCTTTTGCCATGGCAATTCCCATGGCTGATTCGGTCACGGTATCCATTGCAGATGATGCCAACGGCACAGCGAGTGAAATATTGCGCGTCAACCAGGTCGATGTATCTACTTCGCTTGGGACAACTTCAGAGGCATCAGGCAGGAGCAATACATCGTCATAGGTCAGCCCCAACATGGTGACCTTGTCGTGCTCGCTCATAGGCGCAGTCTATCGGTGGGCCTAGGCCCCGACTGCCATCGCGATCTCATCTACTGCGAGGGTGAGTGAGCCTACAAAGTGGGCGTTTTGGCACTTATCGGGGTTCCATCCTGGCCCGCCAATGATGACGCGAGGTGCTGGACGCACAGATGGAATGCCAGTAACAAACTTCGGATCACCGTTGACTGGCATTTGGGCCCATAAGAAAACAGCAGGGGGTGCAAAGCGAGAGACCATTGATGAGATTGCTTCGACTGGTGTTCGTGCACCGAGGAAGTGAGTCTCGATTCTGCGTTCGGCTAAGGCTGCAGCGAGAGCGTGCAGTGCAAGTGAGTGAAGCTCTTCGCCAACTGAAGCAAGCAATACGGGGCGAGTATTAACTGGCGCAACAATTTCTGATGTTGCTTCGCGTAGCACTCGCTTGAGAATTTCGGTGAGCATGTGTTCGACTTCAATGCCCTTGCCAGACTTCTCCCATGCGGCTCCGACTTGGATAAGCACGGGAACGAATACTTCTTGCCAGGCACTGATAATTCCATTCTCTGAAATCTCATTACGCAACATCGTTTCAACAAAGAGTGAGTCAAGTGCTTCTGCTGCATTAAAAATTGCATCAATCGTTTCATCGCATTCACGACAGAGTGACGTGAACTCTGCAATAACTACTTCGCCATCGTGAGCCTTCGCCTGCTCTGCAGCTTCTGCCGGGGCTACACCTGAACTAATGAGACGACGCATCACGGTGAGCTTGGCTAAATCAGATGGGCAGTACTTTCGGTGCGAACCGGCCTCGTGCTCGTTAGGTCCGATCCCATAACGCCTAGCCCAGGTGCGAAGTGTTGCTGGGGCAACCCCAATCCTGCGAGCCACCGCTGCCACGCTCAGGAGCTCTCCTGTGGCTAATGGCGGCTGCTCTGCTGGGCTCATGGGGTAATCGTGCTGCCTAGTGGCCTATCTCACCACTTGAAACCACGCTCAATCTGGGAATTTTTCGCCGCTGAACCAGGTTTGACTCGTTAGATACTTGAACAACTTATGAAACGGTTGTATTCTCGCTTTCACCGAGAACGAACAGGAGTAAAGAGATGGCTGAGATTTCACGCTTACCGATTCCCGTAATGGAAGAGTGGGAATGGCAGTACAAAGGCGCTTGTCGCGACCTTGATCCTGAGATGTTCTTCCATCCCGATGGAGAGCGCGGCCCACGCCGTCGCAATCGCGAAAATGCAGCGAAGGCGGTCTGCGCAAGCTGTCCTGTCATCGCTGCCTGCCGCGCCCATGCTCTGGCCGTGCAAGAGCCGTATGGTATTTGGGGAGGTCTTTCAGAAGATGATCGCACCGCAATCCTCGAGCGCCAAGGCGTCACACCGCTAACAATTCCAGCATCCATTGTTGCCGAAGCTACGGTCTCGCACGCAAGTTAATTCATAGATCTTTACATAAGAAAACCCCCGCGAATGACTTCGCGGGGGTTTTCTTATTAATTCATTTTTTTACAAGCTAGTGGCTGAGTTTACGAGCCACGCGACAACCTAGTGGCTGTGCCCACCAGGTCCATGTGAGTGGCCGTGGCCACCCGCTGCTGGTTCTTCATCGGCTGGGCGCTCGTAGACAAGTGCCTCAGTGGTGATGAACATTGCAGCGATTGATGCAGCGTTAGCAAGTGCTGAACGCGTTACCTTCACTGGATCGATGACGCCATCTTTTGCAAGATCGCCATAAACATCAGTTGCTGCGTTAAAGCCTTCATTGACCTTAAGTGCGCGCACCTTTGCGACAACGACGTAGCCTTCAAGGCCAGCGTTTTCGGCAATCCAACGAAGTGGCTCATCGCATGCCTTGCGCACAAGACGCACACCGACTGCCTTATCTCCGGTGAATCCGAGATCGCCCTCGAGAGCATCTGCTGCATGCACAAGTGCTGCGCCGCCGCCGATAACAATGCCTTCTTCAACTGCCGCACGGGTAGCTGAGATTGCATCCTCAAGGCGAAGCTTCTTCTCTTTAAGTTCAACTTCAGTGTGTGCACCGACCTTGATGACGCAGACGCCACCAGATAGTTTTGCAACACGCTCTTGTAGCTTCTCTTTATCCCAATCAGAGTCAGAGGCTGCAATCTCGTTGCGGATCTCAGTGGTGCGAGCAACAACTGCTGCCTTATCCCCTGCTCCATCAACGATTGTGGTTGCATCCTTTGTAATTACGATGCGGCGAGCGCGTCCAAGATCTGTCAATGCGACCTGATCAAGCTTCATACCAATCTCACTTGAGACCACCTGTCCGCCGGTCAAGATTGCAATATCTTGCAACATTGCCTTACGACGATCTCCAAAGCCAGGAGCCTTAACAGCTGCTGATGTGAAGACTCCACGCATACGGTTTACAACAAGTGTGGAAAGCGCTTCGCCTTCAACATCTTCTGCGATGATCAAGAGTGGCTTTCCTGCCTGTGAAACCTTTTCCAAGATAGGAAGAAGCTCAGCCAGGGATGAGATTTTGTTGGCAGAGATCAAGATGTAGGCATCATCCAATACTGATTCCATACGGTCTTGGTCTGTCACAAAGTAAGGTGAAATGTAACCCTTATCGAATTGCATGCCTTCTGTGAACTCGAGTTCAACACTTGCAGTTGAAGCTTCTTCTACAGTGATCACTCCATCTTTGCCGACCTTATCCATCGCCTCTGCGATGAGATCTCCGATGGTGCGATCCTTGGCAGAGATTGTTGCAACATCTGCAATCTGTGCGCGATCCTTTACCGGGATAGCGATCTCGTGCAACTTCTTTGAGACTGCTGCGACGGCAGCTTCGATTCCAAGCTTGAGATCCATTGGCTGAGCACCGGCGGCAAGGTTACGAAGACCTTCCTTAACCATAGCTTGAGCCAGAACGGTTGCAGTTGTTGTTCCATCGCCTGCAACATCGTTTGTCTTTGTTGCAACCTCTTTCACAAGCTGTGCGCCCATGTTCTCGGCTGGATCTGAAAGTTCAATCTCTTTTGCGATGGTGACACCGTCGTTGGTGATAACGGGTGCGCCAAATGACTTAGCGATCACAACGTTACGACCCTTAGGACCGAGTGTTACCTTGACTGTGTCGGCAAGAATGTTGACGCCACGTTCCATCGCACGACGAGCATGCTCATCGAAATCTAGAATTTTTCCCATCGCTT
>JBIPNL010000039.1:0-9534 GCA_044373255.1 Candidatus Planktophila sp. | reverse complement strand
CTTCGCCTATCCGATCTTCGTAGTGCCGGTATTCGTCGGTAAATAGTTCACCCAGCACACTCTCGTATATGGGAGACTTCTCCTTATGTCCGAGGTCAATACGCGCTTTCATACAGGAGCACCGCAGAAGCTTGAGGAGCGTTTTGCTGCTCGCGCTGCTGGAATGCTCCCAAGTGAGATCCGTGCACTCTTTGCAGTTGCCTCGCGCCCAGAGATTGTCTCTCTCGCTGGCGGTATGCCTAATCTTTCAGCGTTGCCGATGGATATGATGGCAAATATTGTTAATGAACTTATTTTAACTAACGGTGCAGAAGCACTTCAGTACGGAAGCGGTCAAGGCCATCCAAAACTTCGCGAACTAATTTGTGATGTGATGGCTCTTGAAGGAATCCGAGCCAACCCTGACGATATTGTTGTCACCACCGGTTCCCAACAAGCGCTTGACCTCATCTCGCGAATTTTTATCGATCCAGGCGATGTGGTTTTAGTTGAAGCGCCTTCCTATGTTGGTGCTCTTGGAACATTTAGACAATATGAGGCATCTGTTGTCCATGTTGAGACGGATCTTGATGGAATGGTTCCACAATCACTACGTGAGGCAATTACAGTCACTCGCGCTGCTGGACGAAAGATCAAATTCCTTTATTTGATTCCAAATTACCAAAACCCGACAGGTGTTTTACTGCCAGCTGATCGACGCACTGAAATTCTTGCGATCTGTCGTGAAGAAGGAATTTTTGTTGTTGAAGATAACCCTTACGGACTTTTAGGTTTTGATCGTCCGTCGCCAAATGCGATGCGTGCAGAAGATTCAGAGAACGTTATCTATCTCGGTTCGTTTTCAAAGACTATTGCATCTGGACTTCGTGTCGGTTGGGCTCTTGTTCCACAATCTCTTAAAGATAAATTGGTTATCGCCTCTGAATCTTCGATCTTATGTCCTTCAAATTTCACACAATTAACAATTGCTAACTATTTAACTCACCAGCCTTGGCGCGATCAAATTGCAAGTTTTTGCGATGTATATAAGGTCCGCCGTGATGCGATGTTGGAATCCCTTGATGAGTATTTCCCTAAAGAGGCTACCTGGACCAGACCAGGTGGTGGTTTCTATGTGTGGGTTAATCTGCCACCAGAGATCGATACTAAAGCGATGATGCCTAAGGCGATTGTGGCAAAGGTTGCCTATGTCCCAGGTACAGCCTTCTATGCAGATGGATTTGGTTCATGGTCTATGCGCCTTTCATACTGCCACCCAACACCAGAGAGAATTCGTGAAGGCGTTAAAGCGTTAGGACATGTAGTCCATCAAGAGATGGGCCGCAGGGGCTCAGCCCTCAATTAAATCCACGATCCGTTGTAGATCTTGGCTGCCAGAAAATTCGATCGTGATCTTTCCTTTTCCTTTGCCTTGTTCAATACGCACGCGTGTATCGAGATAATCACTGAGCAATTCAGCGCTGGCTAGGGCGGTGCCTGAGATTCCTACCTTTGTTTTGGTTTGTGGGCTCTTCTTTGCCGGTTGAGCTGTGGCGACAATTTCCTCAGTTGCGCGAACGCTTAACCCTTCAGCCACGATCCGATTAGCAAGCTTTTCGATCTCTTTCTCATCGCTGAGGCCAAGAAGCGCGCGTGCATGTCCTGCAGAAATTACACCTGCGGCGACTTTGCGCTGCACTGTTGCAGGTAAGTTAAGGAGGCGGAGCATGTTAGAAATCAGTGGGCGAGATCTGCCTAGTTTGAGTGCGAGCTCATCATGTGTGCATCCAAAATCATCAAGGAGTCCTGCATAGGCTGCCGCTTCTTCAAGTGGGTTGAGTTGGCTTCTATGAATATTTTCAATCAACGCTTCACGCAATAATTCATTATCTGGAGTTTGCCTAATGATGACAGGAATTGATGTCAGGCCCGCGGCTTTGGCTGCACGGAATCGACGCTCTCCCATAATGAGTTCATAGCGTCCTTCAGAAACTTTTCTCACAACTGGGGGTTGCAAAATACCAATTTCTTTTATTGATGCAATTAATTCGTTAAGTGCATCTTCATCAAAAACTGTTCGTGGTTGACGTGGGTTTGGCGAAATTGATGAGATCGGTACTTCGTTCTGTTGTGCAACTTCGGTCTGGCCAACTGTGAGTGATGTTGGTATTAGCGAATCTAAATTTGTGCCGAGCCCACCGCGTTTTGCACTCATGCGCTCTCTCCATCCTTCTTGTAATTAATACTCACTACATTTGAATCAAAGACAGTTGTCTCTTTCGCTTTGCCGCGTTCTGCAATCTCGCGCGCAACCTGCATATAGGCAATCGCACCTGGTGAAACTGGGTCATATGTCATCACAGTTTGGTTATATGAAGGAGCTTCAGATACGCGCACTGCACGCGGGATCGGAATATCAATTAATTCATTAGGGAAATGAGTGCGTACGTTTGCTGCAACGTCGTTGGCAAGTCGTGTGCGTCCATCAAACATTGTTAAGAGAATTGTTGAAAGATGAAGAGTTGGATTTAATCTCTTCTTCACTACAGCATATGTTTCAAGTAGTTGAGATAAACCTTCCAGCGCGTAGTACTCGGCTTGAATAGGAATCAACAATTCTTTCGCTGCAGCAAATGCGTTAACTGTAAGAAGTCCAAGTGATGGAGGGCAATCAATAAAAATGTAATCGTAATTTGCACTCAGTGTTTCGAGTGCTTCCTTTAACTGCAATTCTCGCGCAACCATGGAGACTAAATTAATTTCAGCATTAGCTAGTGATGTGTTTGATGGGATGCAATCAAGGGATGGGAACCCTGCTACTTTCTGTAGAACAGATGAGATCTCGTGGGTTCCCATCAATACTTCATAAATTCCGGCGTTATCACGATGTGGAACACCCAAGGCTGTGCTGGCATTGCCTTGTGGATCTAAATCAATGATCAGAACGCGCAGACCCCCCATTGAGAGAGCTGCTGCAATATTGACGGTGGTGGTGGTTTTGCCGACCCCGCCCTTCTGGTTGGCAACGGTAAAGATTCGGGTCGAGGCCGGTTTTGCCATCGCCTCTTTGAGTCTGCGGACCCCAATTACCGAACTGGTCGATGTTTCACGTGAATCATCGCCGCTCTGGTTCATGGCCTTATCTAAGCACCCTTTTTAATCGAGACAATACGTCCGAGGCCAATTCCCTCCAAGGTAATCTCATGCAAGGTCGCACCTTTGACCCCTTCCATCTCAGCTGATGCGCCTTCGCCCTTCATCGCCAAGAGGCTTCCGCCGGTTTTAACCATATGCCAACTCATCTTCTTCAACTTCTCCAACGGGGCAACCGCTCGGGCGGTGACAAAGTCAGCTGATTTCTTCACATCCTGGGCTCGGCCGCGGATGACCTCGATATTTGAGCCTTCAACGGCTTCATTGAGGAAGGCGACTCTGCGTTCAAGGGGTTCGATCAAGGTAACAGTGAGATCTGGGCGGGCTAAAGCGATGACGATCCCGGGCAGCCCCGCCCCTGAACCGATATCAAAGAGCGATGCTCCCTGGGGAATGAGCTGGGTGACGGGCAGGCAATTAAAGATATGGCGCTCCCAGATCCGCTCCCCTTCTCGAGGGCCAATCAGACCGCGTTCAATCCCTGCGGTTGTGAGAAAGTGAGCGTAGGCAGCTATCTCTGTGAGGCGCTCTGGAAAGTAGCGCTCAACGAGTGTTTCACGTGAAACGCTGCTCTCGGGCATGGGATCTATGGTGGTTTTTATGCGGGATAGATGACGACGAAACGACGTGGGTCTTCGCCATCTGATTCGCTGGTCAGGCCGAGGTCCTGGATGGTGTCATGGATAATTTTGCGCTCGAAGGCGTTCATTGGCTCAAGGGTGATCGAGTTGCCGGTACTGGTCGCCTCTTTCGCCTTCTCTTTCGCCAAAGCGGTCAATTCAGTACGGCGATTTGCTCGGAAACCCTCAATATCGAGCATCAATCGGCTTCTATCGCCAGTTGCTGTTTGGACGGCTAGGCGGGTGAGCTCCTGGATTGAATCGAGGACCTCCCCTTCTTGGCCAACGAGGTGGCGAAGCTTTCCGCCGACAATGGCCAGTGAGGCTCGGTCATTTTCGACATCGATATCGATATCGCCATCGAGATCTGCGATATCCAAGAGCGCCTCGAGGTAGTCCGCGGCGATATCGCCCTCTTCCTCAAGTTTTGCAATGGTTTTTGGGGCCTTAGGCTCCTTAACCGCTGACTTCTCTTCGACCGCTTCTTCTACACCTGTATTTTCTTCTGACATCTTCTGCTCCTAGGGTAATTAATCCCTTTTAATGGGATTGAATGCTATTTGTCCGATTTACGGTTTCTTCTTCTTTTTCTTCTTCTTCGGTTGGCTTCGCTGCCCCTTAACCTCATCGGCGGAAGGGTTGGCCTCATCAATCACCGTTGTGCCATCAGGGGGCAGATCTTCGCCCCTCTTCTTCGCCTTTTTGCGTTCTAACTCTTCAAATGCCGGAGAGCCCGGAGTTGGGTTTCGTTTAATGACGTAGTACTGCTGCCCCCACGTCCAGAAGTTTGTTGTCGACCAGTAAATCAATACACCGACCGGAAAGTTCACACCTGAGATTGCAAAAATCAATGGGAATAAATACAACATGATTTTCTGCTGTTGCAACATCATGTTGTTACTTGAATCCAACTTTGGCATTCCCTTAGTCATTAATTGACGTTGGGTTGTAAATGTTGTTGCAGACATAACAAAAATCAGAAGGACTGTTACTAGCTTTACCTTGACGTCATCGCTACCTAAGAATGTCTCAGAGATTTTTGCGCCGAAGAACTTAGCTTGTGCGGCGCTCTCTAGGTATTCACCTTTAAGAAAACCGCGAGCAATTGGTGCCGGCACACCTTCAGGTGTTTTCGCAGCTATTCCATTGAGAACTGTAAAGAGTGCAAAGAAAATCGGTGCCTGAGCCAGGATGGGAAAACAGGATGCCAAGGGATTTGTTTTATGGACTTTGTAGAGCTTCATCATCTCTTCAGATTGCTTTTGGCGATCATCCTTGTATTTCTTTTGAATCTCTTTCATCTGTGGTTGCAGAGCAGTTAAAGCGCGCTGGCTCTTAATCTGCTTAACAAAAAGTGGGATAAGAACGATTCGGATAACCACAACAAGTCCCATGATCGAGAGCGACCATGTCACACCACTGTCTTTGCCAAGGATTGGCGACAAGAGGTTATGAAAGAGAACAATGATTCCTGATACAAGGTTGTATAGAGGATTTAAAATAAAGCCCATAGTTATGCCGCCGCCTTTATGTTCTCAAGTGATTGCTCTGTAATGCTTTTTTCTACCGACTTCGTCTTCTCTTTAACATAATCAACACCGCCGTAGGACCATGGGTTACAACGGAGAACTCTCCAGGCTGCCATCCCAATTCCTTTAATCCCATATGTAGTGATCGCAGTGAGTGCGTAACTGGAACACGATGGGTAGTACTTACAGCGCGGTGCAAATGCAGGTGAGATAAATTTTTGGTAACCGGTGATGAATAACGTTAAAGGCGAAAGCAGAATTTTCATGCTCGCGCCTTATGTTGTGCGGTCCGGGAAATTAAAGAGCTGACCAAGGTGTTGATTTCATCGGTGAAGGATGGGTTCTCCTTAAGAACACGGATGACGAAAAGAGAGTTGGCAGGAAGTTGTGAAATAAGCGGCGCGAGATCGTGGCGAATTTGTCGGGCGATACGATGGCGTTTTACCGACCCACCCACCGATTTGTTAACGATGAGGCCGCACTTTGCATTTTCTGTGCGCGCTTGATTCAAGGCAGGTTTAACGTAGAGATATCCAACAAGGTGTTCTGATGTGAGGCGTGATCCGCTCTTAGTTGCTTGAGCAAAATCTTCGCTTGCGGTAAGTCGTGCGTTCTTTGGAAGCACTCTTTAGCTCCGTGTTTTAGCGTTTACGCTGAAAGACGTGAGCGACCCTTAGCGCGACGGGCCCCAAGAATTGCGCGTCCTGCACGTGTAGCCATGCGAGCGCGGAAACCATGCTTTTTGGCGCGACGGCGTGTATTTGGTTGGTAGGTACGCTTTGTCATGAGGTCGAACTCCTTTAATCAAGTGATGCAAAACTGTCGGTGCACAGGCCTTGTGCAGGCCTTCATTCATAAGTACGGGGGAAGCAACGGGGTAACGGTAGAGGGCGCACCGCCTTAGGGTCAAACTCGCCTCCTTCTCCGACCCCGTCCCCGAGTATGGGTTGAGGGAGGGTGAGAACTTGTGGATAACTACTTGCGCTTTTCCCAAAAGAGCTCTACTTTTCGACTTCTCCACAGGCGATCCGCCGAATTCGGGATTTTGTAGGGCTCAACCCCTACTTTAGACCACAGCCTGTGGATAACTTTGTGGATAACCCTGGGGGTTTAGATGGCAGTCGTAGATGTGGAATTAAGCGCCTTATGGGAGCGGGTAATCGAGCACGTCTCCATCGGCGAACCTCAACATCGCGCCTTTCTCATGATGACCAAAGTTCTGGGATTAATCCAGAGCGATGAAGGAACCAGTTTTCTTGTCGCTGCGCCAAATGCCTTCGCAAAAGATGTTCTCGAGTCGCGACTTCGTATTGTTGTTAACGAAGTCCTCACACGAGAGCTTGGTGATAAGACAAATATCGCAGTAATGATCGATGAAAATATTGAATTGGCAGATCTTCCTGCGCCAACAATTGTTGTAGAGAGTTCACCTGCGCCAAGTAAGACTTTGGGGCGCGATGCCACCGGTTCAATTAAGAACGAAGAGCCATCGCAACTTAACCCACGCTACATTTTTGAAACATTTGTTATCGGTGCATCAAACCGTTTTGCTCACGCCGCAGCTGTTGCTGTTGCTGAAGCACCAGCTAAGGCTTACAACCCGCTATTTATCTACGGTGATTCCGGGTTGGGTAAAACCCACCTCCTTCATGCGATTGGGGCTTATGCCAAAGAGTTATATGGCAACGTTCGTGTTCGTTATGTCTCATCGGAAGAGTTCACCAACGACTTTATTAACTCGATTCGTGATGATAAAGCCTCTGCTTTTCAGCGCCGTTATCGCGACCTAGATATTCTTCTGGTAGACGATATTCAATTCTTGGAAAATAAAGAGCGGACACAGGAAGAGTTCTTCCACACATTTAATACTTTATATAACGCTAATAAGCAGATTGTTATTTCATCAGACCGCCCGCCAAAACAATTAACAACACTGGAAGATCGCCTTCGTAGTCGATTTGAATGGGGTTTGATTACCGATATTCAACCGCCTGAACTTGAGACACGTATTGCAATCCTTCGTAAAAAAGCGGCGCAAGATAAATTAAACGCACCTGATGATGTTCTTGAATTTATTGCAAGCAAAATCTCGACAAACATTCGCGAGCTCGAAGGTGCACTCATCCGAGTCACCGCATTCGCTTCACTCAACCGCCAACCAGTTGATATGGGGCTAGCGGAAATTGTTCTGCGCGATTTGATTCCTAGCGATGCCACACCTGAGATCACTGCAGCAACGATTATGGCTTCCACTGCTTCCTACTTCAGCCTCACTCTTGATGATTTATGCGGTACGTCCCGTTCGCGTGTTCTAGTAAATGCGCGCCAGATCGCGATGTATCTATGTCGCGAACTCACAGAGCTTTCTTTGCCAAAAATCGGCCAGACTTTCGGCGGCCGCGATCACACCACAGTGATGCATGCCGATAGAAAGATCCGCCAATTAATGGCAGAGAGGCGGTCGATCTATAACCAGGTCACCGAACTCACCAACAGAATTAAATTGGCGGCTAAAAACTAAATAAGGTGGGGTTGGGTAGATATGTCCATATTAGGGCGCTTTACCCCCAACTGTGGAGAACTTGTGGATAACTGTGGTTATCTCCCTGTTTTCTGTGGGTAAATGCTCCGCCGGGGAAGGGTAGAGATGGGAATGGGCTTCGCGCCCAGGCTTATCGTTTACTTATCCACAGAAATGATGGGTTTACCCACCTACTTCCCACAAGGAGAATCTGGTGGTGCACGGGGTTGAACAGGACTTTTACGCATTTCTGAGGGTTACTCCACAGAGAAGCGCTCTGGTTATTACTACTACCTTTATAGATAGAGGAAAGACCCACACACGAACAAAAAGTGGGAGTTTAACAATGGCACCCAATGTGTCAGACTTTCAAAGAGCGGTAAGGCGAGGACGGTAGAGATGAAATTTACAGTTGACCAACAAGGTCTCACAGATGGAGTGAATTGGGTTTCCCGCAGCTTATCCACCCGCCCAATTAAGACAGAGCTTTTAGGAATTGTTATCGACGCTACCGGCGACGAGGTTTTCTTATCAGGATCAGATTTAGAGACTTCCAGTAAAGCTCACTTTGCCGCCGATATCGCGGCGAAGGGAAAAGTTTTAGTTCCCGGAAAACTCCTTGCAGAAATTTGTAGATCGCTACCTAATAAACCAATCACTATCGCACTTGATGGAACACGAGTGTTGGTGACATCAGGCTCTGCTAAATTCACTCTCCCCACACTTTCTATCGATGAATACCCACACCTTCCAGAACTTCCAGAAGCAACCGGTGTTGTTTCAAGTGACACATTCGCACAAGCGGTGGCACAAGTCGCAATCGCAGCAGGACGCGATGATTCATTACCAACACTCACAGGTGTCCACATCGAAATAAACGAAGAGACAATGACGTTGGCTGCGACAGATCGTTACCGTTTAGCAGTACGAGAATTTAACTGGCAGCCATCACAACCAGGTGTGTCAACAACAGCGTTATTGCGCGGTCGCACAATTGCAGAAGCTGCTAAATCTTTAGCAAGTTCAAAAGAAGTTGCTCTCTCATTAGCGCCAACAGTAAGTAGTGACCGCCTGGCAGGTTTTGCCGGTTCTGGAAAAACAATGACGTCAAGAATGTTAGATGGAACATTCCCCCCATACCGACACCTACTTGATCAAAACATCATCTCAACAGCAGTGGTTGAGGTTGCACCGTTTTTAGATTCAGTGCGCCGAGTAGCGCTGGTTACCGATAAAACTGTTCCACTACGCCTTGAATTCAACGGGACATCTCTTTCGCTTGAAGCGGGTGCGGGCGAAGAAGCACAAGCAACAGAGGCAATCGATATCTTGCTCACAGGTGAAGCGATCTCAATCGCCTTCAACCCAACATTTTTAGCCGACGGTCTACAAGCGGTTGGAACACCTTTTGTACAGATCTCATTCACCGGCTCCAATAAACCAGCAATTTTAATGGGTAAGAACGAGGCGTCAGGAAGTGCGGTAGAAAATTACCGCTACCTACTCATGCCTATGCGTTATGCCTCGTAAATAAAAATGCACGTTACGCAGTTATCTCTTACACATTTTCGTTCCTACGAAAACATCGAGCTCACCTTTCAACCTGGTGTAAATACCTTTATTGGAAATAACGGCTGCGGTAAGACAAATATCGTTGAAGCGCTTATCTACCTAGGATTTCTCTCATCGCATCGAGTCTCCACTAACGCACCGCTAATACATAAAGATCGAG
>JBIPNL010000038.1:0-9791 GCA_044373255.1 Candidatus Planktophila sp. | reverse complement strand
GCACCTGTTGCTGCTTCTCCCGCATCACTCCACCCAGAGAAGGCGACAATCATCGTTGGTCGCCTGAGGTGTGGGATCGTAAAAATCTCCATATCTCCCACCTTAAGGTAACCTTTGCGTCGTGACGACTGCGAAAACACCCTCTGAGCTGAGAAAAGCTCTCGCTTCGCGCGTCGTAATCGCCGATGGTGCAATGGGGACCATGCTCCAGGCAGCCGATCCTTCCCTTGAGGATTTTCAGGGCCACGAGGGCTGCAACGAGATCCTCAACATTTCCCGCCCCGATGTGGTCCGTTCGGTTCATGATGAGTATCTCAAGGTTGGTGTTGACGCGATTGAGACTAATACTTTCGGTGCTAACTGGGCGAACCTAGCTGAATACGGAATTGAAGACCGAATATATGAACTTGCCTACGCTGGCGGTGTCATCGCTCGCGAGGCAGCAGATGCATTTTCTACCCCTGAGAAACCACGCTTTGTATTGGGATCTCTGGGGCCTGGAACTAAATTACCTAGCCTCGGTCACACAACGTACGCCTTTCTCAGAGATGCTTATGAAACAGCGTCGCAGGCCCTTGTCGATTCCGGCGCAGATGCATTGCTTATTGAGACAACGCAAGATCTGCTTCAAGCAAAAGCAGCAGTCAATGGTGCGCGCGCTGCAATTGATAAGTCAGAACGCGATGTGATGCTGATTGCGCAGGTCACTGTGGAGACAACGGGCACCATGCTTCTCGGTTCTGAGATCGGTGCTGCGCTCAATGCACTCGAGCCACTTAATATCGACCTTATTGGACTGAACTGCGCAACCGGCCCAGCCGAAATGTCGGAACATTTGCGTTACCTGAGCAAGTTTGCTCGCTGCGCAATCTCAGTGATGCCAAATGCAGGGTTACCGGTATTGGGTCCTAAAGGTGCAACATACCCGTTGGGTCCAATCGAATTAGCTGATGCACTAGCGACTTTTGTCGACGATTACAAAATTACCTTGATCGGTGGCTGTTGCGGAACTACTCCAGAGCATCTAGCGGCAGTAGTCGGACGACTTGACCGAAAGCAGGTTGCAGCGAGAACAACATGGGCAGATCCTGGCGCATCCTCGCTCTATCAATACGTTCCCTTCCGCCAAGACAACACATACTTAGCGATAGGCGAGAGAACTAACGCAAACGGGTCACGAGCTTTTCGTGATGCACTAGTTGAAGAGAATTGGGAAACGTGCGTTGAGATCGCACGCGACCAGATCCGTGATGGTGCTCATATGCTCGACCTCTCGGTTGACTATGTTGGACGTAATGGCGTGAAAGATATGACCGAAATCGCCAAGCGATTTGCGACATCATCGACCCTGCCAATCATGCTCGATTCCACCGAACCGGCAGTTCTCCAAGCCGGCCTAGAACAACTCGGCGGCCGCAGTGTTATCAATTCCGTTAACTACGAAGATGGTGATGGTCCAACCTCGCGTTTTGCGCGAATCATGCCTCTTGTTGTCGAACATGGTGCTTCTGTCGTAGCTCTCACAATTGATGAAGAAGGGCAGGCTCGTACCGCTGATTGGAAATTACGAGTCGCACGTCGATTGATTACAGACCTCACCGAAAACTGGGGAATGAATACTGGCGATATTCTGATCGATACTTTAACTTTCCCCATCGCAACAGGGCAGGAAGAGACCCGGCGTGACGGACTTGAAACAATTAGCGCTATCCGCACATTGAAATCTGAATACCCTGATGTCCAGACAACATTAGGCGTGAGTAACGTCTCCTTCGGACTTAACCCAGCAGCACGAGTTGTTCTTAACTCTGTTTTTCTTCACGAGTGTGTTCAAGCCGGTCTTGATTCAGCGATTGTTCATCCTTCAAAGATTATGCCTCTTGCGCGAATAGATCAGGCACAGAGAGAAGTAGCCCTTGACCTGATTTATGACCGTCGCAGGTTTGAGGGAGAAGATTGCACCTACGATCCTCTTACCGCTTATTTGCAACTTTTCGAGGGCGTCGAACTGGCCACCTCTCGTAATGTCAGAGCCGCCGAGCTAGCAGCCCTTCCCCTTGAAGAGCGACTACAACGCCGAATCATCGATGGGGAAAAGGTTGGCCTTACTGAAGATCTTGATCTCGCGATGGCCTCATCAATCGCGCCTCTAGCAATTATTAACGATCACCTTTTGGAAGGTATGAAAGTTGTTGGTGAGCTCTTCGGTAAAGGCGAGATGCAGCTTCCCTTTGTTCTTCAATCAGCTGAAGTGATGAAGACTTCGGTCGCTTATCTTGAACCTCATATGGAGAAGGCTGATGACGAAGGTCGTGGATCGATACTTCTGGCAACAGTCAAGGGCGATGTACACGATATCGGCAAGAATTTGGTTGACATTATTCTTTCAAATAACGGATACCGGGTTGTGAATATTGGTATCAAACAAACGATCAACCAGATTATCGATGCGGCACAAGAATCTGATGTTGATGCAATTGGAATGTCAGGTCTACTCGTTAAGTCGACTGTCATCATGCGCGAGAATTTGGAAGAACTCACTTCCCGTAAGCTCGATCAGAAATGGCCGGTAATTCTCGGCGGCGCAGCTTTGACTCGTGCTTTTGTCGAAGTTGATTTAGCTGAAAGTTTTCCTGGTGAAGTTCGCTATGCCAGAGATGCCTTCGAAGGTTTACACCTGATGGATGCAATCATGGCGGTCAAGAAGGGTGTACCTGGGGCAGCGCTTCCTGCCTTGCGTGAGAGAAAAGTGAAGACTGTCGCAAAGACAGCAGTTGATGAACCAATCGATACCCAAAGAAGTGATGTCGCAACTGATTGCACAATTCCACCTGCGCCATTTTATGGATCAAGAATTGTAAAAGGAATTCCACTAGCCGATTACGTTGGAATGCTTGATGAGCGCGCGCTCTTTATGGGCCAATGGGGGCTCAAGGGAGCACGTGGTGAATATGAAGCAATGGTTGAGAACGAAGGTCGCCCACGATTACGTTCACTCCTCAATGATGTTCAATCGCAAGGATGGCTCAATGCCGCAGTTGTCTACGGTTACTTCCCTTGCGTGAGTGAAGGTAATGATTTAATCATTCTGCATCACGAGGGCCCTGAAAAAGGTAAAGAGCGCACTCGCTTCTCATTCCCTCGACAACGACGTGACCGCAGACTCTGTCTCTCTGACTTCTTTGCCGCAAAAGACTCTGGAAAGATAGACACCGTCGCCTTCCACGTTGTCACTATGGGAAGCGTTGTCTCAGAGGCCGCTGCCAAGTTGTTTGCCGAGAACAAATATCGCGAATACATGGAGTTGCATGGGCTATCAGTTCAATTAACTGAGGCGCTAGCTGAGCATTGGCACGCCCGTATTCGCGAAGAACTTAAGGTTCGCAGTGAAGATGCGCCGGATCTAGCAGGGATTCTTGATCAGGGTTACCGCGGATCACGCTACTCATTTGGTTACCCAGCCTGTCCTGATATCGAACAGCAGGTCCAACTCTGTGAGCTGCTAGAGCCAGGAAGAATCGGCGTCGAACTCTCTGAAGAATTCCAGTTGCATCCGGAGCAATCGACCTCTGCAATTATTGTTCACCATCCAGAAGCAAAATACTTTAACGCGAACTAACTCCCTCTCAATGACATTTAAGGCTGCATTCTTTGATATGGATGGCCTCTTTCTAGATTCAGAGCCGCAATGGCACCTTTCCCAGCAAGAGATATGTGCGCGGTACGGATATTCCTGGGATGACGATGACCAAAGAATTTGTATCGGCGGCCCACTGTCTCGCGTCGGTGAGTACATCTCGAAAGCATGTGCGCATGACATGACTGGTGCCCAGGTTGTAGAAGAGCTGACACAGATGATGTTGGTCAAGCTCTCGTCACACGCCGAGCTAATGCCGGGGGCCTTAGATGCGGTCAACCGAGTTCGTACGATTATGCCAGTAGCACTCGTGAGTGCGAGCCCACGAAATCTTATGGATGCTGCACTTTCAACCCTGCCAGAGGATTTTTTCTCTTTCACGATAAGTGCTGATGATGTGAGAAGAACTAAGCCTTTTCCTGATCCATATCTCATGGCGGCCGAGAAGATGGGTCAATCCCCAGATGAGTGTGTTGTCTTTGAGGATTCGCTGACAGGGATCTCTTCAGCACTTGAAGCTGGGTGTGCTGTGATCGCGGTTCCACATTATGTAGATGTCATCGAAAAGAGCAATCTCAAGGTTATTCAGACACTTAACGAGGTCGACGGAGCCATGCTCGAAGATTTCTATGTGGCGATTTAATTGTGGGCAGGACAAATCGTTTTAAAGAAACACCAATCGCATAGCTTGCTTGGTTTTGGCGGGAAATGGTCCTTCGCGATTGCCTCAATAATCTCATCCGCTATTTGAAGTAATTTCTTCTCCGTCGATAGTAGTTCTCTCTCATTCGGCGAACTACGTACGCTGCGCGCATCGCCAAGATAATGCAGAACAAGAAGTGATGGGATTACCCCATGTAAGCGCCAGTACAAGAGCGCATAAACCCGGAGCTGAAAGAGCGCCTTCTCCTCCCATCCTGGCTTGGGAGATTTTCCACTCTTGTAATCGACTATGCGCACCTCACCGGTGGGAGCCACATCGATGCGATCAACGTAACCATGGAGATAAATCTCGGTGGTCAGGTCCTGTTCGAGATGCATTTCTCGATGAGTTGCTTCGAATGATTCGGGTTTCTCGAGAATGAAGTAGTTCTTAAGAAGAGCCGCAACTCGGTCTAGCCATTCTTTCTCATTGAGTACGAGAGCTGAAAGTTCAGGTTTATGAGTCACCTGATCTTGCCAGCGTGAAGGTGCCATGGTTGTCGCATTGTCGAGTGTGCGCTCTTGTGCAGGTAGATCAAAGAGGTCTTCCAAAATCGTATGAATCAAGGTTCCGCGTTCAGCATCGATACTCGGAGGCTCGGGAAGAAGTTCGATCACCCGGTATTTATAGAGACGAGGACAGTTATTAAATTCGCTTACTCGACTAGGGGAGAGGCGAATCTGGGTCACAGTGGTGACGATACCGCTACGGATACGGGCTTCTCGACATAAGATACGGCTGTGTCGAAATCTTCTGAAAACTCAATTTCGGGGGCGAGAACCCCGGGCTATTTCGCTTTAGGGGATCGTATCCAACTGACAGATCCAAAGGGAAAGCTGTATAGCTTTACCATCACTGCAGGTAAGGAATGGCACACTCACAAAGGGTGGATAGTTCACGATGATTTGGTGGGATTGCCCGAAGGATCGGTAGTTTCCACCACAGCAGGTTTGAAGTTCACTGCATTTATTCCACTTCTTTCTGACTATGTACTCTCGATGCCCCGCGGTGCAACGATTGTTTATCCAAAAGATGCAGCGATGATTGTTGGAGTCGCCGACGTTTATCCTGGATCGCGCGTATTAGAGGCTGGTGTTGGAAGCGGAGCATTGTCGCTCTCAATCTTAAGAGCGGTCGGTAGCGAAGGCCTACTGCATTCTTTCGAACGACGAGATGACTTTGCAGAAATTGCACGAAAAAATGTTTCTGACTATTTCGGAGAATCTCCAGAAAATTGGTCACTCACAGTCGGCTCAGTACAAGATGTTGACCATGAGACCACCTACGACCGAGTTATCCTCGACATGTTGGCACCGTGGGAGTGTGTGGAGATGGCTGCCACAGTACTTCGTCCCGGTGGGGTCTTTCTTGCCTATGTTGCAACAACCACACAACTCTCTGCCACGGCAGAAGCGCTGAAAGCCGATGGGCATTTCACTGAGCCAGAGAGTTCTGAGACGATCGTTCGAGGATGGCACCATGAAGGATTAGCGGTGCGGCCACAGCAGCGAATGATCGGCCACACTGGATTTTTGATCCAGAGCAGGCGCATGGCACCGGGTGTAGATGTACTTGCTCGTCGCAGAAGACCTGCGAAAGGTGCCTACGGTGTCGCGGAAGAGTGAGCGACTAGTTAATTTAACAATTGCACTGTTGGCAACAAAGCGATACCTCACGAAATCAGAAATTTTTCGCACAGTAGATGGATACGAAGGAACTCCTGAAGCCAAGGAGAGAATGTTTGAGCGGGATAAAGATGATCTCCGAGGGCTTGGCATTGATATTGAACTCGGCAGTTTTGACCCTCTCTTTGAGGATGAGGCGGGCTATCGAATTACCTCTTCTTCCTATCGATTAGACCTAGGTCCAATCGATGGAGTTGACGTGGCATTGCTCTCTCTCGCTGCATCGGCATGGTCGGGGGCGGCCTTAGAAGATGAATCCACCTCAGCTTTAGTAAAACTTGAATCAATCGGAGTCGATTCCGATGTTGAATCACTATCGCTCTCACCACGTATCGGAGCCACCGACTCTCGATTTACTGCAATAACCGATGCAATTATTCGCCGGGCAAGCATTTCATTTGATTACATTGCGGCCGACCTTTCAGTCAATCGACGTGAACTGCACCCGTATGCACTTAGAGGCAAAGCAGGCTCATGGTTTCTTATTGCCTATGATCTAGGTAAGTCCGAGCAACGCACATTTCGCTTAGATCGAATCTCTGGTGAAGTTGTCGTAGCAAAGAAAAGTGGAACCTTTACCCCACCTGAGTTGATCTCAGAGGTCCCTCCTGAGGTACAGCCCCAAGCAAAAGTGCTTCTGCGTAAGGGACGTGGCCATCAATTTCGATCCATCGCGGATTCGATCACTAGTGGAGACGAATGGGACTCCGCCGAGATACCGATCTTTTCAGAGGCGTGGCTTCTCTCGCTTATTTTGTGGCATCGAGACGATGTCGTGATTCTGGAGCCCGATCACTTGAGAGAGAGAACCATCGGCTTACTGCGCGAAGCGCGAGTACTTCATGGTTAAACGAACCTCTACGCCGATTGAGCAGACAGCACGGCTCCTTGATTTAGTTCCGTTTCTTCTTTCTCATCAGGGAATACCCGTTGAGCAACTTGCAGAACATTTCCGAGTGACAAAGGAGATCATCCTTGATGATCTGAATACGCTATGGATGTGTGGTTTACCTGGATATACGCCGCTAGAGCTCATAGATCTAGAGTTCGATTCAGGTTTTGTCACCATTAGAAATGCAGATCCGCTGGCAGAGATCAGAGCTCTCGTTGGATCCGAACTTGTTGCACTTGTCCTAGGTCTTGATCTTCTCGCCACGGGTTCAAATGATTTACCGAATGAGATCAGAGCGAGAATTGAAGACCTTTCTGAGAGAATTCGTAGCAAAATTGGAAGCGGTATTTCAGTTGCGGATCCTGGTCAATCTGAGATTCGAGCATTGATTCAAAAAGCAATAGTTCAACGAGCCAGCGTTCGCATTCAGTACTTCTCTCCACAGAAGGATGAAGTCAAAGAGAGAACCATCACACCTTTCGACTTTTTCCACGAAGGAGCCTTCGAGTACGTCCGAGCATTCTGTGATTCATCTAATGGAGTAAGAACATTTCGTATGGATCGAATTAAAGAGATTTCCAAGAACTTTATTCTGCATACTTCTACGCAATCATCGAGTACTCATAAAGAGCCGCTGGTCAGCACTGTGAGGATTATTCGAGGAGATAGGTCGACTGCTGAGTCCTTAGCGTTAGCGTCGGAAGAGGTCGTCGTCGGGGGAGTGCTTTCACTCTCTGCCTACTCTGTCGACTGGCTCACACGTACAGTTCTTGCCTCGCGCGGAGATCTCGTCGTCGAAGGGCCTTCGCAAGCTCGGAATAGTATTCTTCAATCTCTCGACTCTACGCTAGCCCTTTATCAAGAGGGTGCGATAGCGTTAGCACCGAAGAACCGAACATGAAGGAGATCTTGTGAATCTGACTCAGCCAAGCCACATCTTGCTCGTCCTTGTGGTCCTCATTCTACTTTTTGGCGCGAAGCGTCTTCCTGACTCTGCACGTTCACTTGGACAGTCACTTCGTATCTTCAAATCTGAGATGTCAGATAAGAAGGATGAGAAGAAGCCAGACCAAGACGGACAAGCCTCCGCTTAACTCCGATGTCGACCACACCTGCTGGTCGCATGCCGCTACTTGAACACCTGCGCGAATTTCGCAAGCGAGTTGTTCGAAGCGCTTTTGCGATTCTCCTATTTGCCGGAGTCGGCTGGTATTTCTATACCGAGATCATTACTCAATTAGCCAAGCCGGTCTGCGACCTTGCTTTAGCGCGAGAAACTGGATCCGATAGTTGTGGCGCCCTCTACATCAGTGGTGTCTTAGGTCCAATTAACCTGCAAATCAAGATCGCCATACTGACCGGGATCTTGCTCGCTGCTCCTATTTGGCTCTATCAGTTGTGGGCATTTATTGCACCAGCCCTCCATCGCAAAGAGAAGCGCAACTCAATTCTCTTTATCTTGGCAGCTACACCATTCTTTTCTGTCGGTGCATATTTTGGCTACACCATCTTGCCTTTAGCTATCAAAGTTCTCTTTGGCTTTACCCCGGATGCACTCAATAACCTTGTGAAGTTTGATGATTATCTAGATTTTGTGACACGCACGATGTTCTTCTTTGGTCTAGGATTTGAACTTCCTGTTTTTCTTGTTGCTCTCAATCTCATCGGAGCGTTGAGCGGACGTGGCATATTGAAACCGTGGCGAATCTGGATCTTTGCTATCACCTTGTTTGTCGCTGGATTCTCACCGAGCCCGGACCCGCTCTCCATGATTCTTCTTGCACTTCCTCTCGTAGGACTGTACTTCTTAGCTGGCTTGATCGCCCTTGCCAATGATCGCCGCCGTGCAAAGAAGGCGCTTCGTGCTATTTCATCCTAAAGCGAATTCTTGTGAAGACTCATGAGCACACCGGCAGAACGCATGGCAGCTTCGAAGGTACGAACCTCTCATCCACTTACGATTAAGTTCACCGAGACCTTTGATTTTCCACTCGACGACTTTCAAATCAGGTCTTTGCATTGTGTCGAAGATGGCAATGGAGTCTTGGTAGCTGCGCCGACTGGCGCTGGCAAAACAGTCGTCGGAGAGTTTGCCGCCTTTCTTGCGCTCGAAAAAGGGAAAAAGTGTTTCTATACAACACCTATAAAGGCGCTTTCTAATCAGAAGTTCACCGAATTCGTTGCCAAGTTTGGCGAAGATAATGTTGGACTTCTCACCGGTGATACTAATATCAATTCTGAAGCACCGATATTGGTGATGACTACAGAAGTTCTCCGAAATATGCTGTATTCCAGCTCGACATCCCTTACAGATTTACGCTCAGTTGTCATGGATGAAGTCCATTATTTAGCTGATAAGTTCCGCGGTGCTGTCTGGGAAGAGGTGTTAATTCACCTCATGGAGTCAGTCCAAGTTATATCCCTATCGGCAACAGTTTCTAATGCCGAAGAATTTGGTGAATGGTTAGGCACGGTAAGAGGAACAACCGATGTGATCGTCTCTGAAATCCGACCGATACCGCTCTATCAACATGTGCTCATCGGTAACCGATTGATTGATCTCTTTAAAGAGACAGGAAAAATCAATCCAGAGTTGCTTGCCCTTGAACGTGAATCAATGCGCAAAGTGAAGATGCCACGACATCGTCGTGAACGCTTTGATGAAAGTGAGAATAAGCTCTCACGCGCAGAGGTAATCGAAACTCTGGATCGCCAAGGATTATTACCTGCGATCACCTTTATATTTTCGCGCGCGGCGTGTGATGCAGCTGTCAACCAATGCGTTCATGCGGGGTTGCGTCTGACAAATACTGCAGAACGAGAAGAGATAGTACGAACCGCGACGCGCCTGAATTCCAATCTAGCGCCTGAAGA
>JBIPNL010000037.1:0-10048 GCA_044373255.1 Candidatus Planktophila sp. | reverse complement strand
TCACGATAAGAATAAAAACTCTCGTACTCACAGTAAAGGAAGAAAATGACCAAGATTAAAGTTGAAGGAACTGTTGTAGAACTTGATGGCGATGAAATGACCCGCATTATGTGGCAATTCATCAAGGATTCACTGATCCTTCCTTACCTTGATGTCAACCTTGAATATTACGACCTCGGTATGGAGCACCGTGATGCAACCGACGATCAGGTCACTATCGATGCTGCACGCGCAATCCAAAAGCATGGCGTGGGTATTAAGTGCGCAACAATCACACCGGATGAGGCTCGTGTTGAAGAGTTTGGCTTGAAGAAGATGTGGAAGTCTCCCAACGGAACTATCCGCAACATCCTCGGCGGCGTAATTTTCCGCGAACCAATTATCATCAGCAACGTTCCAAGACTGGTCCCACATTGGACTAAGCCAATTGTGATCGGCCGTCATGCATTTGGCGATCAGTACAAGGCAACTGACATTAAGGTTCCTGGTCCTGGAAAGCTCACCCTTTCTTACGTTCCAGAAGGCGGCGGAGAAGCGATGAACCTCGAAGTCTTTGACTTCAAATCATCCGGTGTTGCGATGGCGATGTATAACGTCGATGACTCAATTCGCGATTTCGCACGTGCATCTCTTAATTACGGATTACTGCGCAAGTTCCCTGTCTATCTCTCGACAAAGAACACAATCCTTAAGGCTTACGATGGACGATTCAAGGATATTTTCCAAGAGATCTTCGAAGCAGAGTTCAAAAAGGATTTCGATGCGGCTGGTATTTGGTATGAGCATCGCCTTATCGATGACATGGTTGCTATGTCTTTGCGTATGGATGGTGGATACGTCTGGGCTTGTAAAAACTACGATGGCGACGTTCAATCAGATACCGTCGCACAAGGTTATGGTTCACTCGGATTAATGACGTCAGTATTGATGACACCAGATGGAAAGATCTGCGAATCAGAGGCTGCGCACGGAACTGTCACGCGCCATTATCGTGATCACCAGGCAGGTAAGGCGACATCAACTAACCCAATCGCATCAATCTTCGCGTGGACACAAGGTCTGGCACACCGTGCCAAGCTCGATAACAATACGGCTCTGGCTGATTTCGCAAAGACACTCGAGCGAGTCTGCATTGAGACGGTAGAGCAGGGAAAGATGACTAAAGATCTAGCGTTGTTGATCTCTCGTGATGCTCCGTGGCAGACCACTCAAGAGTTCTTAAACTCTATTGATGAGAACCTTAAGAAGGCGATGGCTTAACCTTCATAAAAAAAGAGTAATAAAAAACCCGCCGGATATCCGGCGGGTTTTTTATTTAATGCGATTTAGATACGCTCTCCAGTTGTTGCATTGAAGAGGTGTACTGAGTTCTGCTGGGCTGTGACTGTAATTGTCTGACCAGGACGTGGTGGGTTCTTTGGATCCCAACGCACGATTACCTGAGCGCCTTCATCAGTTGCATTTGCGAACTTCACTGAAGAATCTGCAGGCTTTCCGTAGACAAATGCATCTGAGCCAAGCTCTTCTACAACTTCTACAAGAACATTAAAGCCAGTTGATGCTGGAGCGAATCCTTCTGGACGTACACCGACGGTGACAGAAGATCCAGCAGAAGCTGGTACATCAATGTTGAGATCTCCTAGCTTTGCCTTACCGCCCACTACTGGAGCTGTAAGCAAGTTCATCGCTGGTGAACCAATAAATCCGGCAACGAATGCATTTGCTGGATTGTCATAGAGGTTACGTGGTGAATCAACCTGCTGTAGCAAGCCATCCTTAAGAACTGCTACGCGATCACCCATGGTCATAGCTTCAACCTGGTCGTGAGTTACGTAAACAGTGGTGATTCCAAGGCGACGCTGGAGAGCGGCGATCTGTGTACGAGTTGCTACACGCAACTTCGCATCAAGGTTTGAGAGTGGTTCATCCATAAGGAAGACCTGAGGTTCGCGAACAATTGCGCGACCCATAGCAACGCGCTGGCGTTGTCCGCCTGAAAGCGCCTTTGGCTTGCGATCAAGGTATGGCTCGAGGTCGAGCAACTTTGCAGCTTCACGGACGCGCTTATCGCGCTCTTCCTTTGACTTTCCTGCAATCTTGAGAGCAAAGCCCATGTTCTCAGCCACAGTCATATGTGGGTAGAGAGCGTAGGACTGGAAGACCATTGCGATGTCGCGATCTTTTGGTGCAACGTTAGTTACATCTTTATCGCCGATGAGAATACGACCAGCATCGATCTCTTCAAGACCAGCCAACATACGAAGTGATGTTGACTTTCCGCAACCTGATGGTCCAACGAGTACTAAGAACTCTCCATCGTTGACAACAAGGTTGAGCTTGTCGACAGCTGGCGCTGTTGTTCCTGGATAGATACGTGATGCTGCTTCAAATGTGACAGATGCCATGTGGCAACTCCTTCTCCGGGCAGGTACGTGCCCGACGGTCCGAGGATGAAGGTGCCTGCCGGTTGGCAGGCAGATGAAGGCTACGACAAGGTTGGGATAAATGGAAGAGGACTCTGTAGACTTTACCCACCATGGAGAGCCACTCGTTTAGCTCACTTTTAGGGGATCTGGGGATAGTTGCCCTGTTGGTCACCCTAGGCGCCCTCTTCGTTGCCGCCGAGATCGCCTTGATCTCCCTGCGCGAGAGCCAGATCAAGCAGATGGCGAGCAAAGGTCGTCGCGGAGCAAAGGTCGCCTTCCTGGCATCTAATCCCAACCGACTTTTAGGCGCTGTTCAGATCGGCGTCACCGTCAGTGGATTTTTATCAGCCGCCTTGGGCGCTGAACGCCTGGGACGTTATGTGATTCCATTTCTTGAAGATTCAGGTCTATCAAGTGGCGCTGCGCGAATATTTTCACTCGTTGGTATCACGTTGGTCATTGCCTATTTCTCTCTTGTCTTCGGTGAATTAGTACCGAAGCGATTAGCTCTGTCTCGTACCGAGCCCATTGCGCTCGCACTCGCTGGCTTAATTGATTTCACGGCGAAGGCATTTAGGCCGGTAATCTGGCTGCTCTCACATTCCACAAATTTTGTCGTACGAATCGTTGGAATTGATCCACACGAACAACGCACCGCAATGTCTGAAGAAGAGTTACTCGATCTTGTCGCAGGACATGCTGCTCTTACTGATGAAGAGCGCGACATAGTCGAAGAAGTGTTCAACGCCTCTGAGAGACAGATCCACGAAGTGATGGTCCCGCGTACCGAAGTAGATTTCATCGACGCTTCGCTCACTGTTGGCAAGGCCATTAATTTGGCAGTCGATAAGGCACATTCGCGATATCCCGTTGTCCGGGGTTCTACCGATGAGGTAATCGGATTCATCCACGTACGAGATTTACTTGACACTTCACTTGTTAGCGCCGGGGGAAAGATTCAAGAACTTGTTCGCGCTGTCATGTTTTTACCGGGCACCAAAGGTGTACTTCCTGCTCTTACGGAGATGCGCAATCAGCGCCAACATCTCGCCATTGTCCTAGACGAGTATGGCGGCACTGATGGAATCGTCACTTTGGAAGATTTAGTTGAGTGCCTCATCGGAGATATCCGTGATGAATATGATGACGACGAAGAGGAAGTCACTCTCGAAGAGCGAACAGGTGATTTTGAGGTTGATGGGTTAGTCTCGATAGAAGACCTATTTGATGATTCAGGAATTGAGATCCCTGAGGGACCGTATGAGACTACGAGTGGCTTCGTCATGCACTTCTTGGGACGTATCCCTGTGGTCGGTGATGTCGTCAATATCAATGGAATTCGGATCTCTGTGCTGACTATGGAAGGTAAGCGCGCAGGGCGTCTTTTGATCTCAAGAAACTCCTAATTCATGCGAGAATTACATACATGAGCGCGAAGAGAGTTCTATCAGGGATACAACCGACGAGTGACTCTTTCCATCTGGGTAATTATCTGGGCGCTGTTAAGCAGTGGGTAGAGTTGCAAGATTCGCACGATACGTTTTACTGCATTGTTGATCTCCATGCACTCACCATCGAGACTGATCCAGCACTCCTTCGCCAGCGCACTCTTGCATCAGCTGCTCAACTCTTGGCTCTTGGTATCTCGCCAGATAAGTCAACGCTCTTTATTCAATCTCAAGTTCCACAACATAACCAGCTAGGTTGGATTATGGAGTGCTTGGCAGGTTTTGGTGAAGCAAGTCGAATGACTCAATTTAAGGATAAGTCTGCAAAAGTTGGTTCTGATTCTGCGCGAGTGGGATTGTTTACATACCCAATGTTGCAGGCCGCCGACATTCTTCTCTACCAGGCCAACCTTGTTCCAGTGGGCGAAGATCAGCGCCAACATATCGAACTCACTCGCGATCTTGCTGGTCGCTTTAATGCTCGTTATGGCGATACCTTCACTCTTCCTGAAGCATATATTTTAAAAGCTGGCGCGAAGATTAATGATATTCAAGACCCGACTTCCAAGATGAGTAAATCATCGGGCTCTGTAGCAGGTGTTATTGAAATCATGGACTCGCCGGATGCGAATCTCAAGAAGATTAAATCTGCTGTGACTGATGCTGGTCGCGAAGTGAAGTTCGATCAGAATGAAAAACCTGGAATTAGCAATCTGCTGACTATCCATAGCGCGCTCAGCGGTAGCACAATTGCTGAACTCGAAAATGAGTTTGCCGGTAAAGGTTATGGAGATTTTAAGTCAGCGGTAGCCGAAGTGGTTGTGGAATATCTCAGGCCAATTCGTGAACGTGCACAGGAGTTGTTACTCGATGAAAAACACCTCCTCAGTATTTTGCATCAAGGAAGTGAGAAAGCGCGTACAGTCGCGAGTGCGACCTTGGATGCAACCTATAAAGGATTGGGAGTAGTTCAGTAATGAAGAAGTTACTTATTTCGATGCTACTCATCGCTTCTCTCGTTGCGCCTATGCCAATTGCGCAGGCGCAATCTCATCGCATCTGCTTGGCATATGACGCCGGCGGCCCAGGAGATGATTCCTTCAATGATGCGGCACAGGCCGGGCTCAAGGCCGCTTCTACAAAACTAAAATTCACTCTTGAAACCACTGTCACATCAGGTGAAGCAAAAGATCGCAAAGAGCGTCTCACCGCATTGGTCAACAAGAGCTGCACCATAGTTATTGCTGTAGGTACCGGGTATGCACCTACCCTGAAAGACCTCTCCCAAGAATTTCCTGAGACTCAATTTGCAATCCTTAACGATGCAACAGTTGATGCACTTAACGTCACATCTATTGTTTTCGCCGATGTACAGGGGGCTTACTTAGCCGGATATGCCGCCGCGCTCTCGAGTAAAAGTGGAAGAATTGCGATGGTTGGCTACTCATCCCAGAAAGCAATTTTTGACAAGGGATTTCTTCCTGGTGCAAAAGCGGCTAAGAAATCAATTACTGTCACCCACCGGTCGATCTCAACATCTGCAAGTTCTGTTACCTCGAACTTACTTAGGTCGGGCCATGATGTGATTTATCTGGCAACAACGGGATCAGCAACAGATGTTTTCTCTGTTATCGCAACATCTAACCGCGGTGGAAAAAATCGATTTGCAGCAGGACTTATTACTCAAGAACCTGATCAATTCTTGACAGTCGATGCCGCCTCACAGAAATTCTTACTCGCTACAGTGATCAAGCGAGTGGATCTGGCACTGATTGATCTATTAACTGAGACTTTGGCAGGCAGAACTCTCTACGACGCGGTTGATCCCGCGCTGGGTGTTTACGGTCACCGTTATGGGATTTCAGATAAGAGCATCGAGATCACGTTGCGCTCTCCAGCTTTAATTGCGGCGCGATCAAAGATAAATGCGGCAAGTGTTGCCGCATCGAAGTTAAGCTCCTAGTAAATCTCGCAAAGGTTGACGAAGCGAAGATAGCTCGGCTTCAGCTTTTTCTCTGTTAGCGCTAATCACTTCGATATAGCATTTAAGTTTTGCTTCAGTTCCGGATGGGCGAATAATTATTCGGATACCGCCAGAAAGCCAGATACGTATTCCATCAGTTGGTGGCAGGCCATCAGTAGGTGCTGCAAGATCATCAATACTTTCTACTGTGCGGCCAGCAATCTCACGCGGTGGCATGGTACGCAAGCGTGTGAGAAGAGCGGTGATTGCACCCATATCTGCAACGCGAATTGAAATCTGTTCAGTTCCGTGAAAACCATGACGAGCCCAGACTTCATCGAGTAAGTCATTGAGGTCTTTGCCCTGTTCGGCCAAAGTGGTAGCAATCTGAGCCAGGAGAAGCGCTGCTGAGATGCCATCTTTATCGTTGACCGTCTCTGAGTCGACTGCGTAACCGATTGCCTCTTCGTAGCCAAAGGTGAGATTTTCAATTTTGGCAAGCCACTTAAATCCGGTGAGCACCTCTTTGAAATCAATTCCGTAGTGAGCGCTAATTTTTCGGAGAATAGATGATGAAACAATCGAATTTCCAAATGTTCCTGTTGGAGCGGTTCGGGCAATCCATTCACCGAAGATGACTCCGAGCTCATCTCCTCTCAGCATTCGCCATTGTCCATTGCGATCTTTTATCGCTGCTGCGCATCGATCTGCATCAGGATCATTGGCGATTACTAAATCTGCATTGTGGGACTGAGCAGTTGAAATCGCGAGGTCGATCGCACCGGGTTCTTCAGGATTAGGAAAGGCAACTGTAGGAAAGTCTGGATCAGGCTCTGATTGTTCTTTCACGAGAATGAGCGGTGGAAAACCCGCTTTCTCGAAAACTTGTGCCAGTGTCTGGGTGCCGACTCCATGCATTGCTGTATAGACAATTTTCAGAGAACCCGGCTTTGGCCCAAGGGTTGCAGTGCGCGCGATGTACTCATCGATGATCTCTTCTGCGACAACGCTCCACTTGCTTCCGCGGGCTTGAGTTGAAAGCTGTGTTATCGACTCGATCTCATCAGCGATAAATCCATCCGTAGGGCTAATTATTTGAGAGCAGGCGTAAGAAATTCCATCAGCTACGGGCCCAACATAAACTTTGTATCCATTATCTGCTGGCGGGTTGTGGCTAGCAGTAACCATGATTCCAATATCAGCTTTTAGTGCCTTTGTTGCATAAGCAAGTACTGGTGTAGGCAGCGCCCTCGGCATGAGAAATACTTCACAACCCGCACCGCTAAAGATTTCAGCGCTCTCAATCGCATATTCATACGAACCATGGCGCGCATCTCGTCCGATAACTACGCGATTGAATCCTCGCTTTTTCATGTACTGGGCAACCCCTGCTGCAGTTCGTCCGACAACTGCGCGATTCATGCATGATGGACCTGGTCCATTAGGCCCACGCAAACCAGCGGTTCCAAACTGCAAAAAGCCATTGAAGTACGCCCGCAGTTGTTTCTCATCACCTGCATCAAGCAGTGCCTGCAGCGCAGATGCGGTTACTGGATCTGGATCATCTGCAATCCAAAGAGCTACTTCTTCTTTCAGTCCTAGATCCATCAGTTTCTCAATTACTCTGAATCAAATAATCTGCGGAATAGTTTTTTTGATCAATTCACCCATGGCGCTTGCTGCTGCCTTGCCCGCTGCGATTACTTCTTCATGGCTCAGTTTTTCACCGGTGACACCAGCTGCTGCATTAGTCACCAGGGATATTCCTAATACTTCAGCACCGAGTGCGTGTGCGGCGATCGCTTCAGGAACAGTGGACATTCCAACGAGGTCGGCTCCGATTGTCCGCATCATATGAATTTCTGCTGGAGTTTCATAGGTAGGGCCACGCCAGTGAACGTAGACACCTTCTTGTAGCGATGAATCAGCGGACTTCATAATTGAACGAATACGCTTGCTGTAAAGGTCGGTGAGATCAATAAATGTTGCTCCGACAAGTGGTGACTGCGCAGTAAGGGAGATGTGGTCTCGGATAAGCACGGGTTGCCCCACCTGGTACGCGGTATTAATTCCGCCGCATGCATTGGTCAAGATAACGACCTTGCATCCAGCCTTAACCGCTGTTCTCACTCCGTGAACTACGGGTTCCATACCTTTTCCCTCGTACAAATGTGTACGTCCCAAGAAGACAAGTGCATGAATGACCCGGTTGCCATCATTTATGGCGTATGAGCGAATTTTTCCTGAATGGCCTTCAACTGCAGGTGGAAGAAATCCTGTGATCTCTTCAGCGCTACATTCATATGCTGGTGTGCCAAGTGCATCAACGGCGCCTACCCATCCTGATCCCATCACTAGCGCGATATCGTGAGATGCCACTCCAGTTCGTGATGCAATCTCTACAGCCGCACGAGTGGCGGCTTCGAGTGGATCTGTATAGAGCAATTCAGATGATGTCATACCCGAATAATGTCATAGATCGATGATGTCGCACAGAGTTGCAGCACTTGCCACCGTCTCACCAATAACCACTGTGAGATTCTTAACTACTCCGCTCTTATGAGCATTCAGTGGCTGCTCCATCTTCATCGCCTCAATCACGATAATCAAATCTCCTGCTTCAACAGAGGCACCTTCTTCTACAGCAACCTTTACAACGGTGCCCTGCATCGGACTTGTCAGCGCTGTTCCAGCGGCAGCACCGATAGATGATTGCTTGGCCCGGCGGCGCTTGATGATTGGTGCGGGGGTATGTACTTGAATATCAAATCGTTTTCCATTGACTTCAGCAACAAGTGATTGTGCTGCAGGTTGTGACTCGTGCGCTTGAACTTGATATGTAAATGCTGGAATCTGATTATTGAATTCATTTTCAATGTAGCTGGTGTAAATCTTAAAGTCTTGGGTAAATGCAGGATCTTCAACAATCGCTCGGTGGAACGGTAGAGCGGTAGGCAGTCCTTCGATTGTAAACTCTGAAAGCGCCCGTCGTGCTCGCTCAATTGCTTGCGCTCTAGTCGCACCCGTGACAATAAGTTTTGCTAGCAACGAATCGAAGTTTCCACCAATTTCATCTCCACCTTGAAAACCTGCATCGACACGCACGCCTGGTCCAGACGGTGCTGACCATGAGGTGATTCGACCGGGTGCTGGCAAAAATGAGCGCCCCGGATCTTCGCCGTTGATTCGAAACTCGATGCTATGTCCACGAATGATGGGATCTGCAAATCCGAGCGGCTCACCTGCTGCAATTCTAAATTGCTCACGGACAAGATCGATTCCAGTAACTTCTTCAGAGACTGGATGTTCAACTTGTAGGCGCGTGTTTACCTCAAGAAATGAAATCGTGCCATCTTGTCCAATCAGAAATTCGCATGTGCCAGCTCCAACGTAACCAGCTTCCTTCATAATCGCCTTACTTGATCGGTAGAGCTCATCTACCTGTGCCTGCGAAAGGAAAGGCGCTGGCGCTTCTTCCACGAGTTTTTGATGGCGGCGTTGCAGTGAGCAATCGCGCGTACTAATAACAACGGCGTTGGAATGTTGATCAACCAGGACTTGGGTCTCAACATGGCGAGGTTTATCCAGGTATCGCTCCACGAAACACTCACCGCGGCCAAAACCTGCAATAGCTTCACGTACAGCGGATGCGAATAGTTCTGGAATCTCTTCAATAGTGTGTGCGACCTTGAGCCCGCGCCCGCCACCACCGAATGCCGCCTTGATTGCAACTGGAAGTCCATGCTCTTTGGCAAAGGCAATAACATCTTCATGGTGAGAAACTGGATCTGTTGTTCCTGCAACTAATGGCGCACCGACCTTGGCAGCAATTCGCCTGGCCGAAACTTTGTCGCCTAAGGCGCTAATAGCAGCAGGAGGAGGTCCGATCCAGATAAGCCCTGCATCAATTACTGCCTGAGCAAAGTGAGCATTCTCTGAAAGAAAACCATAACCAGGATGAACAGCATCGGCTCCAGATTTCTTTGCAAGAGTGATGATTTTTTCTATATTGAGATACGTATCTTTTGCACTAACTCCATTGAGTGAAAAGGCGAAATCTGCTGCTTTCGCGTGGAGAGCGCTTCGATCCTCTTCAGAGTAGATAGCAACACTTTCTATGCCATGATCTTTACATGCCTGAATGACGCGAACTGCAATCTCACCTCGATTGGCAATCAACACACGTTTCATGACATCTCCTTTACCTGAGG
>JBIPNL010000150.1:0-2508 GCA_044373255.1 Candidatus Planktophila sp. | reverse complement strand
TTGATAATGGAGCACGAGCGGTGCGCATTATTGACGGTAAAGATCCACTCGCCTTTGCAATGGCTTTGGAAAATTCTGGTGGAACTTTGGTGAGCGCATGAGCAAGAAGGCACCGATTCTTTCATGGACCAATCTCATGATGGCAAACTACGGAACACCATCGTGCACCTTTGTCAGCGGGAAGGGGTGTGTCATTAAGGACGATCAAGGAAATTCATACCTTGACTTCCTTGCTGGAATTGCCACCAACGTCTTAGGTCATGCTCATCCAGCAATCGTTAAATCAGTCTCGACCCAAGTTGCCACCCTTGGCCATGTCAGTAATTTCTTCGCCCATCCTCAGGGGTTACTACTGGCTTCACGCTTGCAGGCAATGACTGGTGATAGCAATTCTCGCGTTTTTTTCTGTAATTCTGGCGCTGAAGCAAATGAAGCAGCACTCAAAATTTCTCGTCGCACAGGGCGGTCAAAGATCGTTGCAGCTCAAGGATCATTCCATGGTCGCACCATGGGAGCACTTTCTATGACTGGCCAACCTGCAAAGCGTGAGCCATTTACTCCGTTGCTTAAGGGAATTACACATGTTCCCTTTGGTGATCTTGCAGCAATGCGTCGAGCTGTTACAAAGCGAACTGCCATGGTGATCGTAGAACCAATCATGGGAGAAGCCGGCGTCATTACCCCTCCGGATGGATACCTCGCAGGATTGCGCATCATTTGCGATCAGACTGGCGCACTTCTTGTCTTTGATTGTGTGCAAACCGGAATTGGTCGTACTGGTCAGTGGTTTGGTTTTGAACATGAAAAAGTTAAACCTGACATTCTTACCTTGGCCAAAGGCCTTGGTGGGGGACTGCCGATTGGTGCAACGATTGCTTACGAAAGCGCTGCGCAACTTCTCCAACCAGGTGATCACGGGACAACATTTGGTGGAAGCCCAATCTCGTGCGCAGCAGGCAACGCAGTCCTCGATGTCATCGTGAAGAACAAGTTAATGCAGTCGGTGCGAAGCCATGAGAAAAAAATCAAGATGAAGATATCTGCTCTTCCTGGCGTAAAAGAGGTGCGCGGCAGGGGACTGCTGATTGGAATCGAATTAGAGAGTCCCATTGCCAAAAGAGTTTCCGCTGCACTATTGGATTCTGGAATCATCGTCAATGCAGCGAATGAGAGCACGATAAGAATTGCACCGCCGCTGATTGTCACCGCACTTCAAATCGAAAAGTTCATCTCTCTCTTCACGAAGGTATTGAAAGAGGTTCACCATGGCTAAAGTCCAACCGATTAATTCTGTCTCAGCCCGCCGAAACGCAGCTATCAATGCAATTTCTTCAGGGCGAGTTCACAGCCAAGAAGATCTTGTGCAGGCGCTCAAGAAGGAGGGTTATGCCGTAACCCAAGCAACGGCAAGTCGCGATATTGAAGAGATCGGTGCTGTTCGCATTCGAAATAGTCAAGGAGAGATGGTCTACGCGATAGTCGATGGGACAGATTCTTCAATTGCACGTTCGATGCCGTTATCCCATGAGTTGATTATTAGCGTTGAATCCAGCGGAAATCTCGCAGTCGTGAGAACCCCGCCTGGGGGAGCCCAACTGCTAGCGAGCTCCCTTGATCATTCTGGAATCAAAGAGATCATCGGAACAATTGCCGGTGATGACACAGTTTTAGTTGTTTCACGAAGCGCAACCGGTGGCAGCGCATTAGCGCGCGAGTTGCTGGTATTTGCGGGTAAACCAAAGGGTAAGAAAAGCCCTACGACAAAGAAGAGAAGGTAGAACGATGGCACTCTGGGGTGGAAGATTTTCGGAAGAACCGGCTGATGCTGTATTTGCACTATCGCGTAGCGTGCATTTCGATTGGCGATTAGCCCCCTATGACTTGCGTTCGTCTTTGGCGCACTTAGGGGTTCTCGAGTCCTCACAATTGTTAACGTCAGATGTGGCGGCAAAGATCCGTAAAGCGCTACACGAGTTGATGAGTGAGGTTGCTGACGGAACCTTTATTTATAACGATACGGATGAAGATGTACATTCTGCCCTTGAGCGGGGCCTGAGTGAAAAACTCGGCGATATTGGCGGATCTCTCCGCGCTGGCCGTTCACGCAATGATCAAGTAGCCACCGATCTTCGTCTCTACGCCATCGATGCGATGCTAGAGACCAGCACAATGATTATTGCCCTACAGGGTGCTCTTATGGCCAAAGCCGCTGAGTATTCCAATGCACCATCAGTTGGCTTCACACATATGCAACATGCTCAACCCGTTCTTTTCGGACATGAAATCGCAAAGCATGTTCATGCTTTCAATCGCGACTTGGATCGCATCGATGATTGGTTGAACCGTTCATCGGTAAGCCCTTTGGGATCTGGCGCGTTATCAGGGTCCTCTCTTCCACTGTCACCGGAAGCCACGGCGACCGCTCTTGGTTTCAAACGTAGCGCAGGAAACAGTATCGACGGAGTATCTGATCGCGATTTTGTGGCAGAAGCTCTTTTTCTTATTTCG
>JBIPNL010000036.1:0-10318 GCA_044373255.1 Candidatus Planktophila sp. | reverse complement strand
GCTGTGCTGTTGGGAGGAATGACAATGTCATCATTTGGTCCCACAACAGTGTCAGGAGCCTTCATAAATATCACTGGCTCTTTAGGGGTCTCAGAATTTGTCTCTGCAATGTGGGCGAGATAATTAAGACCTACACAGATCACCTTTGATGGACGATTAATAGATGAACCAATTCGGGTAGAGCCCTTAGCAACGCGTGGAAGTGATGAGAGGTCTGCCGAAGCTACCTTCTCCATCGCTCCAGCTTCGAGTGTCTCGCGCGACCAATCAGAAATTAAGGAGTCGACGAGTATGTACTCATCGCCTGATACAACTACAGGTTTTTCTTTGCCAACCTCACCAATTCGAGCTATGCGCATCTTCTTATTTCCCTTCGGGTAGGCGGCCTAGGCCGGCATGAGTTTGGAGGAGCTGTACGTGCTTTGGTTCAAGTTCCTTTAACGAATTTACTCCGAGTAATTTCATGGTGCGGATCATTTCAGTCTGCATAATCTGCAGGGTCCGCTCGACGCCTTCTTGTCCACCTGCCATGAGACCGTATAGGTAGGCGCGACCGATATATGCAAAATCAGCACCAAGAGCCAAAGCTGCTAGAACATCAGCGCCATGCATGATTCCGGTATCAATGTGGATCTCTAGATCGTTCTTCAACTCCTTCTTCACTTCGGCGAGCATGTGAAGAGGAACCGGCGCACGATCGAGCTGACGTCCGCCATGGTTGGAAAGAATGATTGCGTCGGCGCCGTAATTTGCGGCAATCTTGGCATCTTCTACTGTCTGGATTCCCTTGATCGATAGCTTTCCGTCCCATTGCGCGCGAATCCACTCAAGGTCATCAAAGGTCATCGTTGGATCGAACATGAAGTCCAAAAGCTCAGCAACGGTTCCTTCCCAGTTAGACATGGATGCGAATGTGATCGCTGGGGTAGTTAAGAAATTAATCCACCATTCAGGTCGTGGAGCGGCATCAAGCAGCGTCTTTACAGTTAAACGCGGTGGAACTGTGAGGCCGTTACGAGCATCACGAAGACGAGCACCTGCTGCCGGAACATCGACTGTGAGCATGAGGTGCTTCACGCCGGAATCTTGCGCGCGCTTGACTAGCGCCATGCTCGCTTCCCGGTCTTTCCACATGTACAGCTGGAACCAATTAACTCCACTTGGAGCTGCTTTGACAACGTTTTCTACAGTTGTTGTGCCTAAGGTCGAAAGAGTAAATGGAATTCCAAACTTTTCAGCCGCACGAGCGCCGGCAATTTCGCCTTCGGTGTGCATCATGCGGGTAAAACCTGTTGGCGCGATTCCAAATGGCATCGCAAATTTTTCACCCAAAATTTCACATGAGGTATCAACATTCTTTACATCGTGCAAAATATTTGGTCTAAATTCAAGATCAAGATATGAGCGTCGAGCACGCTCTAGCGTTACCTCAGATTCGGCGCTTCCATCTGTGTAATCAAAAGGTCCTTTTGGGGTACGTCGTTTTGCAATCAGGCGCAGATCCCAGACCGTGAGCGCCTTTGCGAGACGATTCTTACGAGTAGGAAGACCAGGCAATGTGAAGCGAAGCAGGGGAGCTAGCTCACCAATCTTGGGAAATTGGCGTTTCACATTCTTCATAAGTTGAGCTCCACTCGCCGTAATCTGTTGCAGATCCTATAGGACTTTTTACCCACATTCCACACTTGAGTGAGTGATCCTTCGCTAAGGTGCGAACATGAGCGACCTCACGGCGAAAACGCGATCAGCACTTGACGCAGCTGTTGCAGCCATCGGGGGAGCACCGCGGAAAGGTCAGATTGAAATGGCGGAAGCCGTTTCAAGTGCGCTGACAGATCGCCACCATTTAATGGTGCAAGCCGGCACTGGTACTGGAAAATCTCTCGCCTATTTGATTCCCGCTCTTGTTCATGGTCGCAAAGTCTTGGTTGCCACTGCAACTCTTGCACTACAGCGCCAACTTGTCGAACGAGATCTTCCTGCTGTTGTACCGGCTCTGGAAAAAGAGCTTGGCCGTGAAGTGACGTTTGCTATATATAAAGGTGTTGGTAATTACATTTGCCTACAGAAGATGAATAGCGAAGAGGTTGACCCCGATACCGAACTGATCCTGGAAGCTTCATACCTTGAAAAAGATGCGCAACGCCTGATTGCATGGGCAAAATCTAAAGGAGCATCGGGAGATCGAGATGATGCCCCTGATGTCGACCGGCGGGTCTGGCTCGCAAACTCAACGTCTGGTCGGGAATGCGTTGGAGCAGATGCCTGTGCCTATGGTTCACAATGCTTTGCGGTAAACGCAAAAGCGAAGGCTCAGTTAGCAGATGTAGTTGTCACAAACCACACATTGCTTGCCATTGAAATTGTTGATTCACACCCGATATTGCCTGAACGCGATGCAGTTATTTTAGATGAAGCACATGAATTTATGGATCGAACAACGCAGGCAGTAACCGAAGAGCTGACATCAGGGCGAGTCCAGCGCGCTGCTGCCATGGCGCGCAAACATATGCCGGGCAAACTCAGTGACGCCTTCACTAAAGCTGCCGATGATTTTCATGATGCTATGGCTGATTACGGCGATAGCGTCAAGGGAGACTTTGCATCCCTGGGTCGACTGGAAGAAATCCCAAGCATTCTTGAAGCGCCAGTACGAAAAGTGCGAGAAGCGGGTGCTGCAATTACCGATGCACTTCGCGCCGATGAAGAGATTATTGATCCAGATTCGATTGCAGAACGTGCTCGAGTAAAAGGTGCAGTCACTGAAATCACGACAACAGTGGGTAAGTTGCTCAAGATGGGTACCTCTCATGTGCTCTGGTATGAACCAACTTTTTCATCCTTATATCTAGCACCGCTATCGGTCTCACAAGTACTACGTGAGAATTTATTGACTAAGACTCCTGTTATCGCCACATCTGCAACTCTGACAGTGGGTAGTGGCTTTGACGCAATGGCACGTTCCCTTGGCTTTCTCACTCAAGGTGCTACTAGTGAAGATGAGATTGACGAATCTGAAGGAGAAATCGATCCCTCAAACTTTCAAACACTCGATGTTGGCTCGCCCTTTGATTTTGCTGCTCAAGGCGTGCTCTATCTTCCGAAACATCTTCCTGAACCGGGTCGTGACGGGCCGAGTAAAGAGGTACTCACAGAACTTGGTGAACTTATCGATGCGGCAGGGGGTCGCACTTTAGCGCTCTTTAGTTCGTGGCGCGGAGTCGAAGCAGCAGATGCGCATCTGCGCGATGTACTAAAAGAGTTACCCATCACAATCATTACCCAAAAACGAGGCGATGCTGTCGGCCCACTTGTAGAACGATTTGCAAAAGATGAGACATCTATTTTGCTCGGAACAATGTCGCTCTGGCAGGGCGTTGATGTGCCAGGTAACTCATGCATTCTTGTTGCTATCGATCGAATTCCATTTCCACGCCCTGATGAACCGGTGATGGCTGCTCGATCATCACAAGCAGATGCAGCAGGTGGTAGCGGCTTTATGCAGGTCTCTATGCCACGAGCCGCCCTGTTATTGGCGCAAGGTACGGGGCGCCTCATTCGTAGCGTGGATGATCGTGGTGTTGTTGCAATCCTGGACTCTCGAATTGTTACTAAGAGATATGGCAGCGTGCTCTTGAATTCCATGCCGCCTTTGTGGCGCACCTCGGATAAATCTGTGGTCTGCGACTCACTTAACCGCCTGCGCGATAGTTTTTGCTGATTCAGATTTAGGTTGGTGTGATCACATCATCGAGAAGTTGGCGCAGCTCAAACCAAGTCTTTGAAAAACTTGGATGCAGATCCAGCATAGTTACTTCACTGAGTGCAACCCAGCGCATCTCTTGACTTTCATCATTCGGCGAATCAGCAGAAATCTCTGAATGAGCCGAAGCGATTACCGTGTCGTATCTCCAATCACCGTGATCATCAGTAAAGAGCGATAACGGCGTCAAGTGATCCGACTTGATTCCAGTCTCTTCATGAGCCTCGCGCATCGCTGCTTCGGTGATGCTTTCATGTGAATCGCGCGCCCCACCTGGAATGCCCCACGTGTCTCCGTTATGTACCCACGGAGCGCGATGCTGCAGAAAGATTTCACGTTCGCCCTTGTCGCCCTCGCGAAATATAAGTATTCCGGCTGCACCAAATTTGCCCCAATGTTTGCTGCCACATCGACATTGAATCCATCCATCTCCGTCACGGGCGCCCATGTTCCTAGATTGCCATATCCATCCACAGATCGCTCATGAGAAGCCGTTATTGGCAGTCAGCGCTCCTAGCGTGCCCACATGAAAAAATTCCACATACGTGCCATCGCCTTCATCGCCACTATCGCGCTCTTATCTCCGATTGCAGTTCATGCAGAGGAATGCCAATCAACAGTCTGTGTTGATGTGTACACCCAAGATGGAAAGATCATCATTGAAGGTCGCAAAGGCGGAAGCAGTACCTCTGTCCCTAAACCAGCACCGCAAGTGACAAAGAAGGCGACACCTACGCAGGCTGCGCCAGTTAAACCCAAGCCAGTTAAACCAAAAGCGGTAGCTAAACCTCCTGTTGTGAAAAAGGTGGCTCCGAAGAAATCCACACCAACTCCGCAGCCGCCGGTAACCCAGACTGCATCTCTGACTGATCGATTAATCAAATCACTTCCCACTGCAGGGATTGCATACCAACCTGAATATGAGCCACTTATTGGAGTTCCTGTCTACATGTGGACTGATCTGCCCACTTCGTTTATGACTCAAGTCAAAATCGTGGGAGAGATTGTCGATGTCGCTCTCAGGCCAAGTTTTACATGGTCATTTGGTGACGGAACATTCCTATCGACAACTGATCTTGGTGCGCCATTTCCCAACGGAAAGATTCAACATACATATAGCCAGGCAGGAACGTATGCCATAACCCTTATCAGCACATGGAATGGCACCTACACACATAACGCACAGACCCGTGCCATTACAGGAACAGTAAAGACGACATCAATTGTCATGATCACAGTCGTTACCTCCCCGACCCGATTTAAGAATTGAGCTCACATGACAACACTTACAAGCCCGCACGACTTACTCGCCGCTATTCCATTTCTGATTGGATATCACCCAACAGATTCACTCGTATTAGTCTCAATCAAGGATGATGGCGTCGGAATGGCGATGCGAGTGGATTACCCAGTACTTCAGGATGAAGCTTTCTACGATGCAATGGCAGCACATTGCTCAACCGATGGAGCAGAAGGTGCGCTGATAGTTGTCTATCAGCCGCAAGACCAATCAGATGGTGATCGTGTTCTTGCGCTCACCACTGCAGCACTTTCCCGGGCTGGAATTGCAATTTATGAATCCATACTCATTGCAGATGGATACTTTCGATCACTGCTCTGCCATGACACCACATGTTGTCCCATCGAAGGGCGGCCAGTTCCACCGCTTGATTCATCACGCGTTGCTGCCGAGAGCGTTGCTGCCGGACATCCGATGCCATTTGCAAGCTATGAAGATCTTGGTAGTTCAGTGCGCTCGAATCTTTTGGCCTATGAATCCTCGTGGCTTGATCGCGTAAGCAAGTCGTTCGTGGATCCAGCATCACCTGAACTCAATGAAAGTCAACGAGATGGTGCAACGGCGGTGATTGATCTAGCCAATGATTTCATCGCTCATGGAATCTCATCTGATCAAGATTTGATGGCACACGTTCTGGGGCGCTTAAGTGATATTCAAGTGCGCGATTTTGCATTGGGTAGCCATGACGAGGAGAGCATCACCGCGTATCGCACGATGTGGCTTCACCTGCTGCGATCTGCCCCAACAGGGTATGTCGCACCAGTTGCCACATTGGCTGCAGCTATTGCCTATGAGACTGGAGATGGAGCGCTGGCTAAGGCCGCCTTGGCACGAGCCTTTGATGATGCCCCCACATACTCACTTGCCACCTTGCTCCAGCGAGTCTTTAGCGCAGGGTGGCCCCCACACTCCTTTGCTGGAATGCGCAGTGAGTTACATCCCAAAGTCACAGCCGGCATATTTGGAAACTAGATCAGAGTCGAACTCGTGCGTTAGGATATGGGCAGGTCACGAGTTCTAGAACGAATACCTTGATCGGTATTTAAAAGCCCCGGCTTTCTAGACGGCAACCCTCCACCGCGGTGGGGTGCTTCTGGGTGACGACCAGGCACAGTAACTATCTGTGCAAGTGCGTGAAGGATTCCTATGAGTACCCCATCTATTAAGAAGACTCTCTCACCAGAAGTCACTGGCGCTTGGCTTGAAAGTCATGATCCGGGTGAACGTCAATTTATTTCAATTGGTTCACTTGAATTAGAGAACGGCGAGACCCTTTCCGACATCACCATTGCATATCAAACGTGGGGAAAGCTCAACGCTGCCGGCGATAACGCAATTCTGATTCAGCATGCAATGACAGGTTGGTCTGATGTTCCAGGATGGTGGCCAGCTATGGTCGGCCCAGGTCTGGCATTTGATAGCGATAAATATTTCATTATCTGTCCAAATGTCATTGGTGGATGTCAGGGGAGTACCGGTCCATCGAGCATCGCGCCCGATGGAAAACGATATGGCTCTCGTTTCCCCGCACTGACTATTCGTGACATGGTCGCGGCAGAGATTGCCTTTAGCGATGCGATAGGAATTAAGAAGTATGTCTTGGCAGTGGGCCCATCTCTTGGTGGAATGCGCTCGCTGGAATGGGCGATCGATCATCCAGATCGCGTCGAATCGATCTGCACAATTGGATCATCTGCCGTTGCTACAGGAGATCAAATTGGCACGGCATCAATTCAGATTCGTGCAATCAAAAATGATCCCTATTTTTCAGGCGGAGATTATTACGAGCAAGAGCGTGGTCCTATCGATGGAATGGGAATCGCACGCCGGATTGCCCACCTGACGTATCGCACTGAATCCGAGATGGATGTGCGCTTTGGCCGCGAGCTACAAGGAGATGACACAGGGCGCTACGCCGTTGAGTCTTATCTGGACCACCAAGCTCGCAAATTAGCCCAGCGCTTTGACGCCAACACCTACATCGTCTTGACCGAGGCGATGAACTCCCATGATGTGGGGCTCAACCGTGGAGGAGTGGTTGAGGCTTTACGCGCAATCACTATTCCCGTCCTGGTGGTCTCTATCGATACCGACCGACTTTTCCCACCTCGCCTTCAGGTTGAGATTGCAGATCTCGTACCGCAGGCAAAAAAGCTCGTCACAATCTCCTCAGATTTTGGCCACGACGGCTTTTTAGTCGAATCTGAAGCGATGACAGCGGCAATTCGCGGTATAATATAGGTATCACTTCGCGCGGTTTTCAAAAAGAAAATTTTAGAAGTCGCGACAAAAACAAAGGACAATTGTGGCTGTATTTAGTGCGCTCAAAAACAAGGCGAAGAAGTCTGCAGTGAAGAAAGTTGCTGCGAAGAAGGCCCCTGCCAAGAAAGCAGTAGCTAAAAAGGCGCCTGCCAAGAAAGCACCGGCTAAGAAAGCACCGGCTAAGAAAGCACCGGCTAAGAAAGTTGCAGCCAAGAAAGCACCTGCCAAAATTGAGTTGAAGAAAGTCCTTGATGCTAAAGATGTCCAATTACTCTCTGATGCAAAAAATGCGGTCTCGCGTCAGAAGGAAGTCCTCACCGAACTTGAATCACGCGGGGTAACAACTCTCGGCCGTATTCCAAAGAAGGCTGATAAAGATTTAGTAGATGAAGCGCGCGCACTGGCGATCACAGTTCCACAAATTATTGAAACACTTCGCAAGAAAGGGCTGGGATCACCTAGTCGAATCTTGAAAAAAGCTGAATGGGATCTGATTAAACCCAAGGAAGTAGCTGCTCCAGCTGCAGCGGTTGCAGCAGGAAAGACAGTTGTTACCAATATTGATGGTGAAGAAGTTGAACTAGAAGAGGTCGAACTCGAAGATGTCGACAAGCTTGTAGCAGATGTACTAGAAATTGTTGAAGCAGAAGAAGGTACTAAGCCATCCGAGGCTCGTGTAGTCAACCTTGTTGACGATGTAAAGATTGAAGATGGCTCCTTTATTCTTCAGGATTCTGATGCAGAAGAAGATGAGAGCGAAAAGACCGAGCGAGCAAAGCATAAGAAAGACCTCGCAAATGTAAATATCGTGCTCGAGGCAATCAGCGCTAAGAAGTCCAATCATCCATATATCGGCAAGGGCAACGTAGATCCTGCTGATGCAAAGGCGCTGACATTCCGCCAGGTACAACAGCAGCTATCGATGAATAACTTCACCGAAAAGGGTGCTCGAGTTATCGCAGAGGCGATCACGCAGGGCCACCTCTCCAATGTGGAAGAGCTCTACGACATCTTTAATGCAGAAGCTCGTCGTATTCAGACCGAAATTAAGCATTTGCCACCAGAGCAGATGGTGATGACAGCTGGAGCAACTGCAGATCCAGTCAAGGATTACCTCAAGCAGATTGGTCGCGTTGCACTCCTTAATGCTGAGCTTGAAGTTGAACTCGCAACACGTATGGAAGCTGGACTATTCGCAGAAGAGAAGTTAGCAACAGATAAGAAGATTGATAAGAAACTCAAGCGCGAACTTGAGTGGATCGTAGAAGATGGAAAGCGCGCCAAGAACCACCTTCTTGAAGCCAACCTACGCCTCGTTGTATCTCTTGCCAAGCGCTACACCGGACGTGGAATGCTCTTCTTGGATCTGATTCAAGAAGGAAACCTAGGCCTGATCCGCGCAGTAGAGAAGTTCGATTACACCAAGGGATTTAAATTCTCGACATATGCGACGTGGTGGATCCGCCAGGCAATTACTCGTGCGATGGCAGACCAGGCTCGCACCATTCGTATTCCGGTACACATGGTTGAAGTCATCAATAAGCTTGCACGTGTGCAGCGCCAGATGCTGCAAGATCTTGGCCGCGAACCAACGCCAGAAGAGTTGGCAAAAGAGCTTGATATGACACCGGAAAAGGTCGTTGAAGTTCAAAAGTATGGTCGTGAACCAATTTCATTACACACACCATTGGGTGAAGAAGGCGATTCTGAGTTCGGAGATCTGATAGAAGATTCTGAGGCAGTCAAGCCAGAAGAGTCAGTGACCTTTACTATCTTGCAAGAACAATTGATGCAGGTCCTCGGTGGTCTGACACAACGTGAAGCAGATGTGATCAAGGCTCGATACGGACTTACAGATGGACAACCAAAGACTCTTGATGAGATTGGAAAGGTTCACGGAGTTACTCGTGAGCGTATTCGTCAGATCGAATCAAAGACGATGTCTAAATTGCGCCATCCATCTCGTTCGCAATCACTGCGCGACTACCTGGATTAAAACCAGCAGCGTTTACTTACTTTCGACCAGCTTCTCGGATTCATCCTGAATCTTTGCTGCGACTGTCTTGAGCTTTTCAGCATATTCCTTACCGTGGTGTGCGCAGAACAAGAGCTCTCCACCTGTAAGTAAAATAGCGCGCACATAGGCCTGTGCTCCACATCGATCACATCGATCGAGGGCATTTAGAGGTGTGGTTTCGAGGAAAACTTGCTCAGTCATCGCTCTCTCCTTACATCGCCTATAGATCACCACGGTGGTGAGCTAGCGTTCTGTCGTTACTTGTATGGAACATCATGCCAGTTAGAAATATTCCCCGCCTGCTGATTTAGAAGAAATATTGTCCATTTCGATAGATATCTCACACCTTGAGGGTGGATTTCCCACTCCATGAGATCTCCTCGGCGCGCTTACGCACTACAGCAGTAACGGCTGGCTAACCTTTGCCCCCATGGCTGCCAAAAAAGATTCTAGCGATGAGCTCGATCTCAACGCCCCAGGCGAAATGATCGATTCATATACTGCCAAGGATCTCGCGGTACTCGAGGGCCTTGACGCAGTACGTAAGCGTCCCGGAATGTATATCGGCTCCACTGATTCGCGTGGACTAATGCACTGTCTCTGGGAAATTATCGATAACGCGGTCGATGAAGCTCTCGCCGGACATTGCAAGAAAATTGATATTAATTTAGAAGCAGATGGCTCAGTTGAAGTTCACGATGATGGTCGTGGAATTCCAGTTGATAAAGAACCAAAGACCGGACTTACAGGTGTTGAGGTTGTACTTACCAAGCTACATGCGGGTGGAAAATTTGGTGGCGGATCCTATGCCGCATCAGGTGGACTCCACGGCGTAGGTGCATCTGTTGTAAACGCTTTGGCTGAGCGCCTTGATGCCGAGGTAGATCGCAACGGCAAGATTTATTGGATGTCATTTCGTCGCGGTGAAGCCGGTGTATTTGATGGAGAAGGCCCTAAAGCAGATTTCACTCCGCAA
>JBIPNL010000035.1:0-10355 GCA_044373255.1 Candidatus Planktophila sp. | reverse complement strand
TTACAGGTTCGAGTTTGCGGACTACGCTGTCGATTTATGAACCGTTTACCTAAAAAACGGGGAATTACCCAGGATGGAGAGGATAAATCCCTCATCCTCCGCTGGATTTTTGTCGTCATTTGCCAATTGCTGGGGATAACCCGATTACGGATGTCATGCCTTTTGCCTATTTTTCTAAGATGCCTATAAGAGTTTCCAAATCATTACTTCTCGTACCTAAAATTCCCGGCATTGCTTTGGTCGGTTTACTGGCTTTACAGTTTCTGATACTACAAAATTTAGATTCGCCTGAACCAAAGTGCGCTTTAAACATCGAGAGGCCTCACTATTCAACAAGTTTGTCTGAGGATCAAGATTTAGATGCCATTAAATTGAATATCACCTCCGCTTGCAATGTGCCGCAAAGATATACGCAAGTAACTGCATATATTCAGAAAATTCAGAATAACCGTGAAGTAACCGCTTATTCATTTGAAAATCGAAGAAGAAGTTCAACGGTCAAAACACCTAATGTGGTGAGCTTTAAAGACCTGTTTGCCGCTTGTCAAAAAGGATCTCCTACGTCCTACCGCGGGGTGGCCAAGGGGTATGTTTACTTAGAAAGCGGCAAAAAGTTGACCGTAAAGGGTGACTCAGGAAAATTTGTAGCGGTGGGATGCCTCTTGGGTGCACAATAAAGGGGTGAGTTACTTTGAAGAATGCTTAACTTCGGGAGGTCTTCGATTCCAAGAGGAACGAAGAGCTCTCTATAAGTATCTGCTTGAAATCAATGGCGACTTTTATGTTAATCAAGCAAACTTACTTTTGAATAATGGGACAGCGACTAGAAATATTGCAAATGGTGAAGCAACTTTTATCCTTAAGGATAGAAAAGTGACCTACTCCGCAAGAAAATCAGGCTCTAATGAGATTCAATCTGATCTTAGAGAAATAACCTTGACGAGAATTAAACGGTATAACGTAAAGAGGCTTCAGAAATATTTCGCTCAATGCGATGTTGATGTGATCACTAACTTTCCTATTCCTGGACGAATATCGCAAGAGGAATCAGGCTATGGCTTTAACGCTTATCCGTACTACACCCTTGCTTACTACGCCGACGGAGGAAACATTCTCAAGGGATTTATCAAAAAATTAAGAACCAATGACATGGAAATTCTGACAAAACTACGAACTCTGTGATGACTTCATCAGCATCTCTCCATTCGGATACAATTCTCCTGGAGGATTCGCATAGCGGCCGAGTGCGCGCGTCTCGAACACGCGTAGATGAAAGTCTCGAGGGTTCAAATAACTCATTGCTCCGTTGATAAAGAACTGTGAGCACATAAGATGGGAACACTCAGAATGCAGTTGAGTCGCCAGCGGCGACTGTGACCCAAAGCTCAAGGGAGTCGAAGTGCCTAAGTCCTGGACAGATGGAGCACCAGAACCCCAGATTTTGCGGGAACAGATCCCTGTGCGCGATCCCATCAGTTACCGAATAAAAAAGTTCATTCTTGGCACTCCGCTCAACCGCCACTCACTTGGTGATCAACGTTTATCAAATAAGAACTCTTTTGGAATTCTGGGTTCTAACTGTGTCTCGTCTTCAGCCTATGGTTGCGAACAGATTCTCGTTGCGCTTGTTCCTGCATTTGGTTTAGCAGCATTTGCAATATTTACTCCATTAATCAGTATTTTGCTCGTGATGCTTGTGATCGTTGCTTTCTCTTATCGTGATGTCATAAACACATATACGCGCTCTGGTGGAGCATATGTTGTCGCCCGTGAGAACTTTGGCATGAATGTCTCATTGGTTGCAGCGATCGAATTAATGTTTGGTTACATCATTACGGTAGCTATTCAAGCTGCAGCTGGCGTTGCTGCAGTTATATCTGCATTCCCTGCCCTTACTGAATATAAGGTTCCTCTCACCTTACTTATCATTGTGCTTTTAACTTTTGTTAATTTGCGTGGAGTGAAGGATGCGGGAGTGATTTTCGTGCTTCCCTCATACATATTTATTGCATCCATGATTGTCGTATTTATCATGGGAATCTACCGAAATATAAATGGTTCATTAACTGAATATGCTACTGATACGCCAGGTTTACTTCCGCTGGGTGAAGAGCAGGGACTCATTACATTTGCAGCGATTTTGATGATCCTGAAAGCGTTCGCGAATGGAAGTGCTTCGCTCACTGGATTAGAAGCTGTATCAGATAGCGTTTCACTTTTTCGCACACCAGAGCACGTCAATGCGCGTCGCACATTCACATTAATGGCGATTACTTTGGCAACTCTGATAATTGGAATCGGATGGCTGGCATACCAAACCCTTGCTGTTCCTTATCAATCTGGAACTCCTACTGTTATTTCGCTAGTTTCCAAAGCAGCTCTAGGTGCAAGCCTTGCTGGTGAAATCTTTTACTATGTAGTTCAAGCCGGCACGATGCTTATTCTCTTTGCTGGTGCAAATACTTGCTATAACGCCTTCCCAAATATGGTTAACGTAATCGCAAATGATGGTTTCCTCCCTAAGCGCCTTACCGCACGTGGGCATAAGTTGGTCTTCTCTAGTGGCATTCTCTTCATCGCAATTGCTGCTTCAGTCCTTGTTATTGTCTCAGGAGCGAGTATCACCGTACTTGCCGCTATTTATGCGATGGCTGTATTCATTGGATTCACTTTGACTGGTTTCGGGATGGCGAAAAAGACTCTCAGAGAAAAAGCTAAGGTGAAATCCATTGTTCACATCCTGGCTGGCTCTGTCTCTGTGATCACTGTTGCAGTTCTAGCTATCACCAAGTTTTCAGAGGGAACGTGGCTAGTCGTCATTGGAACACCTATTGCTCTTATGGCGATGAGAAACTTTAATAAGCAGTACCGTAAAGAAAAGCAAGCACTCCTCTTTCGCTCAAATGATGCTCGTGCAACAACTATCTCAAGACATAATGTGACGGTCTTAGTTGATTCCGTTGATATCGCAACAATTACAGCGGTTCGATATGCCAGATCACTCAAACCTCACACTTTGCAAGCAGTGCACTTTGTTCTTGATGATAGAAAAGCAGACGAGATTTCAGCTCTGTGGCAAGAAAATCCTGCCTTTGATGATGTCCCTCTTGAATTAGTTGATTGTGCAGATCGCAGACTTCCTAATGCTGCCCTTGAATACGCCGTCCGAATGACTGTAAAACCAGATATCGAGTTAACACTTCTACTTCCACGACGTGCATACTCTGGCTTCCTTGGTCGTTTACTACATGACCAAACTGCGGAGAAAATTGCTGCTCCAATTTCACATTTGCAACGTGTAGTCGCAACAATTGTTCCTTTCGATGTGACTCGAATTCTTTCTAGCTCCCACACTGGTGACGATGGAGTGATGAAAGAGCAGGCCGCATCAAAACCGGTTGCCTTTAAGCCCGTTGCAGAGGTAATAAAAGAGGTCGAACCGACAAGTCATTACGCAGAGAACATGACGCCGATTGGTGAAATTCAGTGGCGCAAGCGCGCACATGTTCAAGGCAAGGTCACCTCAATTAAGAGCGCTCCTCGTGGCTCTGCTCCGTATCTTCAAGTAGAAGTCTGGGATCAATCTGGCGGAGTAACACTTCAATTTTTAGGTCGCCGTGAAATCGCAGGCCTTGAGGTTGGATCTGAAATTCGTGCTGAGGGTATGGTCGGAGAAGAAGAAGGTTCGCTCACGATCCTAAATCCATCGTACGAATTACTTGTCTGAGAAAAACTCTTTCAATAACTCTGCGCACTCAGCTTCAAGTATCCCGGATGTCACCTCAACTTTAAAGATCGATCGTGGGTCCCGCAGGACATCCCAAACAGAGCCCACTGCTCCAGCTTTCTCATCCCATGCTCCATAAACCAGATGCGAGATGCGAGATTGCGCAATAGCGCCAGCGCACATCGCGCACGGTTCCAAAGTTACAATCAAAGTGCACCCATCAAGTCGTGGCTTTTGTAATCGTGAAGACGCATTTCTTATCGCAACTACTTCTGCATGAGCTGTCGGATCGTTACTTGCTTCACGCTCATTAGAGCCTGTTCCAACGACAATACCGTCGGCGTTAACAATGATTGCTCCCACGGGAACATCACCTGTTGCAAGTGCTTGTTGTGCGATTACTAGAGCATCCCGCATAAGGTTTTCGTGATCTAAAATTTTATAACTCCAATAACTGTGCGAATTCCTCACCAAATCCTAAACGGCTGGCGATTGCTTCGAGTTGTTCATCAGGGAAGAGATCAGGGTCATCACAAAGAGTTGATAGCTCCATTCGATGTACACCTAAATCAGAGATGATATCTAGATCACCAGCAGGAAACGGTTCTTCGTCTTCCTCGGGCATATCCAAATCACAAATTTCTATGAACTCTGCTGCAATGTCGTAATCAACTGCGTAAGAGATATCGCTCAAAAACAATTTAATATGCGATCCAAGAACACGAATGATCATGAAAAATTCTTCGTCAATTGCTAAAAGCGCGAGCGCGCCACCATTGGTCTGTTGTGACTTAAGTCGCTCAATTATCTGCGGCAGATCCTGCGCGTCAGGAAGAAGGGCTAAAGACCAGCGTCCGTCTTCGTGCCAGGCAGCCACTGCGATATCCACGTCATTGATCAACGGTTGGCTATCCTGGTTCTGGCTCACGTTGCCCATATTCCCACTCATTGGTGAGGAAAGAAAGGGCGGTAAGGTACGGGTTATGAAAGTCCACGTTGCCAACCATCCCCTGATATCTCACAAGTTGACGGTTCTGCGCGACGAGAAGACCGACTCACCAACATTTCGCCACCTCGTTGAGGAGCTCGTGACTTTATTGGCATATGAGGCAACGCGTGAGGTCCGTATTGAAAAGGTTGAGATTGTCACCCCTGTTCAACCAACTACCGGTGTAAAGCTTGCCCACCCTCGACCTGTTGTTGTACCAATTCTTCGTGCTGGATTAGGAATGCTTGAAGGAATGAGTCGATTGATTCCAACTGCTGAAATTGGATTCCTCGGCATGGTCCGTGATGAAAAAACTCTTAAGGCAAGCACATATGCCAACCGACTTCCGGAAGATCTTTCTGGACGTCAATGTTTTGTATTAGACCCGATGCTTGCAACCGGAGGAACACTCGTAGCAGCAATCAATTTTCTTATTGAACGAGGCGCAACGGAAATCACTGCAATCTGTATTTTATCTGCGCCTGAAGGAATCGCAGTTCTTGAAGAAGCCTTTAAGGATTCTGGTGTTCCAATTAATTTAGTAACGGGCGCGCTAGATGAACGGCTTAATGAACATGGTTACATCGTTCCAGGTCTGGGCGATGCCGGCGATCGACTTTATGGAGTTGTATAAATGGTATCGACCTCCCCTGGGTATGGAATCACAATTCGCGTTGAAGGATCTCCTGATCTTCAGCCAATTGCCTTAATTACTTCAGCACTTTCTAGTGCAGGTGCGACTATCACCGCACTCGATGTTGTTGAATCAATGCTCGATAAGGTTGTCATCGACGTTACATGTGACACCATTAATGCCTCACATGCAGATGAGATCACGGCATCGCTGAATGTGATTTCTGGCCTTATTGTTCGCAAGGTTTCTGATCGCACATTTTTGCTTCACCTTGGTGGAAAAATTGAAATTGCTTCCAAGGTGCCTCTTAAAACTCGTGATGATCTTTCTCGCGCATACACCCCTGGTGTTGCACGTATTAGCAAGGCCATTGTTGAAGATCCATCTAACGTTCGTCGGCTCACAATGAAGCGCAACACAGTCGCTGTTGTAACCGATGGTTCTGCCGTATTGGGTCTGGGAAATATCGGTCCCGCGGCTGCACTACCGGTGATGGAAGGTAAAGCCGCACTCTTTAAGCGCTTTGCAGATGTTGACGCTTGGCCTGTATGTCTTGATACCCAAGATGTCGATGAAATTGTTCGCACCGTACAATTGATTGCACCTGTCTACGGCGGAATCAACCTCGAGGATATCTCAGCACCACGGTGCTTTGAGATCGAAGCACGTTTGCGTCAACTCTTAGATATACCTGTCTTCCACGATGATCAACATGGCACTGCAATTGTTGTCTTGGCAGCGCTAAAAAATTCGCTTAAGTTGGTAAAGAAAGATATTTCAACAGTAAAGATCGTCATGAGTGGAGCTGGCGCTGCTGGTACCGCCGTAGCTCGCCTGCTGGTTAAAAGTGGTGCCAAAAACATTATCGCCTTTGACAAAGATGGTGTAATCAATAGTTCTTGCGATCGCAATGATGAAATGCGTTCGTGGTTTATCGATCATTCGAATGCTGAAAACTTTGCAGGCGATCTTCATCAGGCGATGAGCAGGGCTGATGTCTTTATTGGTGTGAGCGCTCCTAATGTCTTGGTCGAGGCTGATATCGCGGCTATGGCTGATAAATCAATTGTTTTCGCACTTGCAAATCCAGATCCTGAGATCGATCCAGTTGTTGCACGTAAGTACGCCGCTGTCGTTGCCACAGGACGCAGTGATCAGCCTAATCAGATCAATAACGTTCTAGCGTTTCCAGGAATCTTCCGTGGGTTACTCGATGCTCAAGCACATAAAATTACAGATGATCTTTTGGTAGCTGCAGCTATTGCTATTGCCGACTGTGTAACTCCATCACAGCTCAACGCATCATTTATTGTTCCAAGCGTCTTTGATCCTCAAGTTGTCAGCAAGGTGGCTGCAGCGGTTAAGCAGTCGGTGTAATGGAGCTTTTCGGGTCAATCGAGTCACAATTTGCTGATCTAGGGCCACTTCTCCTTTACTTGATTGTCGGTGCAAACGTTTTTGTTCAATCTGCACTGGTCTTTGGTTTTGTTCTACCCGGAAGCTCTGTTCTCTTTAGCGCGGGTTTAGTTGCTGCATCCGGAGAGAATGTCAGCATCTCAGCCCTTCTCACTGTTATTTTTATGGCTGCATTTATCGGAAATCAATTGGGTTTTGTTATTGGACGCTTGGTCGGACGTACCTATCTCAGTAAGAGAAAATCACCTGGCTTGCAGAAGATTATTCGTAAGTGTGAGCGTTTCTACGAGAAATCAGGTTGGTGGTCTGTTGTCGCAGCGCGCTTCATCCCGTGGGTGAGAACTTTTATTCCACTGATTGCGGGTGCATCCAAGATGCCTTATTACCAATTTCTCTCTGCAAACATTCTCGGAGCAATTGCCTGGGGGGTAGGAATTACTCTTGCTGGTTACTACACAGCATCTATTCCGGGAGTTGAGACCTTTACATATGCAATTGCTGGCTTCTTTATTGTTGGCTCAATCGTTTCCGGGATCGTCGATTACTTACGCCGCCGACGATTACCCCAAGATAAGTCATAGCAATTCCAGTTACGAGATAGATGCTCACCTGCACACCTTCTGTTGGTGAGTAGAGATCGATCAGAAGCGAACCAACCAGTTGTCCACCAACGCTGATCAGTGTGAACGTTAAAACGCCAAGGTGTTGCACAATTGTTGAGGTAAAAGCAACATAGACAACCCCAATGACTCCACCTGCATAGATCCACCAAGGTCCAGCAGGTAGCGGTGAAAATTTAAAGTCTCCAATAATGAATGCGAAGATAAGTAAGATAGTAAGAAAAGTTAAACCCATCGCAAAATTTAGAAATGATGTTGTAAAACTCTGGTGTGAGTGTTCATTAATCTGGCCATTAAGTGCTCGTTGAATTCCGACAATTCCACCGGAAGCAACACCAAGAATTACCGCAAGAATAGAAAGATTCTTTCCGTCGAGGCGGTCAGCAACTGAGATAAAAACTGCAAAGACAGTAATGAGGGCAGCGGTCACGCGACGTGGTGTGATCTGCTTCTTTCCACCCCCTGTAAGACCAATACGATCAACAAATAACGAGATGGCACTCTGTCCTGCGATTGAAGCAACTGAATAGATAGCCACGCCAAGTAGAGGAACAATCTGAGTTTGCACCGCTATAAATGCGCCACCTAACATGCCGGCAAAGAGTGTCCATGGTGGTAGATCACGTGCCTTTACCGCGCGGCTTAGAGTGCGCATGCCTTGCTTTATTGAAGGATTAAATAGTGCAATCGTTGCGATGATAATGAGCCCTGAAGAAAATGAGATAAGTGCAGCTTGAAGCCCATTATCAAGTCGATGTGAGAGTTCACCGTTTGCTCGCGCCTGAAGTGCAATAAGTACGCCCGATATAGCTGCTAGAAAATCAAGGCGCTTATGCTTCATGCTCTGACTTTATTCTAATTTTCTAGTTTAAGAGTAATTTCAAGCCATTCTTCTTCGCGTGCTATTAGTTCCTTCTCTAGTTGAACGAGTTCAAGTGAAATTTCACTTAATCGAGTCGCATCAAAGGATGCGCTTTCTTGTTCTAGGGTTAGATTTGCCACTTTCTCTTTCGCTTTCTGTATCTGTCGTTCAACTCTGGTGAGATCCTTTTTCAGTGCTCGTTCTTGTGCAGCGTTAGATACCTTCCCTGAATTGCCCTGTGAAGTATGTGAAGATGACTTCGCGCGATGTTCCAGATATTGATCTACCCCTCTTGGGAGGTCGCGGAGCTCCTGGTCTCCCATGAGGCCAACAAAACGATCGCAGACGCGCTCTAAGAAGTACCGATCGTGTGAGATCACAATAAGTGTTCCGCCATAGCTATCCAAGAGATCCTCAAGCTCGGTCAAGGTTTCGATATCGAAATCATTTGTTGGCTCGTCAAGTAAGAGCACATTCGGAGAATCCATTAACAACCGAGTTAACTGCAAACGTCTTTTTTCTCCACCGGAAAGATCTCCAACGGGAGTCCATTGGCCATCGCGATCAAAGCCAAGTCGCTCACAGAGTTGAGAGGCTGAAAGAGTGCGCCCTTTACCTATCTCTATGTGATTGGCAACATTTTCAACAGCCTCAAGCACTCGCCATGTTGGATCTAATTCATCTAAATGCTGGGTGAGAAATGCAATCTTCACAGTAATGCCGGTAACAAGTTTTCCTGCTGCCACTTCAATTTCTGAAGCCATAGTGCGCATCAGCGTTGTTTTACCAGCACCATTTACTCCGACTATTCCGAAACGATCACCCGGGCCGATATTCCACGTCAATTCGCTAATTAACTCTTTATCTCCGGCTGAAATCTTTGCATGTTGATACTCAAGTACAGTTCGACCAAGGCGATTAAGAGCAAATTTAAGCAGCTCTGATTTATCTCGCGGTGCAGGTTCGCTGCTGATGAGTTCATTTGCTGCATCAACTCGAAATTTTGGTTTCACGGTTTGTGCTGGTGCACCACGGCGAAGCCAAGCGAGTTCTTTTCGTATGAGGCTATTTCTCCTCGCATCCATCGCACTTGCCTGACGAGCACGTTCTGCCTTTGCTAAAACATACGCTGAATACCCACCGTCATACTCTTCGAGAGCGCCAGAAACAACTTCCCAGGTGCGATCTGTCACTGCATCCAAGAACCAACGATCGTGAGTAACAACTAAGACTGCCAAATCTTTTCGTGCATTTAAATGTCGGGCAAGCCAATCGACGCCTTCAACATCGAGATGGTTCGTTGGTTCATCTAGCATGATGAGATCAAGTTCATCGATGAGAAGTTTTGCTAAGCCCACCCGACGCTTTTCTCCACCTGAGAGAGTGATAAATACTCTCTCGAAGAGGTGATCATCAAAGCCTCCGAATAGCCCGGTAAAGACTTCGCGAATCTTAGGATCACGTGCCCATTCATGTTTTGCTCGATCGCCAATGACGATATCGCCCACTGTTGCATTTTTATCCGCAACATCTACCTGCGAGAGCATTCCCACGCGAACAGAATTTCCTTGTGTAACTCGACCCTCATCGGCTTTCTCTATTCCTGCAATGATCTTCATCAAAGTGCTTTTGCCAGCGCCATTTCGACCAACTATTCCGATTCGATCGCCTTCTGAAACCCCGATCGAGACTTTGACCAACAATGCGCGAATGTCAAAGGCCTTACTTACTCCTTCGAGATTAACAAGATTGCGCGCCATAGTGGATAAGCGTACCTTTGAGCCATGATGTTTACTGACCGCGGATACGCACTCTCAGTCGATGACAAGATAGATGCAGACGAATGGGCGAAAATGATCGCTATCAGTGTAGATCGAATCTTCCTCAAATGATCATTTCAGCAAAGAGCGCTGTCATCGCTGGCCAGATTCGTGAAAATGTAGAAATCACAGTTGATCAGGGAATCATCACTGCAATCAATGACGGGGATAAGTTAAATGCTGAAAGGCAATATTCGGGAACACTCATCCCAGGCTTTGTAGATATTCATTCTCACGGCGGTGGTGGATATTACTTCAGTGATTCCAGTCCATCACATGTGAAGTGCG
>JBIPNL010000034.1:0-10360 GCA_044373255.1 Candidatus Planktophila sp. | reverse complement strand
CACTCAGAGCCTTAGGAGCCGATGTATATGTTGGCCACGATAAGTCCCATATAGATGGCAAGAAATTCGTTGTTTACTCCAATGCTATTCCCTCGAATAATCCAGAAATTCTTTCTGCTAAAGAACTAGGTATCTCGCTTTTGACGCGCGCCCAGGCACTTGCAATTCTCATGACAGGATCACAGAGTGTGGCAGTTGCTGGAACACATGGGAAGACAACAACATCGTCAATGCTCACTGTTGCACTTCAAAGCTGTGGAGTAGATCCTTCTTTTGCCATAGGTGGAACCCTGACTGCATCGGGTTCCAATGCTCATCGCGGAACAGGGAAAATCTTTGTTGCAGAAGCAGATGAATCAGATGGCTCTTTCTTGGAATATCGGCCATATAGCGCCATCGTCACCAATATTGAACATGACCACGTTGACTACTTCACCACCCCAGAATCTGTCATGGATGTGTTTACCGAATTTGTGCAGTCCATAGATCCCAGTGGATTTTTGATTTACTGTCGTGACGATCAAGGCGCATATGAGATCGCCCAGAAGGGAGCACCGTCGGAGAAGATTTCCTACGGTACCGATCCTCAATCAGATTTAGTGGTTGATCAGATTAATCTCCTTCCCATGGGCTCTCAATCGCGACTTTTGTGGCAAGGTCGTAACATCGGAACGCTCAACTTAGAAGTACCAGGACATCACAATCTGCTCAATGCCGCCGCTGTTGTCGCCATGGGATTATCACTTGATCAGCCAGTGGCAGAACTTCTTCAAGGACTTCAATCATTTAGAGGTGCAGGTAGACGTTTTGAACTTAAGGCAAGTATTGCCGGGATAAGAGTGATTGATGATTATGGCCATCATCCAACGGAGATAGATGTGACACTCACTGCAGCTCGACGCTATGCAGGCGATGGACGAGTTCTTGTCTTATTTCAACCCCATCGTTACTCCCGCACTCAGGCATTCTTAGATTCTTTTGCGCGAACGTTAGATCTGGCAGATCACGCCATCCTTCTTGAAATCTACCCAGCTAGTGAATCTGCGATACCCGGAGTCAGCTCGTCATTGATTACAGAGAGAATGCAGCGTGGAGTATTTATCCCCAATTTTCTTGAAGCGGCAGAAGCGATGATCTCTATGGCAAGACCAGGCGATGTCATCCTTACACTAGGTGCTGGAGATGTGAATTCTTTAGCGCCGATCATCATCGCCGGACTCGAACAACGATTTGAAATCAATTCATAGCAGTGAAGAGATTTTTCTTTAAACCTTATGTTCTACTAGCGATCGCTCTTACCGTTATCTCTGCCTATTTGCTTGGTTGGTCCCAAATATTTACTGTAAAGGCTGTCCAGGTAGTTGGATCTCCGAATGCACTCTCAGAAGGTGACATCCTTAAGATGAGTCAGGTGAAGATCGGGGGACAACTAGCTCGCATCAATACTCGATCAACGAAAGAGAATATCCAGGAGATCAGCTGGATCCGCGAAGTAGACATCTCTCGCAACTGGATAGACGGCAAAGTTCGCATTTCGGTGAAAGCCCGTGAGCCGATCGCATATTTCAACACCGAACAATTGGAAGGTCAGACAATCGATAGCCAAGGAGAGCTCTTTGTCCTACCCGGCTTTTCAAACCCCGAGTTACCTGTCATCTCATCTGCAACACCGGCGGGGGCACTTGAAGCTAACGAGCTCTTCACTAATTTCCCGGCCGACTTTAGGCGCTCAATTACTTCCATGGTGGCCACTACGTCCTCTTCCTTTGTTCTCAACGCCACACTGAAGGGCCGAGATATAAAAATTAGATGGGGAGATAGTGCAGAGATGAATCTGAAAATCGCTGCTATTGATCGACTTTTGGCTTTGCCCGAAAATAAAAAAATCACTGTGATTGATCTTCTCGCACCCCATGCACCAGTTGTTCGGTAAAAAACTCTCAAGGTGTAGATGAGGAATTGGTTCGAGTCGGTATTTGATTCACCCTCTGTATCAGCCTACTTTTGCGGCTATCAAAGTGAATGAATCGTAACTCTCAAGGCGAGATTTATAGTTCATAAGGGGGACTGTCGTGGCTGCACCACAAAATTACTTGGCTGTTATCAAAGTTGTTGGCATTGGCGGCGGCGGAGTGAATGCAATCAATCGAATGATTGATGTCGGACTCAAAGGTGTTGAGTTCATCGCGATCAATACCGATGCACAACATCTACTCATGAGTGATGCCGATGTGAAACTTGATATTGGTCGTGCATCAACCAAAGGTCTTGGTGCAGGTGCAGCTCCTGAAAAAGGAAGACAAGCGGCAATTGATCACACAGAAGAGATTGAAGAAATTTTGCGCGGAGCAGATATGGTCTTTGTTACCGCAGGAGAAGGCGGTGGTACTGGTACCGGTGGTGCACCTATCGTTGCAAAAATTGCACGTGACTTAGGAGCACTCACTATCGGTGTTGTAACACGACCATTCTCCTTCGAAGGAAAAATTCGCACAAAGCAAGCTGAAGAAGGCATCGCTCTACTGCGCGATGAAGTTGATACTCTCATCGTTATCCCGAATGATCGTCTACTTGCAATTTCTGATCGCAACATCACTGCAGTGGATGCATTCAAGAGCGCTGATCAAGTATTACTCTCGGGTGTTCAAGGAATTACTGAAATTATCACCCAACCTGGCCTGATTAACCTCGACTTTGCTGATGTCAAAACTGTGATGACAGATGCTGGTTCAGCTCTTATGGGAATCGGTTCAGCGCGCGGAGAAAATCGCGCAACGAGAGCAGCGGAATTGGCAATCTCGAGTCCGTTACTTGAAACCTCTATCGATGGCGCAATGGGAGTACTTCTCTCTGTCGCAGGTGGTTCAGATCTAGGACTCTTTGAAATCAACGAAGCGTGCGAACTTGTACAGGCAGCTGCTCATCCAGACGCTCGAATTATCTTCGGTACAACAATCGATGATGCACTAGGCGATGAAGTACGCATCACGGTGATTGCCGCAGGATTCGATGGTGGCGAGCCAAAGAAAGTTGCAGTTCCGGTTCTCAATGCCGCAATTCTCGGTGGAGTCGCTGACCCCCTTCCTGAGAATGACCCTTTAGTTGTTGCGATGGATCTCGACGAGAAGAAGCCTGCCAAGCGGGTAACTTTTGAGGATCTTGTAGCTGAGGACGAGATCGACGTGCCTGACTTTATGAAGTAAAAAGAGTGAACTTTAGATTTACAGATAGCACCGGTGGGAAATCTACCGGTGCTTTTCTCTCTCGTAACCTGGGTTTGCATGTCGGTGATGATCTCGATTCCGTAGAGACCAATCGCCGGTCGCTCAGTCAAGAAATCGGGAGACCGATTCAATTCATGAATCAGGTACATGGCAACACCGTTGCACTCATTGATGAACACACCCAAACACCACCCACAGCAGATGCTCTGGTTACCACTAACCCACACATTGCCCTTGCAGTGATGGTGGCAGATTGCATTCCGCTACTCCTCGAAAATCAAGGGAGTATCGCTGCCGTTCATGTGGGAAGAAAAGGTTTGCTCAATGGTGTTTCGCACAGCGCTCTTGCAGCGATGCGCGATATTGATTCATCACCGATCACAGCAGTGATTGGTCCTTCAATTTGCGGTACGTGCTATGAAGTCTCCGAGGATGTCTTTGAAGAAGTGATATCAGTTTTTCCATATTCAAAATCTCAGACAAGGCATGGTGGGTTTGCGCTCGATCTTTCAGCTGCGCTTACATATGAGTTAGAGAGTGATGGAGTGAGAGTTCTTGATCGCAGCATGTGTACAGTCGAAGATAGATCTCTCTACTCGTATCGCCGCGATGGAGTAACGGGACGTCAGGTAGGATTAATCTGGCTATGACAGATCACAAGAGAATTGACGAAATCTCTCACTCGTTGGCTCAGGTAGAAGAGCGAATTGTTCGCGCATGCATGTTAGCCGGGCGAATTCGAGATGAGATTACTTTGGTGGCGGTTACAAAAACATACCCAGCCAGCGATGTTCAGATCCTGCAAGGGCTTGGAATCAATAATTTTGGTGAGAATCGTGATGCCGAAGGAGTAGAAAAATCTTCTCTTATCAAGGCGCATTGGCACTATCAAGGAGAGGTGCAGAGTAAGAAGATTGGTTCTCTCTCGCGTTGGGCAGATACGGTGCATTCACTTGATGATCTCTCCCATATAGAAAAATTCGATCGTGCCCTGGGAGCTCTTGACGATAAATCCCTGCAGGTTTTCATTCAAGTTTCACTCGATGGCGATCCCACACGATCGGGCCTTCAACCCAATGATCTGATGCAGGCATGCCAGGTGGTCACCGCAGCAAAACACCTGCAATTGATGGGCGTGATGACTGTCCCTCCTGTGGAATCAGATCCTGAGAAGTCATTTGCTGAAATAGCGGTCATTGCAGAGGGCGTCACACGCAACTTCCCAGAGGCCAGGTACCTTTCGGCAGGCATGAGTGGTGATTTTGAAGTCGCTATCGCCTATGGCGCGACACACATCCGAATTGGTAGCCAAATACTCGGCTCGCGCAGCGCAGCACCATAAAATAAAGACATGTCAGCACTTAATAAAGTTATGGAATACCTCGGCCTCGTTGATGGTCCAGAAGGTGCTACTCAAGAACCAAAGGTTGTTAAGAAAGATGTTCGAGTAGTCCCTGTTACTGCCACACAGCCGACTCAATCGGTAGGAGTAACTGTTTTAGGTGGACGTCGCACTGTTGAACCTGAAGTAAGTGTTGACCTTGAACCGTCATACAACATCATTACTTTGCATCCACGTTCTTATTCAGAGGCTCGCCAAATGGCAGAGCACTACCGCCAAGGTAACCCTGTGATCATCAATCTTGATGACATGGATGAGTCTGAAAGAAAGCGCCTTGTTGATTTTGCAAGTGGTTTGGCTTTTGGATTGCAAGGTGGAATCGAGCGCATTGCAAGTCGAGTATTTCTCATCTCTCCTGCCAATGTCAGCGTACGCACTGAAGATAAAGCAGCGTATGCTCAAGCCAGCTTCTTTAACCAGAGCTAGTTCGCAGTACTCTTAAAGATGTTGCAATCACTTCTTCTCAATCTGCTCACATTCCTTAAGTGGGTTCTCTTCGCTCGTTTAATCATCGATTACGCTCGAATGTTTGCACGTAACTGGCGCCCCAACAGTTTCTTACTTGCTATTTTTGAGGTTGTCTATTCCATCACAGATCCGGCGATGAAATTTGTAGGGCGCTTTGTTCCGCCACTGCGACTCGGGGGAGTATCACTCGATCTATCATTTATTGTCATTCTTCTTGCGCTCAACGTCGCATCAACAATCGTAAGACTCGTTTTTTAACTCTTTCGTAAGAGAGCAGAGAGCTCCAGCTCATTATCACCCAGTTCTAACGAGGCATCATGGGTGAATGATGTTGCTAAAACTTCAGAACAGATGAATGAAAGCTCGGAAGTAATCGCTGCTTGAGTTTGTCCGTTAGCGTTATATGTAACGTTGATACGATCAGATATCTCAAAGCCATCTGATTTGCGCTTCTCTTGAATAAATCGAATGACCTCACGTACCAAGCCGGATTGGATGAGCTCTGGAGTGAGGGTCAAATCTAGGGCTACTGACTCACCATCATGACTTGCCACCATCCAACCGCTCTTCGGAACTTCTGTGACGACAAGATCGCCAAGATCAATGTCATATGTTCCTACAAGTGTGTTCTTCTCCTTGCGCAGCGTTCGCACCAGAGAAGTGGCATCAGCTGAGGCAATGAGCTTTGCAATTGCTTGCACATCTGAACCGTATTTTGCACCCAGAGATTTAAAGTTAGCTTTGACTGAAATATCGACAAGGTCGCCATCTGCATCTGCGATATCGGCCAGTTCAAGAACATTGAGTTCATCGGCAATCTGATCTTTCATCTCTTGTGGAAGTTCGCGCCAGCCTGGAGCTGAGATCAAAGCACGGCCGAGAGGTTGGCGAATTTTCACTCCAGATTCGGCGCGAGCTGCGCGTCCCTGCTCAACAACTCTGCGAGTCATCGCAACCTGAGCGCTTAATTTTCTATTTACAAGAGCTGATTGCGCGATTGGAAAATCACTCAGATGTACTGATGGCATGAGCGAAGGATCTGCAGGGAAGACAAGCTCTTGCCAGGCATGTTCTGTAATGAATGGAACCATTGGTGCGAGGAGCTGAGTGAGAGTGACCACGCATTCATGCAATGTAGCCATGGCAGCTAGATCGCCATCCCAGAAACGACGTCGTGAACGTCTGACATACCAGTTTGAAAGATCATCAATGAAAGTAGCAAGGACTCGCCCGGCTGTCTGTGAATCAAATTCTGTGTATGCCTTATCAACTTCTTCAATCAAAATGTTTAATTCAGAGAGAATCCAATGGTCCATGAGTGAGCGTTCGGAAACTGCCGGCGCACTTGCCAGATCGAATTGAGAGGCATTGGCGTAAAGAGCGTGGAATGAGAGCGTGTTCCAGTAGGTCAGAAGTGTTTTTCGCACAACATCACTGATGGCATCGTGTCCTACGCGACGCGCAGACCATGGTGATCCTGCAGCGAGCATGTACCAACGCACTGCATCGGCTCCATGTTGATCCATGAGGGCAATTGGTTCAAGAACATTTCCAAGATGCTTACTCATCTTGCGGCCATCTTTATCAAGGATGTGACCCAGGCAGAGAACGCTCTTATATGAGGATTGATCAAAGACCAGCGTTCCAATAGTCATGAGCGTGTAGAACCAGCCGCGCGTCTGATCAATCGCTTCGCAGATAAAATCTGCTGGATATGCGGATTCAAACTTCTCTTTTGAGCCTTCTTTATGCGGGTAGCCCCACTGCGCAAAAGGCATTGCACCAGAATCAAACCAGCAATCTATAACTTCGGGAACGCGGTTCATTATCGAAGCGCACTGTGGGCAGGCAAAGGTGATGTCATCAACAAATGGTCGATGAGGATCGAGTTCAAGCAGATTCTGACCGGCGAGCTCGCCAAGTTCTTTGAGCGAGGCGACGCATTCCTCGTGTTTATTCTCGCAACGCCAGATAGGTAGAGGAGTTCCCCAGAAACGATTGCGAGAAAGAGCCCAGTCAATATTGTTCTCAAGCCAATCGCCGTAACGACCCGTCTTGATTGTCTCAGGATGCCAATCGGTCTTTTCATTCTCACGGATAAGCGCATCTTTTATCGCAGTGGTTCGGATGTACCACGATGGCTGTGCGTAATAAATAAGGGCTGTATGGCAGCGCCAACAATGTGGATACGGGTGCTCGTACTGCAGATGTCGATAGAGAACTCCGCGAGATTTGAGCTCTTTTACCAAAGGCTTATCAGCATCCTTAAAGAAGAGACCTCCGACAACAGGGACATTTGCTAAAAATGTGCCATCAGGAGCGATGGGATTAATTACCGGCAAACCGTATGCACGGCAGACCTGTAAGTCATCTGCGCCGAAGGCAGGGGACTGGTGAACTAATCCTGTTCCATCTTCAGTTGTCACATAGGTTGCAAGTACGACAAAGTGTGAATCTGGAATGTCTACGAAATCTAGTGGTCGTTTGTAGTGAACTCGTTCGAGAGTAGACCCCTTGAAGCGTTTCAGAATTTCGACATCACCGGTCAGGCTAGAGATCAGCGGTTCGGCCACCACCAACACTTCGCTTGCCTCTTCGTGCGTTACGCGGGCAGCAACGTAATCAACGTCGGGGTGAACCGCGATAGCTGTATTCGAAACCAAGGTCCATGGTGTTGTCGTCCACACGAGTAGAGCTGCATCAAGTGCGACAAGATCACCAGATGTGATTGGGAATCGAACAAATACTGACGGATCAGTGACGGTTTCATAGCCTTGTGCTAACTCGTGATCACTTAAGCCCGTTCCGCACCGTGGGCAGTAAGGAGCCACGCGATGGTCTTGTACCAGCAGACCTTTCTTCCAGATCTCTTTGAGCGACCACCAGACACTTTCGACATACTCTGGTGACATAGTCCAATACGCCTGATCGAAATCAACCCAGAAGCCCATGCGTTCTGTCATTGTTGTGAATGCGCCTACATGTCTGGTTACCGAGTCACGACACTTGTCATTGAACGCTGCAATTCCATACTTTTCGATATCTCCCTTGCCGGAGAAACCAAGTTCTTTTTCAACGGCAATTTCAACTGGCAGTCCATGGCAATCCCATCCCGCTTTACGAGAAACGAACTTGCCCTTCATTGTATGAAAGCGAGGAAAAACATCTTTGAAGACTCGGGCTTCGATATGGTGAGTGCCAGGCATTCCATTGGCCGTTGGGGGACCTTCATAAAATGTCCATGGTTCTTTTCCTTCACGCGCTGAGAGTGAGCGCTCAAAGATCTCGTTGCGTCGCCACAAATCAAGGATGGAACGCTCCATCGCCGGCAGATCGATCTGCGTGGGAAGCGGGCGAAATTGTGAACTCATGAGGGGGTCGAGTCTAATGCAGGGGAGTTCGGCCTTTGGCGACGAGGAGCTCAAGGGGGTAGCGCGTTCTCAACGAATATCCTGTGAACTCGAGTGGCATATTTGGTAGAAGTGGAAAAAGCGCATAGGGTGCGCGGCGTGTCAGCAAAAAAGGTAGTAAAGAAGGCCGCCGCCTCCTCTTCCAAAGCGAAGAAGAAGGCGCTGGTAAAGAAAGCTGCCGTAAAGAAAGCTGCCGTAAAGAAAGCTGCAGTAAAGAAGGCAGCGATTAAAAAAGTTGCCAAGAAAGCGCCAGCAAAAAAGGCGCCGGTCAAGAAAGCTCCCGTAAAAAAGAGCGCACCAGGTCGACCATTTCCTTCAAAAAGTGGAAAGCCAACTCTGACAGTTGATGAGAAGTCACAGACTGTATCTGTGGCAACGGTGGTAGCACCTGTTGCAGCGCCCGTCATCGAAGAACGACGTCTTGTTATGCCACCACCTGCTCGTCCGGTCAAGAGTGGAAAGAAAGTTGCGCCACTGAAGCCGATTAAATCTGCACCGACTCCAGTGACTGCTGCAGCAGGTGAAGCGCCATGGACAGCAACTGAGCTCAAAGCTATTCGGGTTGAATTGGCAAAAGAACTCACCAGACTTAAGCATGAGTTGGAAGTTATTGAAGCCGAGATGGAAGATCTGATTGCAGATTCCGGCGAAGGTGCTGGCGATGACCAAGCCGACTCAGGAACAAAAACTTTTGAACGCGAACATGAAATGTCTCTGGTCATTAATGCACGCGACATGGTCTTGCAGACAGAACGCGCTCTTGTTCGAATTGATAACAAGAGCTACGGAAGTTGTGAAGATTGCTCGAATCCCATCGGTAAAGAGCGCCTCCATGTATTTCCTCGCGCCACGCTATGCATGATCTGTAAGCAGAAAGAAGAGCGGCGCTAACAGTGCCCTTGGCAAAATTCGCTTTTCATTGGCAACGCCTCTATTTTGTAGCAGCGCTTATTTGGGCCTTAGATTTCTCGACAAAAGTGTGGGCGCTAAATTCGATCAGTCAGGTAAAGCCGACACCTATCCTTGGATCTTTTCTACAACTTAGACTGGTTTTTAATCCGGGGGCAGCTTTTAGTGTCGGCACAAGTCTGACATTTGTTTTTACAATTCTTTCCGGGTTTGCTGTTGCAGGTATTGCTTACTTTGCAATCAAAGTTGTTAATCGTTGGTGGTCGCTCGTCTTAGGGCTGGCCCTCGGAGGAATTTTAGGAAATCTCACCGATCGGATTTTTCGGGAACCCTCACTATTTAATGGCCATGTGATTGATTGGATCGAATTACCACGCTGGCCAGTCTTTAATATTGCGGATATGGCAATAGTGTGTGCAGCAGTTCTATCAGTACTGTTGATCACTAAGGAGATCCCTCCCTTTGCCCCCACGGGCGATCAGAAGAAGTAGGTGGCGCAGGTGGCAAGAGAGTTGCGAATACTCAGCGTGCCAGAGGGCGTCGCAGGAGAGCGAATAGATAGCGCATTAGTTCGTGTGTTGGGCTTGTCTCGCTCGGCCATTGTGCGCTTAATCGAAGATGGCGACATTACCTGCGCCGGGATACCGCTCGGAAAATCTGAGAGAGTAAGCGCTGCACAAGTCATTGAAGTGCTACTCCCTGAAACTATTGAACGGGAAGCAATTCCATTGACGCCTTTAGAAGGCCTAGATGTTGTCTATAACGATGACCATATTGTTGTTATCAATAAACCTGTGGGGTGCGCCGCTCACCCAAGCCCAGGTTGGCACGGACCAACTGTCGTTGGAGCACTGGCCGCAGCTGGCTACACAATATCTACATCCGGTGCCGCTGAACGCGCGGGGATTGTCCATAGATTAGATGTTGGGACAAGTGGCCTCATGGTT
>JBIPNL010000033.1:0-10369 GCA_044373255.1 Candidatus Planktophila sp. | reverse complement strand
AGCCCCATTGCTCGATGTTCCGTAAATTGAACCACCGGGTGCCATCACGCTCTTTTCCAAATCGGCAGGTGTGCGGATCTCCAATAACTCAAGGCGATCACGTACCGAAATTCCTCGAGATTCAATCAGGTCGATAATTCTCTGAGCATACTCTTGCGCAAAAGTGCGATCACTCCAATCAAAAGAGTCTGAGCCATGTCTGGGTGCATTAACTAAAACAAACCATGCTTCATGTCCAGCCTTACTCACCATTGTTGGATCATGCGGTGCACAAATATAGATTGTGGGATCTTCGACCGGAACCTTCTTATTGAAAATTGCTTCAAATTCGTCATCGTAATTTTCTGGGAAAAGGATGGTGTGATGTTCAAGCGGAGTATCGGTAGATGGCTTGAGCCCGAGGAGAAGTGAGAATCCAGCAAGAGAAGGTTCCATTCTTTGGATCTTCCGTTTGGCCCGACGAACGGCACGTGGTGGGTTCTTAATCAACTGTGAGTAGATAAGTCCAGCATCACTATTTGCAACGATAGTTGTTGCGTTTACCCTTCTTCCATCACTTAACAAGACTCCGCTTACTGCACCTTTTTCGTGAACGATATGAGCGACAGGTGCATTGAACTGGAAGGTTACGCCACGGTCGAGGCATCTTTGGTAGAGAGCATCTGCAAGTTTTCCAATACCGCCAGTGATGTGCCAAGCGCCAAAGGCTTCCTCAACAAAGGCTATTGATGCAAGAACAGCGGGCGCGGTTCGGGGATCTGATCCGCTATATGTGGCATATCGATCCAAAATCTTTTGTAAATGCGGACTCTTGATCTTTAACCCACGGATAGATTTCCAGGGAGCTATAACTCGTATGTCACGAATCAAGGAGCGACGCTTAAGTAATGATCGCATCGATGTGAGCTCAGATTCGATAAATGGCTCACGAGAAACATCCCACATGGATTCCGCTCGCTGCATTATCGAGTCCCACTCTGTGGCAGCCTCGGGTCCAAGCGAGGCTGTGATCGAATCGAGCGTTTTCTTCCGTGACAGATTGGCAAATGTCACATGTAAACCATCACGAAATCGGTAATCAAATGATGGTTCAACTGATTTCAATTCCACAACTCTTCCCAGGACATCACCGGTGCGTTGAAAGAGATCGCGATAGACAGCAGGAAGAGTGAGTAGCGATGGTCCAGTATCAAATGCATAGCCATTAATCCACTCAGTTCGACACTTACCGCCGTGGCGATCTCCCGCTTCAAAGACTCGAACGCTATAGCCCTTCTTGGCCAGACGAGCTGCAGTTGCCATGCCGCCCATGCCAGCACCAATAACAATCACATCTTTGCCAATCACATCTGTACTAGTTGCGTTCATAGTGAACGACCCTTCCATGTGATCTGCCTGCGATAGAGATTGGAATAGAGAAGCAGATAAATGAAGACCACAGTTGAGATGGGGTGCAAGAGCGCGTCGATGAGTAGCGATCGGGAAGAGAAAGCTGAGACAAGCCGTGAAGCGATCACAAGCAGAAGGGCAATTGTTGCAACAGTAGATCCTGTGATTGCATAGATGAATGGCAGCAATCCAGAGAGAGCCATGGCGGCTGCGATTGCAAGCGAACCGACTATTCCACCAAATCCTTGCGATAGCGATTTTCCATACCCCGCACGAATCTCGCTGAAGTTGGAATACATACGGGTGGACGCAACTGTTGAACCATCACATACACCTCCATGAAAACCGTTGCGAATAAGTAAACGCGCAAGGTCTATGTCATCGAGAACACTTGACTTGATAGCTTCAAACCCGCCTGCTTTATCGAGCGAGCTTTTCCTTATGAAAAAGAATTGACCATTTGCTACTGCCAGAGATGGTCGCGCGCTCTTCATAGCAAGTCGCAATGGAACTGTTGTCATCCAGGTCCATTGTAAAAGTGGTTGGATTAAGCGCTCTGAAAGTGTGAGCGCTATCTGCGCTGGATACGGCGATAGGAAATCAACGCCAGTGCGCTTGAGAACTGTGTCGATCCTGGAGATTGCATCTGAAGTCAATCTGACATCCGCATCGACGGTCACGACAAAATCGTTCTTTGCTTGTTTCACCCCGTGGGATAAGGCCCATGGCTTACCCAGCCAACCGTGCGGCAACGGCTCCGCGTTGATCACTGACATTGCGGAATGATCGGCTACTGCGTGCAGCAAGAGCTCATACGTGCGATCGGTTGAATTGTCATTGATGAAAATTACTTCACAACGAGGGTGTGTTACAGCCGCCAGGCTATCTACTAAAGCCAACACATTCACTTCTTCGTTTCGACAAGGAATAAGCAGCGAAAAACTTAGATTGTCCGAGCCCACCTTAGGTGGCCTCACCATCGTGAATGAATTAGCAACTGCCATGAGAAAGAGAATGAGATTGATTCCAAGAGCTACGTTAAGGAGAAGAGACATAGTCAGCTACGCGCGATTGAGCCAGCGGTTGAAGAAATATGGCACCAGGATTGCGCCATAGATTGCCCCAGCAAAGAGTGCCAACCCCGGGCGATCGAAGAAGAAGAATTGAGAGACAAAGCCACCGATAAGACTCCACCCTAAGAAGATATCGGCAGCCAACGTGCTGGGAGCTTCTTTGCGACGCTCTGTTGGAAGAACGAAGTGAAGTATCGCCATAAGTGTCAGGCCTGAAAGTAACCAACCAAAGGGATTGGATAATGGAATTTCAGGGGCGAAGGGAAATGCAGCTCCCGTTACTTCCCATGTCCATCGTCCTGCACTCACCATTTGGGGATCAAGAAAGAGATCCCATCCCATCAAGATCGCTCCGCCGTATAAAAATACCCATGCACCGGCAACGCGACGGGCAGCAATAAGTGCGGGGTAGGCCATCATCGCCCACGCAAATGGAACAACTAGAGGTACATCGACAATGAAGAATCCCAAAGTGCTGCTGTACTCGTAGACACCGAATGGCCAACCAGTATTTACGCCGATTGTTTCAATCACAAGTGCGAAGACAGTCGTGATTGCTACATATGTCAATGCAAACTTGCTGCCATAGCTCATCCAAGCGTGCACGAACATCGCCGCTGCTCCACCATACACAGTCAGCAGTGTAAGAATTTCGAGCGGACGGCCATCAAGAAGTGGATAGGGAATTTGAAGCAAAATTGCGGCACCGACAATTGCGATGAGAAATATTTTTGAACGCTGAGATTGACCTCGACGACGGTTTGCCCGCGGAGTGAAATCTCGAATAGACATGGGCTAAGTCTGCCTTACTACAGTTGGCCACGCATATCGCGCAGGGCAAATCGCGAAAACAGCTCCTCGGCATACCAATTAAAGCGATGAGTCGCCTCGATAGCGCCTTGGTGGGCACTTCCTTTATATGCAAAATCTCTCAGGGCTTTTCCGTTCTCCCATAATGAGAATGTGCCTTGCAATCCAATAGGGGCTTCACCTATGCCGATGGCTGAAAGAAGACCAGGAGATTGATGTAGTTCGGTTGACACCGGTGGGACCGCTGCCCAGAATCTAAAGTTCTGAAGCCACTTAATGCGCGCACGAGTGATAGCAACAACCTTTGTATCAGCTGCAGGAGTGTGGCTCCAGTCAAAAGGATTAGATCCAGACCAGAGCCCATGGGATGCGATTGGATCAAGAATCATCCGAACCTGACTAGATGCGCGTTTATCCCAGCTTTTAATTACTGGATTAACGTCAAAAGATTCAAGTTGCGCTTCACCAATAACAATCAACGCACCCCATCTAGAAAGATCGGCATCACTGGGTGTGAAATTTTCTCCAGTGCCAGTACCCAGCATCTTTGCGAAGTGAACTCCAGAAGATTTTCTCAACCGCCTACGATCGCGTGCCATCGAGAACAGTGCAAAGGGGAGTGATTTCTTTTCGATCTTCCAAAAATATGCAACGACAACCTTAGACATACTCAGCCACCCACACCATTGGGTTGTTTCTATATCTCTTCACTTCAGGATCTAAAACCAACGAATCATTCCAATGATTCCAGCTGCTGCATAAAAGAACTGAAGGAAGAGAATGCCTTTATGTTTACCGATATATGCCCAAATACCTATGAGCGCTGAAGAAGTCAATAGTAAAGAGAAACCAATAAACTCAGCTCCAATATTTGCTGCAACCAAGAGTGAGTAAAAAATAGCCGTGATAACGCCAAGCCATTCAAATACTCTAGATTTCATTTGTTTATTCTCCTACAACCATTGGCGTAGCACCGGTACATTCAAGTAATTCGGTAAATGAGGTGGGATACACCGCATGAGGATGTCCAGCAGCAGCCCAAACAACTTCGTAATCGCTTAGCGCTTCATCAATAAGGATGATTTCTGGCTTTGAAATCCACCCCAATGGGCTCACGCCGCCGATTGAGTATCCAGATTTTTCTTTCACGAAATCAGCGTTAACGCGACCGAGTGAATCTATCTGTAATTTCTGGGCAACGAGATTGGTATCAACGCGATGGCGACCACTCGTGATGATTAAGAGCGCTCCTCCGGTAGGTAGAGTGAAGATCAGCGACGATGCAATTTGTCCTACCTCAACACCGAGAGCATCTGCTGCCTCTTGCGCGGTTCGGGCACTCTCGCTCAAAGCAACAATTGACCCTTGCACACCAAGGGATTTCATCGCTTCGGCAGCTCGTATGACAGAAGCGCGCTCGAGAATGTGTTCCATAGGTGAAGAGTACGACAGGCATTGCCTAATCCATCTGTATTAGTACTGCAGATGGTTTAGCGTTAGCCGTTATGAGCCCGCAGAGATTACGCGCCACTACCCCTGTCGCGATTGCCGAACAGGCACGCCGTTCTCTCTGGGCGATGTTTTTGCTGATGGGCATGGTCTCTATGGGCTGGGTTCCGCGCATTCCTGAAATTAAAGATGCTATTGGTTTAAGTAATGGCGAATTTGGATTTGTCTTATTGGCAAGCACCTTTGGTTCTGTCGCTGGCGCACAAGTTGGTGGAAGAGCGATACATACCTTTGGCTCGCGTAGAGTCACACAGGTTGCTATCTCAATCATGCCGCTGGGGTTGGCAGGGATGGGGTTAGCAAACTCAGTTCTTACTTTAGTAATTGCTTTATTTATTATGGGTTTTGGATATTCCCTTATGGATGTCTGCCTTAACTCCCAGGGATTTATCGTTGAGCAAGTAATCAAAAAACGTTGCATGTCCAGTCTTCACGCGATGTGGAGTGTGGGCGCATTTCTTACCACTGTCATCGGTGGAGCTATCGCGCGCTTTGTTTCCTATGAAGTAAACCTTGTGGCAATTGCAATTTTTGCAGTGATTGCATTCGTTCCTGCAGCGTTTTTCTTACTTCCAGGAGATCTTGATGATCATGATGGGGGAGATGAAGAGACTAGCGCCAAGATTCCACTCTTTGGAAAGAGCGTTCTTCCTTTGTGGGCGATGGGAATAGGCCTTCTTGGATCCATGATCGCAGAAGGCGCGGCAAGTGACTGGGCAGGAATTTTGCTTCGCGATGATATGGGCTTTGACAAGGGGGTAAATGCTTCAGGTTTTGCTAGCTTTGCACTTGCGATGATTGTAAGCAGATTACTTGGTGATAAGACACTTGATCGCTTTGGCCCCGTCAACACTGTGAAGTATGGGGCTTATCTTGGGGGTTCTGCATGGAGCGCTGCGATCTTGATTGCAGTACCTCTCTCTGACTCACACCCGCTCATTGCTCTGATCATAATTAACTTTGGATTTGCGTGTGCCGGATATGGAATTGGTCCCATGTTTCCCGCATTTATTCTTGCTGCAGCTGCTACAACTGGAGTTGCACCCTCAGTTGCGATTGCGCGAGTTGGCGTGATTGGAATCGCAGGTTACTTCTTTGGTCCAACACTGACGGGTGTGATTTCAGAGCTCACCACTTTGCCAATCGCACTCTTTTTCCCGATCGGCATGCTATTTCTCTCTGGTTGTTTATCCAGAACAATCAAAACTGAGAAAAATACGACTAAACAATAAAGATTCGCTCAATCATGCTAAAGGCGGCGACAGTAAATAGGAAGTAAGCAAATATCTTTCGCAACAGGCTGTCTTTTATCGGTAACTTAATGCGCGATGCAATTTGAGCAATGATGATGGCACTTGCTCCCATGATGAGAGGAATTTCCCACGAGACTTCGCTCCAGAGAGCGTAGTGACCCAGCAGAGCCGTTGCTGAATTCATAGCAATAACTAATAGCGCGGTCCCGGCGGCAATTGTTTGTGAAGTACCAAATCCAAGAACAAGGACAGGGATGACGAGAAAGCCACCTCCGATACCGAAGAGCCCTGTGATCGAGCCAATCAGTAGTGAGATTCCGATCAGCACCGGCCACGTCATTCGTTTATGAATTGCCGTCAGTGGCGAGCCAAGCATGCTTAAGCCAGCAAAAAAAATGACAACCGAGAATCCGATGGCGATAAAGTCTTCAGAGAACCTGTGAACGAGGGAAGAAAATCCTAAATTTGTGGCTAATCCAATCGCCCAGATAGCCACCGCATCTCGATAGTAAATTTCCTTGCTTTTTATCTTTGCGCTAGCCCCCGATAAGGCAGCTGCGCCAACTACTGCTAGCGCTGACGTTGATGCAATCGAAGGCGCTAGCCCGAATCCATAAATCAAAATTGGAACGGCCAACATGGCTCCACCAGCTCCGACAAAGCCAAGGACGCCACCGATAAATGTTCCGGCGATAATTGATGCAAGGATTTCCATGTAGTAATACTCTCAGATGAATGTAGAGAAAAAGAAGAAAGCCCCCGGTTTCCCAGAGGCTTTCTTGTGAACGTTCAATTTACATAAAGAGTGAGATGCTTCCGATGTTCACGAGAAGATCGCTTCCTTCAATTACTCCTGATGCAACGAGTGCGAAGAGCATCAGTGCAGCACCTGCAAGAGAGATGTCCTTATTGAAGGCGATTTGCTCCTGCATCTTTGTATTTGCATCGGTTTCTTTCCAGAAGTTATGGAAGATCACTGCTGCAAGTACGAGTGTGATTGCGATCAGAAGTGCACCAAGATCAATATATGTTCCGATGACGATCAAAATTCCACCGACAAGGAAGAAGAGTCCACTTGCCATTACCCCAAGCTTTGCTGCGGGGAGCTTCTTGTACTGAGCGTAGCCAGTCATAGCCTCGAGTTTTGCAAAGTGAGCCATACCTGATGTGATGAAGAGGGCTGCGAAGAGCAGCTGACCGATAAATAGGACGACGTTCATTTTTCTCCTTAGGTGTAATCAATAGTTTCTCTTACCTGCCTAGGGTAGGGGATATAGTTGAAATTTCAACTATCTTCGCCCCATCTGAGCGTGGGTGTCGCAGCCACTTGCCCTTGTCAGCCCTCTCAGTTACTTTTCGAACATCTGTTCGAATTGTCCACACGGCAGGAAAGAAGGCGGTACCGATGTCAGTCCCAGAGATAGCCCCATCCCACGATGTTCCATCCCACGATGTTCTTGCAGATGGCATGGATGCGATGGCTACACCCATTGAGTTCACCTTTAAGGGGAAGCGTTTTCGTATCCACGCTGTTCTCTCACGCTGGTGCGAGGCAGGTGGATGGTGGAATCGAGTTAGTGATGGCAGATATCGCCCCGATTATGGAGCCCGTGCATTGTGGACTGTAGAAGCGGCGCCAATTGGTGCCCTTGCAACATTTGAGATCGAGCGCGATGAAGCCACAGGGCGATGGCTCATTCGATCGATCTAGTACAGCAATGAGTTTTATACATCTGCGCGTTGCTAGCGCTTTTTCAATGAAATATGGAACAACTCAACCAGATGATCTTGTTGAGCGCGCTCGTCAGCATGGATCACCAGCTCTTGCTCTCACCGATCGAGCAAGCCTCTCGGGTGCTATTCGCTTTACCAAAGCATGTGTTGCTCATGGGATTGCACCGATTATTGGAATCAATCTTCCGATAGAGATTACCCCTAAGGATAAGAACTATCCGCGAGTAACCGTTCTAGCTCATGGTGATGGTGGTTGGCCTCACCTTGTACGTTTTCTTACGGGTTTGCATATGAATAAGGGCGATGGCGAGCTACGAATTACTACCGACCTCTTAGAAAAATTCAGCGTTCATAGCACTCAGTTGCATCTTCTCCACGGGCCACAATCACCGCTGAGTTATGAACTGGCAGCCCATAGAGCCGATAAAGCCCTCGATCTCTTTAATCTCACACGCGAGTTCTTTGCCGATCACGCCATTGAATGCGTTTCGCATCTGATTGCAGGTAAAGGTCCTGGCTCTACCGCACATGCCGCTCGATCACTGATCTTTGCGCGCGATCACGACATTGATGCAGTCATCACCAATGCAGTGCGAATGCGTGATCCTAGCGATGGGCCGATTGCAGATCTCTTAGATTGCGCTCGCCAACTTGTGCCACTGGACTATAGACATATTGAACGGCGCAACAATCAAGCCTATTTAAAAAATAGTGAAGAGATGACACAAGTGGCTACAGAGATAGCAAAGGCAGCAGGTGAGGGAACACCGCGCGCACTTCTTAAGACCACGCGAGAATGGGCAGAGCGCGCACTCCTATCACCACAGCGCGATATAGGCCTTGGAGGAATTCATCTCCCAGAACCACATATTGTTGGTGCAACATCACAGAGCTCAATGCGCATCCTGTTGCGTTCACGAGTGGAGGCAGGAATCCATCAGCGATATAGCGCAAATAAAGATGTGAAAGCTGCGCGCATACGTTTAGATGATGAGCTCGCAACAGTTGCATCCCTAGGGTACGAGTCCTACTTTCTTACCGTTGCAGATATTGCACAGATGGCTCGCGATAAAGGAATTCGTGTTGCAGCGCGGGGAAGCGGTGCTGGCTCTTTAATCTGTCACTTGCTTGGTATTTCAGGCGTCGATCCAATGCGTCACGGACTTTTAATGGAGCGCTTCTGTTCGCCGCTGCGGGCCGCCTTGCCTGATATCGATATTGATGTGGAATCAGATCGTCGACTTGAGATATATGAGATGGTCTTTAACCGTTATGGATCGCCATCATTGCATCTGCCGGGTGCTATCTCACGCGCTGCAACGGTGGCAATGTTTGATACCTATCGAGCTCGCCATGCGATTAGAGATACAGGTGCTGCCCTTGGCCTACCGTCGGCCGAGATTGATCTTCTTGCAAAAGCTATGCCACATGTGAGAGCTCGCAATATTCAAGCAGTACTGCAATCTCTCCCTGAGCTAAAAACCTTAAATACGTCGGCACCTCTTATGGCAATGACGGTATCTCTTGCTCAAGAACTCGATGGTCTCCCACGCCACTTAGCTATGCACCCATGTGCTGTTGTGCTCTCTGATGGTGGCCTTTTGGATCGCATCCCATTGCATATCAACGCTGGTGGATATCCGATGGTTGAATTTGATAAAGATGATGTAGAAGATATAGGTCTTCTTAAACTCGATATCTTGGGTGTTCGGATGCAATCCACTCTTGCATATGCAGTTTCTGAGATTGAAAAGATAGAAGAGAAGAAGATTGATCTTGATGCGATATCACTCGATGATGAAAAAACATATCAACTAATCCAATCCACTCGGACCTTAGGAATATTCCAAATAGAGAGCCCGGGTCAGCGTGAATTAGTAGGCAAACTCAATCCACGTACCTTTAACGATCTCATTATCGATATCTCTCTCTTTCGCCCAGGGCCAGTAAAGAGCGACATGATCTCTCCTTTTCTTCATTCACGTCACGGCTTCACCGCAGCTGATGTGATCCACCCTGATTTAGCTCCCATCCTTGATGAAACCGAAGGGGTTGTTGTCTTTCATGAGCAAGTAATCTCGATCATCGCCACCATGACGGGAATCTCGTTGGCTAGCGCTGATGAAAAACGTCGCGGACTAGGGGATAAGCAGAGCCAACAAGAGGTCTGTGACTGGTTCTTTCCTGCAGCGACGCAGAAGGGTTACCCACTTGATGTCATCACCAAGGTGTGGGAAATCTTGCGCGCCTTTGCATCCTTTGGTTTCTGTAAAGCCCATGCTGCCGCCTTTGCTCTTCCTACTTATCAGTCAGCCTGGCTTAAGACTCACTATCCAGCTGAATTTATTGCAGGAGTACTTACTCACGATCCGGGGATGTATCCACGACGACTTATCCTTGATGAAGCAAGGCAGATGGGGATTACTTTGGCCCCTCTTGATGTTAATAAATCAGATGCTTCATATCGTGTTGAGTGTGATGACGGTAAGAAATCTATTCGCATCGCACTTTCTTCGATTGCAGGAATTAGCGATCATGAAATTGCATCGATTATGCAGGCAAGGCCCTATATGGATATGGCCGATTTTGTGGCACGAAGCG
>JBIPNL010000149.1:0-2571 GCA_044373255.1 Candidatus Planktophila sp. | reverse complement strand
GCTTCACACATATGCAACATGCTCAACCTGTTCTTTTCGGACATGAAATCGCAAAGCATGTTCATGCGTTCAATCGCGACTTGGATCGCATCGATGATTGGTTGAACCGTTCATCGGTAAGCCCTTTGGGATCTGGCGCGTTATCAGGGTCCTCTCTTCCACTTTCACCGGAAGCCACGGCGACCGCCCTTGGTTTCAAACGTAGCGCAGGAAACAGTATCGACGGAGTATCTGATCGCGACTTTGTGGCAGAAGCTCTCTTTCTCATTTCGCTAGTCGGAGTGCATCTTTCCCGCATCGGGGAAGAGTGGTGTATCTGGGCAACAACTGAATTCGGATGGGCCGATGTTGCAGATGCATACTCCACCGGTTCATCGATTATGCCGCAGAAGAAAAATCCTGACGTAGCCGAACTGGCGCGTGGAAAAGCAGGACGTTTGATCGGTAATCTCACCGGTGTATTAGCAATGCTGAAAGGTCTCCCATTTGCCTACAATCGCGATCTGCAAGAAGATAAAGAGCCACTCTTTGATTCCTTTGACACATTAGCTCTCGTTCTTCCTGCTGTGACAGGGATGGTGGCAACGACAGAATTTAATCGCGAGAAGATGGCTGCTGCGGCACCGGCGGGTTATTCTCTGGCAACAGAGATTGCGGATTTTCTAGTCCGTGCGCATATTCCATTTGCAACAGCACATGAAGTTGCCGGAAAGTGCGTGGCGCATGCAGAGGCGCAGGGTAAAGAGTTACATGAGCTTTCAGATAGTGAATTTTCGGCAATCCATCCGCAACTCACTCCCGAGATTAGAACTGTTCTCACCGTCGAGGGTGCACTCACCTCGCGTACGACATTTGGTGGGACCGCACCATCGGCTCTGGCTCGACAACTTGTGATCCTCAAGAGCGAAGTCACCGCTTTTGAAGCGAATTTCTCCGCCAAGTCGGCCGCCTTTTCAGGCATGATGAGCGCATGAGCGCATTCCTTGACGATCTTCGCTGGCGTGGACTTATCGCACAGACCACCGACGAGAAGGTCCTTTCGGCTGCCCTAGATAAGCCCATCACCTGTTACATCGGTTTCGATCCGACGGCGCCAAGTATTCACGTGGGAAATCTTGTGGTCCTACTTGTATTACGTCGCTTTCAACGTGCGGGTCACCATCCAATCGCGCTCGTGGGCGGGGCGACTGGTTTAGTAGGGGACCCAAGCGGGCGCAATGAAGAGAGAACTCTGAATAGCAATGACATTGTCAAGCAATGGGTTGATCGCATTGCGGTGCAGGTTTCATCTGTCCTTGACTTTAACGCCGCGGCGAATCCAGCTCGCCTTGTGAATAATCTTGATTGGACTCAGCCATTATCAGCTATTGAATTCCTTAGAGATGTTGGAAAACACTTTAGCGTCAATCAAATGCTCTCAAAAGATTCGGTAGCCAACCGTCTTGAAGCAGGTATTTCATACACTGAATTTTCTTATCAAGTATTACAAGCCTTTGATTATCTTGAACTCTATAAGCGAAACAACTGCACGTTGCAGCTCGGGGGATCCGACCAATGGGGCAACATTGTTGCTGGTCTCGATCTGATCCGACGAGTGGAAGGCGGAAGCGCACACGCACTTACTATTCCGCTTCTCACCAAATCTGATGGAACTAAGTTTGGAAAGACTGCCGGTGGAAGCATCTGGCTAGATCCTGAGATGACATCTCCTTACGCCTTCTTCCAATATTGGCTCAACGCCGACGACAACGATGTAATTAATTTCTTAAAAGTTTTCTCATTTAAATCACGAGCAGAAATTGAAGAGATTGAAAAAGAACATAAAGAAAACCCCGGAGCACGCAATGCGCACCGTGCACTAGCGCGAGAACTCACATCGATGATTCACGGAAGTGATACTGCAGTTCGTGTAGAAGAAGCGGCACGTGCGCTCTTTGGACAAGGCGACTTGTCAGCCTTGGATGAGAAGACTCTAGGGAGTGCCCTGAGTGAATTACCTACCGTCGTGGTCTCACAAAAAGAGGAAATCCCGACATGGGTTGATCTATTGGCATCAGCCGGTGTTGTGGACTCCAAATCGGCGGCTCGTCGGATCGTTAAAGAAGGTGGCGCATATCTCAATAATGAGAAGATCGCTGGCGAGGATTTCAGACTCGAAAAAAGTCACTTTTTATGCGGAAAATACGCAGTTTTAAGAAAAGGTAAGCGAGATCTGGCAGCGGTGATACTTCAGTAGGCTCCGTCCGAGTCCCCAAAATACCCATTTTTTACGCTCAAAAAATGCAATTTTCGTTCATTTTGTGATTCCCAATAGTCGAACTTCCTCCGTGTCCACCCGATTTGACCCCCAGACCGGCTCACCCCTATAGTTACCCTCCTTGCTGTGGAACGTACCCCTGGGAAGCTTGGGGGCCGTACAGCATTACTTCCTCACCTTGTGCCTACCTAGCCGGTTTGACCGTGCCTAGCGCTATGCACTAAGTTTGGCAGTCTGCCCTGAAAAATAGGAGAGATCCTAGGACGCAGTGCGCATCCGTACCTTGAGAACTCAACAGCGTGCCATAAGTCAAT
>JBIPNL010000148.1:0-2596 GCA_044373255.1 Candidatus Planktophila sp. | reverse complement strand
TGAGATTGATCCCCTCAACGTAATTCGCTCTGGCCGCCCAGTTAATTTGCAAGATCTTTCGAAGATTGCAGATTTAAAGATGGCGAAAATGCACTTCCCTGCCTTTACTTCTAAGACTCCAAGGCCACTTGTTGGAATAGATGAAGAAGATCATGACGTTTACTTCTCAGCGCTACGACAGAGCGAGATTCTGCTGCATCATCCATACGACTCTTTTACACACTCAGTTGTTGACTTCTTAAATCACGCTGCAGCCGATCCAAAGGTTCTGGCGATCAAACAGACGCTCTATAGAACATCTGGCGACTCACCAATTGTGGCAGCGCTGATTGAGGCTGCTGAATCAGGTAAGCAAGTACTGGCAGTTATTGAAATCCGTGCCCGCTTTGATGAGCAGGCAAATGTGCGCTGGGCGAGAAAACTTGAAGCAGCCGGTGTGCACGTTGTCTATGGATTGATGGGGCTTAAAACCCACGCCAAGCTCTCACTTGTTATTCGCGATGAACATAGCGGCATTCATAGATATGCCCACGTGGGAACCGGTAATTACAATCCAAAGACGGCACGCGCCTATGAAGATCTTGGCTTGCTCAGCGCCGATCAGGAGCTAACCGAAGATCTCACCAAGCTCTTCAATCAGTTATCAGGATTTGCTCCACAATCCACATACTCTCGCTTGTTGGTTGCGCCGAAATCTTTACGTAGCGGACTCATTGAAAAGATTGATCGAGAGATTGCACATGCACGCGCTGGAAAAGAAGCGCATATCCGTCTCAAACTTAATTCGATTTTGGATGAAGAGTTTGTTGAGAAGTTTTATGAGGCATCGGCTGCTGGGGTAAAGATCGATCTTTTAGTGCGAGGAATCTGTTCGGTACAAGCAGGAGTCTCAGATATTTCTGAAAATATTACTGCCCGCTCAGTCCTAGGTCGCTTTCTTGAGCATTCAAGAATCTTCTACTTCCTCAACGACGGCGAGAGCGAATATTGGATTGGTTCGGCAGATTTGATGCATCGCAACCTTGATCGAAGAGTTGAGTGTCTGGTGCGAATCTACAACCGAGCACATGTTGAACAACTGAAAGAGATTTTGGATATTGGTCTTTCAGGTGACACGCAAAGTTGGCACCTCAATGGCCAAACTTGGAAACGCCACAGCGTCTCTGAAACAGGAGCACTTCTTTTGGATGCACATTCGCATCATTTAAATGAAAACCCGAAGGGTTAAAAAATGGCAACAGCTGATCGTATCGAAGGTGCCGGAGCAGTCTTATGGCAAGCGATTGACGGTGGTGATGTGAAGATCGCGATTATTCATCGCCCACGTTATGACGATTGGTCACTTCCTAAAGGTGGTGTCGATCCAGGTGAGAGCCATATTCAGGCAGCCTTTCGCGAAGTACTGGAAGAGACTGGCGTAAAGGCGATCTTCGGTCCAGAGATTGGAACCGTTGATTACGAAGTAAACGGTGTGACTAAAGAAGTTCGCTACTGGGTGGCAGAGGCAGATCAATTTAATGCGGCAACACCAAACCCAGAAGAAGTTGATGCAATCGAGTGGCTTTCGATCTCTGATGCCATCAATAAATTAAGTAACGCCGATGATCGCGAGATTGTTCGGATGGCAGAAGAATTTGGCTTTGGATCGACACCGTTAGTTTTACTTCGCCATACAAAGGCTCTGAAGCGCGATCAATGGGATGGTGATGATGGCGATCGCCCCTTAGAACACATTGGGCAGATTCAGGCAGCTAAAATTCCAGCAATTTATGCCCCGTATGCAATTGAGAGAATTTACAGCTCTGATGCAATCAGATGTGTTCAGACAATTGAAGTCATGGCGGCAGAGTATGGAATTACTCCGATTTACTCTTCAGAGATTAGCGAGTTTGGCTTTGAGAAAGATAGCGAAAAAGCGCTGGACTATGCCCTTAGTGTGATGCTCTCAGATAAGCCTTCAGTGATGTGTAGCCATAATCCAGTACTTCCCAAGCTTGTAAAGAAGCTCATCGGAAAAAAGAACTTCAAACGGTTATCGGCTGAGTTAAAGCCAGGTGATTCATTTGTCCTACATCACCGTAGCGGTGAGGTCATTGCAGTTGATTGGACGCCTGCTCCAAAAGTCGAGAAGAGCAAATAGCTCTTACTTCTCCATCCAATCAAGCCATTTCAAAACGATTCCTTCTCGCAAAGCCCACGGGCAAATTTCAATTCTTTCAATGGAGAGATGTTTCATAACAGATTCGGCGACTATTGCCCCTGCCACTATCTGCTTTGCTCTACTTTGAGAAACTCCAGGCAGGGCAGCGCGTTGACTTAAGGACAAGTCTTTCAACTTTTCTATTGCTGCGACTAAAGCCTCGCGCTCAAGATATGCGCCACCATCTTTATACCAATGATCTGTCAGACGGGCCAAAGTTCGAAATGTTTTACTTGTTCCGACAATGCGATCGGCTCTATGTTCGGCAAGTTCGCCGGCGACAGATTGCTCGATACTTTCTTTCGAATATTGCATGAGGGCTTTCACACTCTTTGTCGTGTAAGGATCACCGTTGAGAAATTCTCGAGTCATTCGCGCCGCACCGATTGGAAGCGA
>JBIPNL010000032.1:0-10652 GCA_044373255.1 Candidatus Planktophila sp. | reverse complement strand
TACTTACGATCGTGCAGTCGGCTGAAAATCGCGGCTTCCACTCGTTGAGTGTTTCTCGCAATTGCGTGGAAGGAATCGCTAAGACATACACATTACTGTAGGCAAAAGCTTCATCAAGATCTGTCGTTGCACGAAGCTGAGTAGGAAGGTTCTGTCCTACGAGATAGCGCTGGTTTGTATGAAGTGAGTTGATCTCGTTAATTGTCTCAGCGTTACGTCCCCACAGCAGAACGTCATTACCGCCATCGCAGAGAACCTGCGCGAGGGTTGAACCCCATGCTCCTGCTCCAAAGACGGTGACCTTACTCATTGCTTCTTCTCACCTTTTCTAAAATTGCCTGTGCGTGGCAGTTCGGAGGTATGAGGGTCAAAGATAGCCTTAGGTCGTACTTGACCGCGAATCTCTTCGAGCAATTCGGTAATTGCACCCATAATCTTCGCCGTGGCCTCTGCCATAGCAACCGGGTCCTCTTCCTTGCCGTACCAAGGCGAGAGATCAACTGGTTCTCCGACTCGATATCGAACTGTTGTCCGTGGAAAAATTCTAAACTTTTTACTATACGGAGGAATGACTCGTTGCGTCCCCCACTGTGCAGCGGGATAAACAGGTGCCTTGGAAATCACCGCTAACCGCGCGACTCCAGTCTTAGCAGTCATCGGCCAATAATCATCATCACGCGTGAGCGTGCCTTCTGGATAGACAGCAATGAGATGACCCATCCCAAGTAATTGCAAGGCATAGGTAAGAGCCACACTCGCCTCTTTACTTTCACGATCTACAGGTATTTGTTCTGCCGCAAGAAGAATTCTTCCGATGAAAGGGACTCTAAATACTTCAATCTTTCCCAGGAAGCGCGGCGCACGTCCATTGGAGAATAAAAAGAATGCAAGAGCTAATGCATCCATATATGAGACATGGTTAGAGGCTACGATCACAGGGCCACTCTTTGGAATCTTCACACCTTCGCGATAGTCGTACTTTGCGATCAGTCGCATGATCGGAATCAAGATCGATGCATAGAAGCGAAAGGTGGGATTAATCCCGAGTGGATATCCGTGCGGAGGATTGAGTCGAATCTTTAAAGGTTTCTTCTTTGAGGAACCGGATTTCGACATGTCACAATTCTAAGTCTGTCGCAGGAGTTATAGATGCTCCTTCAACAATAAAAAGTAGAAAAAATAAGGCCCACGCGTGATGCGTGGGCCTTATCTGTGAAGAGAATTACTTCTTCTTACGTACAGCCTTCTTAGGTGCAGCCTTCTTTGCAACCTTCTTCTTGGCGGCCTTCTTAGGTGCTGCCTTCTTTGCGACCTTCTTCTTGGCGGCCTTCTTAGGTGCTGCCTTCTTCGCTACAGGCTTAGCTACAACCTTTGGCTCTGGCTTTGGAGCTGGAGCAAGCTTGCGATCTCCAGCAACAACTTCCTTAAGAGCCTTTGCAGGCAAGAAGCGTGCCTTCTTTGACGCCTTGATCTTGATTGTTTCGCCGGTGAATGGGTTACGACCCATGCGAGCCTTGCGATCAACCTTCTTGAACTTACCGAAATCGTTGATCATGACATCTTCTCCACGCGCCATTGTGCGAGTGATTGTGTCAAATACGATATCTACAGCGTGAGCTGCTTCCCTCTTGCTGTCGTTGAAGTGTGGGGCCAACGCGGCAATGAATTGGGCTTTATTCATCAAAATCCCCTTAGTTTTACGCTTAAAAATTAAGCATTTGCTTAACCTGTGTAAAACTTAAACTAGGTAATGGGGTGATGCCGTTATTCACGTGGGCGTGTCGCAATTTAATATTTGAAAGAAAGTGCACTTTTTATGCGTAAAAAACTCTCATTCTAGGATTGAGAGTTTTACAGAAACACCTCACCCTGGCGCGAAAAGACATATTTCACGCTCATTATTTCCTGTCTTTAGCGAATAGGTAATGTAGCTGGCTTGTACGACCGGCGATTTTCTTCGAATGTGTCAATGAAATCCGTCTGTTTCAAGGTTAATCCGATGTCATCAAGGCCCTCCATCAAACGCCATCGGGTGTAATCATCAATAGTGAATGGAAGAGATACTGAGTTGTAGGAAACAGTTCGAGTGTCAAGATCGACGGTAATGGCAGTTGCTGGGTCGGCCTCAATCGCCGCCCACATGGCCTCAACATCTGCCTGAGGCACGATGACAGTCAATAGGCCGCCTTTGAGTGAGTTGCCGCGGAAGATATCGGCAAAGCGAGATGAGATGACAGCTTTGAATCCGTAATTCTGAAGGGCCCAGACGGCGTGCTCGCGGGATGAGCCGGTTCCAAAGTCAGCACCGGCTACGAGCACCGTTCCATTTTTGTATTCAGCCTTATTGAGAACAAAGTCAGGATCATTGCGCCAAGCGGCAAAGAGTCCATCCTCAAAACCGCTACGAGTGACGCGCTTAAGGTAGACAGCAGGAATGATCTGATCGGTATCAACATTGCTACGGCGAAGTGGAACACCTGTACCTGTGTGCTTAATGAATTTTTCCATTGTTGGGTCCCCTTACAGATCAGCCGGTGATGAAAGTTTTCCGCGGAGCGCTGTCGCTGCAGCTACTACTGGGCTTACGAGGTGTGTGCGACCACCTTTTCCTTGGCGACCTTCAAAGTTTCGGTTCGAGGTGGAGGCAGAGCGCTCACCGGATGCAAGTTGGTCTGGGTTCATTCCAAGACACATCGAGCATCCAGCATTACGCCACTCAGCACCAGCATCAATAAAGACCTTATCTAAACCTTCCGCCTCTGCTTCGAGGCGAACACGAGCAGATCCAGGAACGACCAACATGCGCAAGGTAGATGCAATCTTCTTTCCCTTAACAATTGCAGCCGCGCTACGAAGATCTTCAATTCGCCCATTGGTACATGAGCCTAAGAAAACAGTGTCAATAGCTATCTCTTTGAGGGGGGTGCCAGCGGTGAGTCCCATGTATTCGAGTGCGCGCTCAGCCGATGTGCGCATCGCTGGGTCTGCATAATCTGCCGGGTGAGGAACTTTTGCGTTAAGCGGAAGTCCTTGTCCTGGGTTAGTTCCCCATGTAACAAATGGTTCTAACTCGTCAGCGTTAAGATCAATCTCAATATCAAATTTCGCGTCAGAATCGGTGTACAAGCTCTTCCAGTATGCAACCGCTTCATCCCAATTCTCTGGGGCATGTGGCTTGCCCTTTATGTAAGCAATTGTTGTCTCATCCGGTGCGATCAATCCAGCACGGGCGCCAGCTTCGATCGACATATTACAGACGGTCATGCGGCTCTCCATCGACAGTGCGCGAATTGCACTACCGCGATACTCGATGATGTAGCCCTGTCCCCCGCCGGTTCCTATCTTGGCAATAATGGCAAGGATGATGTCTTTTGATGTCACACCCGGTTTGAGGGTTCCCTCAACGTTAATGGCCATTGTTTTTGGACGTGTGGAAGGAAGAGTTTGCGTTGCAAGTACATGCTCAACTTCTGATGTTCCGATGCCAAATGCAATGGCACCAAATGCACCATGGGTTGCGGTATGCGAATCTCCGCAGACAATTGTCATACCTGGTTGAGTGATTCCCAATTGTGGGCCTACAACATGCACAATACCTTGCTCAATATCACCCAACGAGTGAAGACGGATTCCAAACTCTTTACAATTCGCGCGAAGCGTATCTACTTGGAGTTTGGATACCGGATCAGCAATCGGTTTTAAAATATCTAAGGTCGGCACATTGTGATCTTCTGTAGCGATAGTTAAATCAGGGCGCCGAACAGTTCGACTAGCAAGACGTAACCCATCAAATGCTTGCGGACTCGTTACTTCATGAATGAGGTGCAGATCGATATAGAGAAGATCTGGCTCACCATCAGCCTGGCGAACAACGTGTTCGGCCCATATCTTCTCTGCAAGTGTCTTACCCATCGCAACCCCTTTTTCTATCAAACTTTGCATCTCACTAGGTGGGATGTTAATATCACCTGGTGGATAGAAAGAATAGCGGAGTCGGCGTACTAGATAAAGCGGTAGCCATTTTAGGCACCCTTGAATCAGGGCCGCACTCCCTAGCAGAGCTTGTAGCTGCTACGGGAATTGCCCGTCCTACCGCTCATCGTCTTGCAGTGGCGCTGGAATTTCATCGCCTGGTAACCCGCGATCTATCTGGCCGTTTTGTCTTAGGACAACGCTCTGGTGAATTGGCGGGTGCTGCTGGAGAAGATCGACTTCTTGCCGCTGCAGCGCCGGCACTTGCCGCGCTGCGCGATGCCACCGGTGAATCTGCTCAGCTCTATCGCCGTCAAGGAGATATTCGAATCTGTGTTGCCGTTGCAGAACGACTCTCTGGTCTGCGCGATTCTGTTCCGGTGGGTGCATCGTTAACGATGGCAGCAGGATCTGCCGCCCAAATTCTTCTTGCTTGGGAAGATTCCGAAAAAATTCATCGTGGAGTTAAAAACGCGAGATTTACCGCCGCACACTTAGCAGCAGATCGTCGTCGTGGTTGGGCGCAATCTGTTGGTGAGCGCGAAGCAGGTGTTGCATCAGTCTCAGCACCGGTACGCGGCCCCAATGGAAAAGTGATTGCCGCGGTCTCAATTAGCGGTCCTATTGAACGATTAGGACGCCAACCTGGACGTTTGCATGCGGCATCAGTTGTCGCAACTGCTACTCGCCTCAGCGAGCATTTAGCTAAGTCTTAACGATCAAGCAGATCGAGTTCACGCAAGACTCGGCCAATAATTGAGAAGTTAAAGCCTTTGCGTTGTAAGAGCGATTGAATTCTACGAATCTGAACATCTGGCTCAAGGCGCGACATCGTGTTGTACTTCTTGAATCCCAGATCAAAAGCTGCGCGATATTCAGATTCATCATCGATCTGATCTAACGCTTCATCTATCTGTTCTTGGGTAACGCCCTTCTGGCGAAGCTCAGTGGCAATAATTCGCTTTGAAATCTTTTTGTGGCCATGACGAGAAGTCGCCCACGCGATAGCAAATTCACCATCATTGATGAGCCCTGATTCAGTGAGTCTGAAGATGACTGCGGCGGCAACATCATCTTCTATCCCCCGAGTTTTCAAGTGAGCGAGAAGCTCACCCTTACTTTTCGCTCTGGTCACAAGGGCATTGAGTGCAATTGTGTGAGCTACTTCGTAAGGGTCGAGCCCCTCACTACCTGATTTCGATTCTCGTGGAACCTTTGCGTAATGGAGAGAAATTAGAACTCAACCTCTGCTGCTGCTTCATCGATTTCAGCGATCATCTCTGCATCAACTTCTACAGGGACAAATGAGGCGCGGATCCGTGACTCAATATCATTTGCTAGATCTGGGTTATCCACGAGGAATGCGCGAGCATTCTCCTTACCCTGACCAAGCTGATCGCTCTCGTATGTATACCAAGCACCAGATTTCTTGACGATACCAAGGTCTACGCCCATATCAATAAGAGATCCTTCGCGAGAGATTCCAACACCGTAGATGATGTCAAACTCGGCCTGCTTAAATGGTGGAGCCATCTTATTCTTGACAACCTTTACGCGTGTGCGGTTACCGACAGACTCTTGTCCATCCTTCAACGTTTCAATGCGTCGGATATCTAGGCGAACAGAGGCGTAGAACTTCAGCGCCTTTCCACCTGTTGTTGTCTCAGGTGAGCCGAAGAAGACACCGATCTTGTCACGTAGCTGGTTGATAAAGATCGCTGTTGTCTTTGATTGGTGGAGTGCACCGGTAATTTTACGTAGAGCTTGTGACATCAGACGAGCTTGAAGACCCATATGTGAATCGCCCATCTCGCCTTCAATTTCAGCGCGTGGAACAAGGGCTGCAACAGAGTCAACAACAACGAGATCGAGAGCACCTGAACGGACCAACATATCCATAATCTCAAGTGCTTGTTCACCTGTATCTGGCTGTGAAACAAGGAGAGCATCGATATCAACACCGAGCTTCTTTGCATACTCTGCATCAAATGCGTGCTCTGCATCGATAAAGGCGCAGATTCCACCGAGCTTCTGTGCACTTGCAATCGCATGCAAGGTAAGAGTTGTCTTACCTGAAGATTCTGGTCCGTAGATCTCTACGATTCGACCACGTGGAAGTCCACCGATGCCGAGTGCGATATCAAGTGCGACAGATCCTGTTGGAATTACTTCAATTACTTGTGCCTGCTTATCAGACATCTTGATAACCGAACCCTTGCCAAATTGACGTTCGATCTGGGCGAGGGCGCTATCGAGGGCTTTCTGACGATCAGATGTTGCGCGATCGGATGGTGCATCTGGCTTTGCTTCTTTTGCTGCCACTTTCACTCCTTAGGTAGAACGTCTGGCTTTTGCCATCCGTTGGGTACGGCCCAGAAGGTACGGAGACCCACCGACGGACCACAGCATCTGGGGAAGAGCTGTGGGCGGAAGATGGAACCGCTCTGGTTGAACAGGTATAAGGGTATCCGAACACCTGTTCGAAAACTAGCATCCCCCACTGACATCACAGATGGCGTGTCGCAGATCTCCCGATGCACGCTCGATCTCAGGCCAGAATGGGTCGGTGTTGATCCTCTTGCCGCCATCAGAAGGTAAGAATGCGACCCCAAACGGCCCCGTGCCTGCCATCGCCGTGTATAGCGGGGTTCTCTTTAAGGCGCTGGACTATCCATCGCTATCAAGTGGCGCTAAGGCGAGATGTGAAAAATCAGTGGTGATCATCTCAGCGCGTTATGGCGCCGTATCTCCGAGTGATCGAATTGAGTATTACAAAGAGAAGATCAATACCAGCGCGATGCGCCCTGTGGTGGAGAGAAAGTTGGCCGCTTATCCGAATAACTTGATCATTGATTGTAGATCTTCGACATATCAGGGGGTGTGGCAAGGGCCATTGGATAAGACGGTAGCGATACGGGTCTCTACCGTCGTTGATGGGGTGCGCAAAATAGTCACCCACATGTCCAAGAAAACCCGCGGAGAAGTGGCCCGGATGCTTTTGGTCAATCGCTCGCTAGCTAAATCGCCCGAGGATGTCTATGCAATCGTCTCAGAGACCTACCCTTGCGCGCTTACTCCCCCAACAGATACCGATCCGTGGATCTTAGAAGTGATTGCAATTTAGTTTAGAGCTTGTGAAGCTTAAGTTTTACACCAATAACGGTTCCGAGAAACGCGGTTGCAAAGAAAACCCACCCAGAAAGTGCAAATGCTTGGGTTCCAGAGAGTAAGACTCCGACAGTACATCCGAGCGCAACCATTGATGACCAGCCAAGAAGTATTCCACCGATCAAGGCTGTCGCACTGTTGCGCAGTGTGATGCTCTGAAAAGCAAATCGATTTCCTGCAAGCGCTGCAGCAAGTGAAGCCAGAACAATTCCAATAATTAGCCAGCCATTATTGGTCAGCGTAGAACTGATCACTGCAACGCAACCTTTCAATACATCCAGACCTTCTAGGGTTTCAGGAAGATAACCTCTATCACTTAAAACTGTGCGGGCTGTAGTACTTAGCTGGCGTGTAACGCCAAGCGGTTCAATACGAAGGTAAGCAATTGTTCCTACAATTCCAACCAGGGCTCCTGCCATCAGTGGAGGCCACCGAGTGATAATTAAACGAGAATAAACGCCTTCAGATTCAGATGTGGACACTGGTTCTGATGATGTACCCCATCTGCGTGCAAGGACTGTGATTACAGCAAGAAGAATGAAGGTCAGTGCTAATGAACCGGCGTAGCCAAATGTATGAGGGAGCCAAGTTTTCGGTGCTTCGCTTAGGGTTGCGAGATAGAGAGAGTTCCAACTTGCAAATCCAAGTCCAAAACCAATCAGGGAGCCAAAGAGTGCGGGGAAGGCACGGAGTGAGCCCTGACCTATTCGATAGAGATGGCCACTGATGCACGCTCCAGAAAGTGCCATTCCTAAACCAAAGAGTAGGCCGGCAATTACTAAGACCCAACTGACCGGACCAATATGAGCATTTGGTGGGAAGAATCCTGTAGAGGTATCGGGTAAAAATTGTCCAAAGAGAATTGCGTAGCCCACGCTGCCTGCCGCAATTGCGGTCAGAATAGAGAGAAATGGAGTCGTATTGCGATCCTCGATTGCATCCCTAAATATGCAGAAGAAACAGAATCTCGCTCGCTCGAAGATGATTCCAAGTGCGGCACCGATCAAGAGCGAAAATGAGCCTTGTGATCGAGTGCCATCGCCACCAGAAAGATAAAAGGCGGTACCAAGTAATACTAAGACAATTAATATCGCAGCAATGGTGCGGTAAGTATCGCCCCTACTCCATGAGGAAATGCCGATAGAGGCCCTAGAAGTTCTAGGGCCTCTATCGGATGAATTAACTGCAGAGATTATGACTGTCCCCAGACTGTTCCTGAAGGATTCGAGATAGGAACTCCAACGGAGTTTCCATACTCAGTCCATGAACCGTCATAGTTCTTCACTTCATAACCCAGGATTTCACTCAAAACAAACCATGTGAGAGATGAACGCTCACCAATTCGGCAGTATGTGATGATTGGCTGCTTTCCATCAACTCCTTTATCCGCATAGAGCTTCTTTAAATCAGCTAGTGGCTTAAAGGTGCCATCAGCGTTGACATTAAGACCCCATGGAATATTGATCGCACCCGGGATATGTCCAGCACGCACTGCTAATTCCTGGAATCCTGGAGGAGCAAAGATCTTTCCGTTGTACTCATCAGCTGAGCGAATATCAATGAGATCAACCTTCACACGCTTTTTTGCCACCGGAATAATGTCCTGCAACAAGGTTGCGCGCATTGACCTATCAAGGCGAGTGCTTGTGAAGTTTCCTTTAGCTTTTGTTGTTACTGAAGTAGTGAGTGCACGACCATCCTTTTCCCACTTTACGCGGCCTCCATCAAGAATGCGAACATCCTTCGCGCCGTATAAATTAAAGATCCATGCTCCCCATGCGGCAAACCAATTGTTTTTGTCGCCATAGAGAACAATCGTTGAATCCTGGCTGATTCCGGCGTTCTGTGCAAACTTTTGGAAATTTGCTGCAGAGACAACGTCACGATTGACGGTATCAACTAGATCAGTGTGCCAACTTATCTTGACCGCATTTTGAATGTGTCCACGCTCATAAATTCCTGGCTCGGTACTAACTTCTACAATGACGACCTTAGGATCGTTGAGGTTTTTCTCAAGCCAATCTGCCGTCACAACAGCACGTGCTAGATTCTTTGGTGCTGCTTGGGCTGGTGCAGTTGATCCTAATGAAAGACTGACAAATGCAGCGCTTATTAACGCAGCAACTATTTTTTTCGGTGCTTTTGACATAATTATCCTTTGTTTAAGTTAAGTTGATTTGATAAAAATAAAAGTAGCTGGTTATGCAAATGAAAGGTTGAAAAACTAACGACAGATAGATGAGGACACGCGGCAATAATCAATCACGCGGCGCTTTGTAAACATGAGCCGATAATACCAAAAATCCAGCTTAATTTGAAATCGATAGCGGTTTCATATTGTGATCTGAGTGATACTGCTTTGCAAACTATTTGCAAATACTTATTTTTCTTTAAAGGTTTCGAGTGGATATGCACGACAGAGTGCCCGCCAAATGTCTTGCGCCTCCACGCCTTCAGAGAGCGCCTCTTCAACGGATTTACTCCCCAGCTCTGGAATTGCAATATCTTTACAGAACGAAGGGGCCCATTCCTGGCCAAATGAACGTGATATTCGCTCACGTAGGTCGGAGATTCTCATTTATTGCAAACCAATTGCAAGTGCATCAGATTTAAAAGAGTGTATTTTCAACGAGCAGGATCGCTTGATCGCGTGATTGCTCTGGTGTCACAGGTTGTAGGACTTGGCCTAGTAACCAGCGCATTGCGAGTCCCGTTGCGCTGGGAGATTGTGTGAGTGAAAAAATTGCACGAGCAAGATCAAGATAGAGCGGATGCTCACTATGTATCAGTAACTGCGCCAGCAAAGCAGGGTCATGGCTGCGAAGTCCTGCCAGTGCTGGGTCGCTAGAGACAGAACGCGATAGGAATTCCAGAGCGTCTGCAGGTGTGCCTACGTTCTGCATCTGCTGAATCAATCTGCCGATCTCGGCTTGCAAAAGTGCTTCAATAACCGATGACTTATCTCGGAAATGGTTATATAACGTTGCACGCGCAACCTGTGAGTGCGCAGAGATATCAATCATTGAAATTTTTGAAGCCCCTGACGCTGCGATCAACTCTTTAGTTGCAGAGAGAATTGCTTCTTCGGTACGGCGATGAGTAGCGCCTTGAGCGGCGTATTTAGGCTGCGTCGACAACGGTGAGTTTTGCGATCTCGCTCGATGCGATCTGTGAAGTGACATCACTCATGAGCGCTGAGAGTTGAAGGCCTAGCGCCTCGCAAATTGAATTAAGAAGCTCGGATGACGCTTCTTTCTGTCCGCGTTCGACCTCTGAAAGATATCCAAGTGAGACACGAGCCTCGCGTGCGACATCACGGAGAGTTCTTGATTGTTCTGTGCGCGCAGCACGGAGAGAGCTACCGACTGCTTCGCGTAGTAGAGCCATCGTCATCCCCCTTCGTTTGTACGTGTTCTAAGGATACGCGTAAATGAGCCGATTGCAGTGGCAACTGTGGCGTTTCGTACGCTTTCACGCCCGCCCGAAAGGGAAAGTTCAAGATTATGGGTTAC
>JBIPNL010000030.1:0-10874 GCA_044373255.1 Candidatus Planktophila sp. | reverse complement strand
CCTTGTACAAACATTTGGATCCAAGAACGGTATCGATCTTACAAAAGATAAAATGGCGATGCAGCGCATTCGTGAAGCAGCTGAGAAGGCAAAGATTGAACTCTCATCTTCACAACAGGCAGCAGTCAATCTTCCTTACATCACTGTTGATGCAGAGAAGAACCCGTTGTTCCTTGACGAGACAATTACTCGCGCGCAATTCCAGCAACTCACAGCTGATTTGCTCGATCGTTGCAAGAAGCCATTCCAGCAAGTTCTTAAAGACTCTGGAATTTCAATTTCAAAGATCAAGAGCGTTGTTCTTGTGGGTGGATCAACTCGTATGCCAGCAGTTGTTGATCTTGTCCGCGATCTCACCGGCGGAAAAGAGCCAAATAAGGGTGTGAATCCTGACGAGGTTGTTGCAGTCGGTGCATCGCTACAGGCAGGTGTGCTTAAGGGTGAAGTTAAAGATGTACTTCTCCTTGATGTGACTCCACTTACTCTCGGAATTGAAACCAAGGGTGGCGTGATGACGCGCATGATCGAGCGCAACACAACCATTCCTACAAAGCGCAGCGAAATCTTCACAACAGCTGATGACAATCAGCCAGCAGTGCAGATCCAGGTCTACCAGGGCGAGCGTGAAATGGCTGCTTACAACAAGAAGCTAGGCATGTTTGAACTCTCAGGTATCGCACCAGCACCACGTGGAGTTCCACAAGTGGAAGTCACATTCGATATCGATGCAAACGGAATCGTTCACGTATCAGCGAAAGATCTTGCAACAGGTAAAGAGCAGAGCGTCACAATCAGTGGTGGCTCAGCACTTTCAAAGGATGAGATTGATCGCATGATGGCAGATGCTGAAGCCCACGCCGAAGAAGATAAAGCGCGCAAGGAAGAGGCAGAGATTCGCAACACTGGAGATTCACTTGTCTACCAGACTGAAAAATTTATTGCAGATAATGCAGATAAATTCACAGAAGGTGAAGCGCTAGAGAAGAAGAATGAAGTTGAGGCAGCACTTGCCGAACTCAAGACTTCTCTCGGTGGTGCTAACTTTGAGTCGATCAAGACAAATACCGAAAAGGTCTCAACTCTGTCTCAAGCACTTGGTGCGCTGATGTATGCAGCAGCAGGTGCAGCGGCAGGAAATGCAACGGAAGATGGCGTTGAAGATGCTGAGGTAATCGACGAGGTTGTCGAAGAAGGCAAAAACTAATGTCAGAAGATCTCGCAACTGAGGTTACTGACGTTATTGAAGAAGTTGATGTGCAACCGGGTCAGGAGACTGACCCGGTGAGCGCACTCACCGCCGATCTTCAACGAGTTCAAGCCGAGTATGCAAATTACAAAAAGCGAGTAGAGCGCGATCGTTCACTGGCACACGAACTTGCAGTGAGCTCTGTTCTCATTGAGTTGCTTCCGGTACTAGATGATATTGAGCGAGCAGCTTCACATGGTGAGTTAACCGGTGGCTTCAAGGCAGTTGCAGATCACATTGCATCAGCTACAGAGCGCATTGGATTATCAAAGTATGGAACCGAAGGCGATGCCTTCGATCCACAAATACATGAAGCGTTACTGCATGACACATCTACTGATGTAACAAAGCCAACGGCTACAAAGATTTTGCAGCCGGGTTACAAATTCAAAGAACGCATCCTTCGACCTGCACGCGTGGGTGTGACCGACCCGCAAGAAAGCCCAGTCAGCGAGTAATTCATGGCAGCCAAAGATCTCTACGAGAAGGACTTCTACGCGATTCTCGGCGTCGACAGAAAAGCCGGCGCTGATGAAATCAAGAAGAAGTACCGTACTTTGGCGCGCGAATTACACCCCGATAAAACTAAGGGCGATAGCGCTCTAGAAGAGAAATTTAAGGCAGTTTCAGAGGCATACGACATCCTCTCTGATTCAAAAAAGCGCGCAGAATATGACGAAGCACGCTCACTCTTTGAACGTGGTGGATTCCGCGCACCGACAGGTGGCTTTGGCGGCGGCGGAGATTTCTCCGACCTCTTTGCCGGTGGATCATCAAATGACATCTTTGCTAATTTATTTGGTGGCGGCGGTGTCAGACGCGGTCCACGTAAAGGACAAGATTTACAGACCGAATCAACGATCACATTTAAGGAATCTATATTTGGTACAACGCTAGAACTTTCACTGTCAACAGATGGTGGAAAGCCACAGAAGATTACTGCGCGAGTTCCAGCTGGAGTAAATGATGGCGCGAAGATTCGCGTTAAAGGAAAAGGCGCACCAGGTGAAGCCGGTCCCGGCGATCTCTTTATTCTGCTTCATGTAAAACCACATTCAGTTTTCTCGCGCAAGGCTGAGAACTTACTTCTTACACTTCCGGTTACATTTGTTGAAGCAACGCTTGGTGCGGATATAAAAGTTCCTACCCTTGATGGTGAAGAAGTCACTGTTCGCTTAGCTCCCGGAACTCCCAATGGGCGCACCCTTCGCGTTAAGGGCCGCGGCATAAAAAAGGGAACCGTCGTTGGTGATTTATTGGCAACGATCGATGTACAAGTGCCACAGAAAATTGAGGGTGAGGCAAGTCAAGCACTTCAGAAATTTGCGGAGGCGACAGCAGCCCATGATGTGCGCCTTGAATTTAGAACAAAGGCAACGCAATGAGCGAAGAGAAGCGCAAAGAGATTGATGAGGCGGCCGGACTTTATGTTATTTCAGTTGCGGCAGAACTCTCGGGTCTTCATCCGCAGACCCTTCGCCAATACGATCGCTTAGGTCTTGTTTCTCCATCTCGTACCGTTGGTCGCAATCGTAGATATTCATTACGCGACATCGCATCGCTGCGCACAATTCAAAGGTTGATTGGCGAAGGAATAAATCATGCAGGAATTAAGCGCATTATCGAACTTGAATCTGCAATGGCGAATATGGCAATTGAGGTAGCAAAGCTACGTATCGAGGTGGATGCGTTGATCTCTGAAAATCCGCCAAAATCTTTAGCCATACGTAGGAAATCAGAAGTAATTATCTATAAAGAAGATTAGTAGCGCGGTAGGCTCCCCCCATGAGCGCACGCGACCTACTTAAAGAAGAGATCAAAAATAAGGCAGTTGTTCACGGAAAAGTCATCTTATCTTCGGGCAAAGAGGCGGATTACTACGTTGATCTGCGCCGCATCACACTTGATCATGTGGCAGCGCCATTAGTGGGACAAGTGATGCTCGATCTCACAAAAGATTTAGATTTTGAGGCAGTCGGTGGGTTGACTCTTGGCGCAGACCCAGTCGCAACAGCGATGATGCATGTTGCAGCAAGCCAAGGACGCGCACTTGATTCCTTCGTTGTTCGCAAAGCAGAGAAAGCACACGGATTACAACGTCGAATTGAAGGTCCAGATGTAAAAGGTAAGCGCGTCTTAGCTGTGGAAGATACTTCGACAACCGGAGGCTCAGTGTTAACTGCTGTCGAAGCGCTAAGAGAAGCTGGCGCAATTGTTGTTGGTGTTGCAGTAATTGTGGAACGTGGTGCTAAGCCGGCAATTGACGCTGCAGGACTTGAATATCGCACGGCGTATTCGCTAGCGGACCTAGGTCTTTAAGACCACTCTTTCTTCGTACGCCATTCACGGAAGAGCTCAAAGAGAACTGGCAAGGTAGTAATCAGCAACACTGCCAATGTAATCGGTAAGAGATAAGTGTCCAGTGAATCCTTTACCGATTCTCCTAAGAAGTAACCCGCCAAGATAATTCCATCGGCCCAGATAATTGCGCTCACGCTATTCCAGAGAAAGAAAGTTTTTTTCGGGATACCAATAATTCCGCACATCGGATTGATCAGTGTGCGAACAAAGGGTGTAAAGCGAGCAAGAAAGAGCGCTTTACCGATTCCATATCTCAGTAACCACTTCTGCGTCGCTTCAACTTTTGCCTGATTAAAGAAACGACTATTGGGACGATCAAATAATTTCTTCCCATATTTGTGGCCGATAAAGTAACCAGTCTGCGATCCGGTAATCACAGCGATCGGTGCACCGATTAAAAGTCCAACGATAGGAAGCTGAACACCAGCCAGAGCTTGGCTGGCAGCACCTGATGCGCCGAGGCCGGCAAGAAAGAGGAGCGAGTCCCCCGGGAAGAACATTCCGACCAACAGACCCGTCTCAGTAAAGAGAATCACCAGTACGCCGATGAAACCAAAGGTCGAGATCAGCGTCTCGGGGTGGAAAGAGTTGATCAGGGATTCCATTAGTTGAGGATAAGCCCCCGCCCCCATCCACGCGTAAAAAGGGGTCAGATTTCTTACTTAATAGATATGTATATGTAGACTCGCCCCTGTTCGGCGCACCCATCAAGCGGGGCGCCCTAACTCTCCAACGGAGGAGAACTGATGCGCTTTTACGCCGCCGCTTCAACAGATGCAGTGCAAGTTATAGGTAGAGAACTCAACATCACATATGTGGTTCTCGGAATCTCATTGGCAGCCCTTGCCATCGCGTGGGTGCTTCGCGGCCAGGTCTTGGCAGCTAGCGAAGGAACAGCCAAGATGATTGAGATCGCCGAAGCGGTTCAAGAAGGTGCCGCCGCTTATCTCAAGCGTCAGTTCACGACCTTGTCCTACTTTGTCGGAATCGTCTTCTTCCTACTCTTTGCTCTACCGGCTGAGACCCTTTCGATCAAAATTGGTCGCTCACTCTTCTTCCTTATGGGCGCTGCGTTTTCAGCACTCGTTGGATATAACGGAATGTGGCTGGCAGTGCGCGCAAATGTTCGCGTTGCAGAAGCTGCTCGCCAAGGCAGTGCGACAGATGCGGTAACAATTGCATTCCGCACAGGTGGCGTTGTTGGTATGACAACAGTTGGTCTTGGACTTATCGGTGCCGCTGGCGCAGTTTTACTCTTTAAATCAAATGCACCAACAGTTCTAGAAGGATTTGGTTTTGGCGCTGCAATGCTCGCGATGTTTATGCGCGTTGGTGGCGGTATCTTTACAAAGGCAGCAGATGTCGGAGCTGACCTCGTAGGTAAAGTTGAAAAGAATATTCCAGAAGATGACCCACGCAACCCTGCAACAATTGCAGATAACGTAGGCGATAACGTTGGTGACTGTGCCGGTATGGCAGCTGACTTGTTCGAGTCATATGCGGTCACACTTGTAGCTGCCCTTATCTTGGGTAAGGCAGCATTCGGAGTCGAAGGTCTTATCTATCCATTGATCGTTCCAGCAATCGGAATTGTTACCGCGATTATCGGTATCTTCCTTACAAAGTTGCGCAGCACAGATAAGTCAGCAATGACAGCAATTAACCGCTCATTCTTCTTATCAGCAATAATTTCTGCGATTCTCGTAGGTCTTGCAACATTTACATACCTACCAGCTTCACTCAACGGTCTTATTGCACCGAATGCAGATATTTTGGCTGAAGCTGGAGATATCAACCCACGCGTGCTTACATTTGGCGCAGTTCTTATCGGTATCGCACTAGCTGCGGCCATCCAAGTTCTTACCGGCTTCTTTACCGAAGTTGGTCGTCGTCCAGTTAACGATGTCGCTGCATCATCACAGACAGGTGCTGCAACAGTTCTCTTGGCAGGTATCTCAGTTGGATTTGAATCTGCTGTTTATTCAGCAATCTTGATCGCATCAGCAGTATTTGGTGCCTTCTTGCTCGGTGGTGGATCAATCGTCTTGTCACTCTTTGCAATTGCAATCGCAGGTACCGGTCTTCTTACAACAGTAGGTGTGATTGTTGCGATGGATACATTCGGTCCTATCTCAGATAACGCTCAAGGCATTGCAGAAATGTCAGGAGATGTTAAGGGTGAAGGCGCACAGATTCTTACCAGCCTTGATGCAGTTGGAAACACAACAAAGGCGATTACTAAGGGAATTGCAATCGCAACAGCTGTATTGGCAGCAACAGCGCTCTTCGGAGCATTTACCGATGCAATTAAAACGGCGGTAAGTGAAGCTGTTGCAGTCGGAACAGAAGTTGCGCCTCAATTCAAGGGCGTTCTCGATGTTGCAGATCCACGTAACCTCGTAGGTTTGATCATCGGCGCAGCAGTTGTCTTCTTATTCTCAGGTCTTGCAATCAACGCGGTCTCTCGCGCTGCAGGTGCTGTAGTTATGGAAGTTCGTAACCAGTTCAAGTTGCACCCAGGAATCATGAACGGAACTCAGAAGCCTGAGTACGGTCGCGTTGTTGATATCTGTACTCGCGATTCACTCCGTGAACTCGTCACACCAGGAATCTTGGCTGTTATGGCACCAATTGCTGTTGGCTTTGGTCTTGGTGTTGGTGCACTTGGTGCCTACCTTGCAGGTGCAATTGGTACCGGAACTCTTATGGCTGTATTCCTATCGAACTCAGGTGGTGCGTGGGATAACGCTAAGAAGATGGTCGAAGATGGACATTACGGCGGAAAGGGTTCAGAAGCCCACGCCGCAACAATCATCGGTGACACTGTTGGAGATCCATTTAAGGACACAGCAGGTCCGGCTATTAACCCATTGATTAAGGTGATGAACCTTGTTGGTCTCTTGATTACTCCAGCAATTGTTGGATTTGCATTGCCAACACAATCATCGGCTTCTATTGCGATCGCACTCGTTGCAACAGCATTTATCGTTGCTGCACTCGTTCGTAACCGTCGCCAATCAACTTCTATCGAATACTAAGCACCACAGAATTCGAGAAACGGCCTTCCCCTAGGTAGATATGGCAAAAGATCTTAAGAAGCTCGTCATCGTTGAATCACCAGCGAAGGCGCGCAAAATTGGCGGCTACCTTGGCGATGAATACATCGTCGAGGCTAGCGTCGGCCATATTCGTGATCTTCCACAGAGGGCTGCCGATATTCCTAAAGAGGTTAAGAAGTTCCCTTGGTCGAAAGAGGGCGTGGATATCGAAAATGATTTCGCACCTTTATATGTCATTAACCCCGATAAGAAGGCGAAAGTTGCCGAATTAAAAGAGTTGATGAAGGGCGCTGACGAACTTATTCTGGCAACGGATGAAGACCGCGAAGGTGAAGCTATTGCCTGGCACTTAGTTGAGGTACTACAACCAAAGATCCCCATTAAGCGAATGGTCTTTAACGAAATCACCAAGGACGCTATTCAAGAAGCCGTTGTAAATACACGTGATCTTGATTATCACCTCATTGATGCGCAAGAAACTCGCCGAGTGCTTGATCGTCTCTATGGATACCGTCTATCGCCGGTTCTATGGAAGAAGGTAATGCCTCGAATCTCTGCCGGACGTGTGCAATCTGTTGCAACAAAATTGATCGTTGAAAAAGAACGCGAACGTATGGCCTTTATCTCTAGTAGCTGGTGGGATCTCAACGCCACCTGCGAACTTGGATTCACCGCACGCTTACTCAGCGTTGCAGGCAAGAAAGTAGCGGCGACAAGTGATTTTGGCGCAGATGGCGCGGTAAAAGAGAAGTCGCTAGAGAACATCCTCTTACTTGATGAAACCAGCGCCCGCGCACTCGTTGATTCGCTCAAAGGACAAAGCCTTGTCGTAAAGTCGATGGAGGAATCTCCACGTACCGAACGTCCGAAGCCACCATTTACAACATCAACGATGCAACAAGATGCGGGATCACGCCTTGGTTGGGGTGCACAGATCACAATGCGCATCGCACAACGTTTATATGAAAACGGCTACATCACCTATATGCGTACCGACTCAGTTAACTTATCGGCGCAAGCAATTTCAGCGGCGCGCGCTGCTGCCAAGTCTTTATATGGCGCCGACCATGTTGCTTCAGAGCCACGTGTGTACCAAGGCAAAACCAAGAACGCGCAAGAAGCACACGAAGCGATCCGCCCGGCAGGAGATTCATTTAAGACTCCAGGTGAGTTAGCGCCAGAGCTATCACGTGATGAATTCGCGTTGTATGACTTAATTTGGAAGCGCACCGTGGCTTCCCAGATGGCAGATGCTAAGAAGATGCAGATGCGCGTTGACTTTGATGTCACAACATCAGAAAAGCAAGCTGCAATATTTCGTGCAAACGGAAGCGTGATTACTTTCCCTGGATTCTTAGCCGCCTATGACGATATTCCAGATGAGAACGCCAAGGTTGATGAAGAGGCGAGCGATAAGCGCTTACCTGCGATGACTATGGGCCAATCAGTAAAGGTGAGTGAATATTCCTGCGAAGGCCACGATACAAAGCCACCTGCTCGTTATACAGAGCCAACACTTGTTAAAAAACTTGAAGAACTTGGTATTGGTCGGCCATCAACATTTGCCTCAATCTTGCAGACGATTCAAGATCGCGGATATGTCTATAAGCGCGGCCGCGCACTTGTCCCAACCTTCTTAGCATTCTCTGTTACAGGCTTGCTTGAAATGCACTTTACAAAGCTAGTTGATTACGAATTCACCGCAAGCATGGAAGAAGATCTCGATAAGATCGCTTCAGGTGAAGCCACCCGTATTGATTGGCTCCGCGATTTCTATTACGGCCACGATGGTGAGCCGGGCCTTGAAGTACTGGCGGCAGACCTTGGCGTTATTGATGCACGCGCAACTAACACAATGAATCTATCTGCCGATATTGAAATTCGTGTAGGGCGTTACGGTCCTTACCTCCAACAGAACTTGCCAGATGAAGATCGTAAACTGGCAAATATTCCTGAAGGTTTAGCCCCCGATGAGTTAACACTTGAGAAGGCAATTGAACTACTAGCAGCGCCATCTGGAGAGCGCGAACTCGGGTTAGATCCAACAACTGGCTTTGAAGTCATTGCAAAGTCAGGTCGCTTCGGCCCATACATCACTGAGATCTTTCCGGAAGAACCGGTTGAACTTAACGATAAGGGCGAACCAAAGAAGAAGCGTAAGAAGAAGGATGCACCGAAACCAAAGACAGCTTCTCTTCTTTCAACGATGACCCTCGATACCATCACACTCGATGATGCACTTAAACTGCTTTCATTGCCGCGGATACTTGGCACCAATTCATCTGGTGAAGATATTACGATTCAAAACGGTCGGTACGGTCCATACCTCAAAGCCGGCGTTGATTCCAGAACTCTTACATCAGAGGATCAACTCTTCTCGCTCACACTCGATGAAGCACTCGAGATTTACTCAAAGCCAAAAGAGCGTCGTCGTGGAGTTGCCAAGCCGCCGTTGAAAGAACTTGGCGCAGATCCTGCCACGGGCAAAGAAGTCATTGTTAAAGATGGTCGCTTCGGCATGTATGTCACCGATGGCGAAACGAATGCGACGCTTCGTCGCGGTGACACTCTTGAAGCTCTCACAATGGATCGCGCACTCGAATTATTGGCCGGACGTCGCGCATGGGAAGCTGAAAACGGCCCATCACCGAAGAAATCACGGAAGAAAGCAGCAAAAGCAAAGCCTGGCGATACTGCGCCGACTCTGACAAAGAACACAGTTAAGAAGGCAGCAACCAAGAAAGCTGCCAAAAAAGCAGCAACTGGTAAGGCGAAGAAAAAGTGAGTAAGCAGAAGTGGTTAATTACAGGTGGCGCCGGATATATCGGCACACATGTCGCTGACCTCTTTATCGAATCTGGCAAAGATGTCGTACTCCTTGATTCGCTCTATCAAGGACTTGAATCCCGCTTTGATTACCTTCGCGCAAAGCACGGTATTGATATTCCACTTGAAGTAATTGATCTGCGTGATTTCGCAAAAGTTGAGGCGCTTATCGCAGCTGGTGGCTTCACCGGCATCGTTCACACCGCAGCTCTTAAGGCGGTCGGTGAATCGATGGAGAAGCCCGATGAATACCTTGAAGTGAATTACACCGCCACCGTTGAGCTGCTAGAGATTGCAAAGCGCCACGGCGTGAAACGTTTCATCTTCTCTTCAACGGCTGCCGTGTATGGAAGCCCAGATTCAATGGATCCATGTCGTGAAGATGGCCCTACAGCGCCAATCTCGCCATACGGATCATCGAAGTTATCCGCTGAAGAGAAAGTCACCGAATTCATTTCGATCCCAGGAAATCACGGATCCTCACTTCGATTCTTTAACGTTGTTGGAAGTGCGAATAAAGCGTTGCTCGATAACTCAGTGGAAAATCTTGTACCGATTGTGATTAACCGAGTTAAAAGTGGACAAGCACCTGTGATCTACGGCCATGACTATCCAACAGTTGATGGCACATGCGTGCGCGATTACGTCGATGTGCGTGATATTGCAGCAGCCCATCTCGCAGCCGCCGATGCCACAAAGGCCTTGCCACCAACTATGAATATCGGTACCGGAAAAGGTGCATCAGTGCGCGAAATCGTAAAGTTTGTGCTGGATTCCATGGGTCGTAGCGATGTCACACCTATTGATACAGACCGCAGAGCAGGCGACCCCGCCTTCTTATGCGCCGATGTCACACTTGCCAAAACAGCTATGGGTTTTCAATCTCGATATAGCCTCAAAGAGAGCGTAGAGAGCCTCTTTTAGGCTCTTTTTCTCGACAATCCGGCACCGATAGACTTTCGCCTATGACCGCATCGCTGCCTCGTCCTGCCGCCCCGGCGCAGGATGCTCGACGTAGCGTGCTTTCGATCAGACCGTTTCGTAAGTTATGGAACTCGATGGTCTTCTCATCGATCGGTGATTGGCTCGGCCTGCTTGCAACCACAGCGCTAGCGCAACAACTCTCGGGTGGAGATTACGCAACAGCAAACTTTGCTATCGCCGGTGTCTTTATCGCCCGCCTTTTGCCAGCAGTCTTCCTCGGCCCGCTCGCTGGTGTTCTTGCAGATCGCTTCGATCGCCGCCGGTTGATGGTTACAGTCGATATTCTCCGCGCCGCGCTCTATATCTCAATCCCAATAGTGAATACATATTTCTGGCTCTACGCCGCGATGATCTTGGTCGAATGTCTTACTCTTTTTTGGTCACCTGCAAAAGATGCC
>JBIPNL010000147.1:0-2682 GCA_044373255.1 Candidatus Planktophila sp. | reverse complement strand
CAAGTTCCTGTAGATCGCTCCGGTGGGCGCCGAAGCGAGGCAGCCCTCATAACTGGACTGAAAGTTTTATCAGATGGTGCATGCCTTGGTATCTATCCAGAGGGAACAAGATCACCTGACGGCAGACTGTATAAAGCACGTACAGGAATTGCTCGCCTTGCAATTGAATCAGGTGCCCCAGTTGTTCCAGTGGCGATGTTTGATACTGACAAAATTCAACCAACTGGGCAAGTAGTACCAAATGTAAAAAGAGTGGGAATGAGTTTTGGAGAACCTATGTACTTCGATGGTGATCCAACAGATTTAGAACATCTAAGAAATGTGGCAGATACGATTATGAAAGCAATAGGTGAGCTTTCTGGGCAAGAGTACGTTGATACATATGCCCCAAAAAAGGCCAGACTTGAAAAAAATGAGGACGAGGATTAATCCAGTTCGGTGAAAAGCAGCGGACTAAACAAGAGTTAATTCAGTGCGTTTCGAGCAACTAGATAGTTACAGGTTGCACACTCTGCCCCTGGCTCAGGAAGTTCGCCTTCGAGCACAGTTATAAACTCACCAATTACCTTTAAGAAATTCTCTTGGTCTCTTTCTACTGGAATGTATTTCTGGAAGACACCAAAACCATAATCATCGACTGAGGTTCCAATTGCATGTGTTGGCTTCCAAACGAGCAAGCCCATTGAAGCAACTGTTTGCCCCTTTCCAGCTGCTGGATTTTCTAGAGAATAGGCATAAGCCTCGAGTTGTGGCGAATAGAACTGGCCGGTATCTCTTTGGCTATCGGAGACTTTGCAGTCGATTAAACCGATGGTGCCATCTTCATTGGTTGAAACCAGATCGTATTTACCTAGAATTCTCCATCGCGTTTCAACGCCATTAACAGCCAAGGGCTTACTTTTTACCCATTCGCCCCATTTAGAAACTTTCCCAGGGCGAAGAGAGGGATCAATCGTTGGCATATCGGCGCCTTGAAAGTGCTCCTCTTGAAGAGCTGCCATCGTTCCCACCAAGGGAAAAGCACCAGGCATGATTACTTTGTACCAATACTTGATCCATAGACACCTCTTGCAGGTGGATAGGCCAAAAGTTAGGTCTGAAGGGGAGATGTTTTCGCGGGCGGGCTTTGCAGGTTTGATCATGGCCTTATTCTCCTCGCAACCACTGACATGGCTGAAAAGGTCCCAGGTTTACCCCTTTGGGCGCGCCCAAGTTGCCTCCAGGGCCTATATCCGATTAGATTACGCATCGATGTATCCATTCGATACATCTTACGGAGTAGTTCTTGGGCTTACAGGCTCAACAAATCATGGGATGAAATCAGGGAAAGGCAGGTCACGATGCGCTCGCGTTCTGAGTCTCTCGAATTTGCCCTCCTTGGATTGCTCTCCCAAAGTCCACTTCATGGCTATGAACTGCGAAAGAGAATGGGGGCGATCTTTGGACCTTTCCGCGCTCTTTCATTTTCCGTTCTCTATCCGCAGCTTCGCCGAATGATGGAAGCTGGATTGATTGCGGAGTCAACCGTTGAATCAACTTCTCGTCGATCACGCATTGTCTATGCGATTACCGATCTTGGCGCTCGCAAGTTTGCATCGCTGACCGAATCAGTAACACCAGAGACTTGGGAAGATGAAGGATTTGAAATTCGTTTTGCATTTTTTGGACCAACCTCTGCAAAGAACAGAGTGAGAATTCTTGAGGGACGCCATCGTCGCCTTAAGGAGAAAGCAGAAATCCTTCGTGGTGAACTCGAGAAGTCACCCGTTGGAATCGATAAATATCTAGAAGAGTGGCGACGTCACTCACTGGAATCAGCCGATAGAGAGATCGCTTGGCTGGAAGACATGATCAAAACCGAGAGGAAATAGAGTGAATATCACAACCGGTAAAGGCGACATCCGTGTTGCAATCGTTGGCGTTGGAAACTGCGCTAACTCATTAGTTCAAGGTGTCGAGTACTACAAAGACGCCGCTTTAGATCAAGAGATCCCAGGTCTTATGCATGCAGTTGTTGGGGGATATCACATCTCCAGCGTTAAGTTTGTTGCAGCATTTGATGTTGATGCTAAGAAAGTGGGACTTGATCTCGCAGAAGCAATCTGGGCAAGTGAAAATAACACAATCAAATTTAGTAACGTAGCAAAGACTGGTGTCCCAGTTCTTCGCGGAGTTACAAACGATGGGCTAGGAAAATACTACAAGGAGACCATTAAGGAATCTGATGCACCAGCGGTAGATGTTGTTAAGGTGCTAAAAGATGAAGCAGTAGACGTAGTTATCTGCTACCTACCAGTGGGCTCTGAAGTTGCTGCAAAGTACTATGCACAATGCGCAATTGATGCAGGATGTGCATTCGTAAACGCACTTCCAGTATTTATCGCCTCTGATCCAGCATGGGAAAAGAAGTTTGCTGATGCAGGACTTCCAATTGTTGGAGATGACATCAAGAGCCAAGTTGGTGCGACTATCACTCACCGCATCATGGCAAAACTCTTCCAAGATCGTGGTGTACACCTAGATCGCACCTACCAATTAAACGTTGGTGGAAATATGGATTTCAAGAACATGCTCGAGCGTGATCGCCTTGAATCTAAGAAGATCTCTAAGACCAACTCTGTAACATCTCAGTTAGATCATGACCTAGGTGAGAAGAACGTTCACATCGGACCTTCTGACTAC
>JBIPNL010000029.1:0-10908 GCA_044373255.1 Candidatus Planktophila sp. | reverse complement strand
GTTCACTACGCCAAAAAGATCCACGTGTCAGCGCATCACGTCCCTTAAGCGTTGTGGTGCACGGAATCGGCGCACATGTTGGCGGAAAATTTCAAAGCCAATCAGAGGCATATGAATTCCTTAAGGAACTTGGTTTACCGACGAGCAATCGGTTCCGTGTTGTCTCTACCCGCGCCGACGTTGAAAAATTCGTTGCTCATTACAACGAACATCGCCACGATGTTGAGCATGAGATTGATGGGATCGTTATTAAGGTAGATGAGATCGCATCTCAACAAGCGCTGGGCTTTACTTCACGAGCACCTAAATGGGCGATTGCTTATAAGTATCCACCTGAAGAAGTCACCACAAAATTGCTCGATATCAGAGTCAGTGTTGGTCGCACTGGGCGCGTGACGCCATTTGCATTTATGGAGCCAGTGAAGGTTGCCGGATCTACCGTGACCAATGCGACCTTGCATAACCAGGAAGAGATTGAACGCAAAGGTGTGCTGATCGGTGACACCGTGATTATTCGCAAGGCCGGGGATGTAATCCCTGAAGTACTAGGTGCAGTAATCGCCCAGCGCACAGGTAAAGAGAAGAAATTTGTCATGCCCACCCACTGCCCTGAATGTGGATCGGTGCTTAAAGCAATCACCGAAGGCGATGTAGATATTCGATGCACGAATCAACGCAGCTGCCCTGCCCAATTGCGCGAGCGAATTTATTACATTGGTTCACGCGCGGCTCTCGATATTGATGTTCTGGGGCTTGAAGCAGCAGTTGCACTCCTTGCAGATAAAATCGTGGAAGATGAAGGCGACCTCTTTGATTTAACGCAAGAAAAGCTAACCGCTTCACCATTTTTTACTAAGAAAGATGGGACATCTGGCAAGAATGTAGAAAAACTCTTGGCAGCACTTGAGGAAGCGAAAGCGCGTCCTTTATGGCGCGTGATCGTTGCGCTCTCGATTCGCCATGTCGGTCCAACCGCCGCGCAAGCACTAGCTACTCGTCTTGGATCAATGGATGCAATCTCAGCTGCCACAGTTGAAGAACTTGCAGATATCGATGGTGTCGGTGCGGTAATCGCTGAATCGATCGTTGAATGGTTTGCCGTTGATTGGCATCAGATGATAATTAAGAAGTGGGCAGCAGCTGGAGTAGCGATGCGAAATGTTGCCGGTGAGATTAAACCGCAAAGCCTGGCGGGTCTAACCTTTGTTGTGACGGGCGGACTAGAACATTTCACTAGAGATTCCATTGCAGAGGTGATCACCGCCCACGGTGGAAAGCCTTCCTCTTCGGTCTCGAAGAAGACCGATTACGTGCTGGTGGGAAATGACCCAGGATCAAAGTTTGCAAAGGCGCAAGAACTTGGTGTGACGATCATTGATGAAGCGGCCTTCATTGCACTTCTCGAGGGTTCCAAGTAGTAGGATCAGGGCATGAGAATTGTTGCCAGCGAAATTACTCGCGAACTCCCAGCTGACCCAATCGTTTTTGGACTTTTTGCATTTGGCGTTTTCGTTCTCCTTCTTTACGTTGTTCTTCGCCTAGATAAGTAATCCTTTTGGCTAGGCTCGGTCTCTATGGCGGGACATTTGATCCCATTCACATAGGCCACATGCATGTGATTACCCAGATTCTGCGTCGAGATATTGTCGATCGAATCATCATCTTTCCAGCAGGGCAACCTCGTTTACGAGCCAATGATCCTGTTGCTACGGGAGCTCAACGCAGAGCAATGTGTGAAGCCGCCGTTAAAGATTTGCCCGAAGACATTTCAACACGCGTTGAGGTTAACCCGATTGAAATATTGCGCGATGGTCCGACCTACACCATCGATACCGTAGAAGCCGTTGCACAAACTTATCCGAATGATTCTCTTCATTTGATTATCGGAAGCGACGCGTATGCACATTTAGATCAATGGCACAGAATTGAAGATTTGAAAAAGCTTGTCACCTTTATCATCATTGAACGACCAGGCTCAGAAAGTCAGGTCGGACTAGATATCGCAGCCCTAGATATCGCCTCAACTGGCATTCGTGAAGGATCTTCGAGAGAGTACTCACCTTCAGTAGCCCACTTTATTAAGGAGCACCACCTTTATGGCAGCTAGCCAGAGCGCAATCACCATCACGCAGATCGCAGCACGCGCGGCAGCAGATAAGTTGGCCACAGAGATGGTTGCACTCGATCTCTCAGATCAGCTAGTTCTCAGTGAAGTCTTCCTTATTGTTACGGGTGCAAACCTGCGCCAAGTGGATTCAATTGCTGATGAGATTGAAGAAAAACTCCGCCTTGTTGGCGAGAAGCCTGCTCGTCGTGAAGGGAGCGAAGAGTGGATTCTTTTGGATTACTCAGATTTAGTTGTACATATTCAAAGCAGCGAACTCCGTAAGTACTACATGCTCGATCGACTTTGGAATGACTGCCCAAAGATTGAACTAGAGATAGTTAAAGAGATGGTTGCCGATGGCAGGTAATCGAATCCTTCTCTGGCGACATGGTCAAACGGATTGGAATGTAGTCAATCGTTTTCAAGGACATTCAGATATCGCACTCAACGCTTTAGGTCTATATCAAGCGAAGCATGCCGCAGAGATTCTGGCCGGCATGGAGCCCACTGCTATTTTTTCAAGTGACCTCGATCGTGCTCGCACGACTGCGCAATCACTAGCCGACATTATTAACGTTGAAGTCACAATTGATGCTCGTCTGCGTGAAACTAATGGTGGAAATTGGGAAGGCAAGACTGGAGCCCAGAACCGTGAAGAGGATTTCGATAACTTTGTGAGGTGGATTGATGGTCATGACAATCCGGCCGGTGTCACTGGAGAACGTCGTAGTGAAGTTGCGCTGCGTGCTCGTGCTGCGATTACCGATGCACTTGGTGATAAGTCAGATCAATTGATTGTCTTTACAACCCATGGTGGAACTGCCCGATGTATTCTTGGAGATTTTCTTGAACTTCCACTGACACATTGGGCCAAGATCGGCGGGTTATCAAATGCCTCGTGGTCGATTCTGGCGCAGAGTCCAAATAAGGGTTGGTACCTTGAAGAACATAACGCCGGCAGCATCCCGGAAGAACTTTTAGGCGTTGAATCGGGATCGACTACAAATTAATTTCGTCTGATCAACACCGTTGATATAGGGTGTGCAACATCAAGGGGCTATGGCGCAGCTGGTAGCGCACCTGCATGGCATGCAGGGGGTCAGGGGTTCAAATCCCCTTAGCTCCACAAATTTCAATCTTTAAAGCAAGCTTCTAAAGCAAGGTAAGATTGATCAATGACCACAGAACCGCGCGAGCATGCTGCTTATGACTTCGCATACGTTCAAGAGAAGTGGCTTCCAATCTGGGACGCATTAGAACCATTTAAATCAGGTCGCTCAGATGATTCCCGCCCAAAGAAATACGTCTTGGATATGTTCCCTTATCCATCAGGTGATCTTCATATGGGTCATGCAGAGGCTTATGCCCTCGGAGATGTAATTGCTCGTTATTGGATTCAGCGCGGATATAACGTGATGCACCCAATTGGTTGGGATGCATTTGGTTTACCGGCAGAAAATGCTGCAATTAAGCGCAACGAAGATCCACGCATCTGGACCTATGAAAACATTGCAACACAGAAAGCTTCAATGAGACGTTATGCATGTTCCTTTGACTGGGATCGCGTCTTTAACACGTGCGATCCTGAGTACTACAAGTGGAACCAGTGGCTCTTTATCGAGCTACACAAGCGCGGTCTTGCATACCGCAAAGATTCAGCCGTTAACTGGTGTCCTGGATGTCAGACAGTTTTAGCTAATGAACAAGTAGTTGCTGGTCTTTGCGAGCGTTGCGATACCGCCGTTACAAAGAAGAAGCTCAACCAGTGGTATTTCAAGATTACCGATTATGCAGATCGCTTACTCGATGACATGGCACAGCTTGAAGGTCAGTGGCCAGATAAAGTCTTAACGATGCAGCGCAACTGGATCGGCAGATCACAAGGTGCCAATGTAACTTTTGCAATCGAAGGTCGCACAGAGCCGGTCACGATCTACACGACCCGTCCCGATACTTTATTTGGCGCAACCTTTATGGTTGTTGCAGCTGACTCGGCACTGGCTACAGAACTTGCTGCAGGTGGACCAGTTGAAAAAGAATTTAACGACTACCTCGACACAATTAAGGCGGCATCAGATATCGATCGCCTTGCAACTGATCGTCCAAAGTCAGGTGTTGATCTCAAGCGTTTTGCCATCAACCCTGTTAATGGTGAGAAGTTACCTATCTGGGCATCTGATTACGTCTTAGCTGATTACGGAACCGGTGCCATCATGGCAGTTCCAGCCCATGATCAGCGCGACTTAGATTTTGCTCGCGCTATGAAATTACCTGTTCGCGTCGTTGTTGAAACGGGCGAAGAAGATCCGAGCGCCACAGGTGTTGCAACAACCGGTGACGGCGCACTTGTTAACTCTGGCTCACTTAACGGATTGAAGAAGGTTGATGCAATTGCTGCAATCACAGCAGAGCTTGAGGCAAAGGGCCTTGGAAATTCAGCTCGAAATTACCGACTTCGCGACTGGCTTGTCTCTCGCCAGCGTTACTGGGGCACACCAATTCCTATCGTGCATTGCGATAAATGTGGCGAAGTAGCAGTTCCTGCAGATCAATTGCCACTGACACTTCCTGATGCCAAGGGCCTTGATCTCAAACCTAAGGGTCAATCACCATTGGCTGCAGCAACCGATTGGGTCAATACCAAATGCCCAACATGTAACGGTCCAGCTCTGCGCGATACAGACACGATGGATACCTTCGTCGATTCATCCTGGTATTTCTTACGTTATCCATCTTCTACAAACCACACCGAACCATTTAGCCGTAAAGATATTGATACATGGTTGCCGGTAGATCAATACGTTGGCGGCGTAACTCACGCAATCTTGCACCTTCTCTATTCACGTTTTTTCACTAAAGTTTTGCACGACATCGGAATGCTTGGCTTTAATGAACCATTTACCCGCCTGCTTAATCAGGGAATGGTTGTGATGGATGGTTCTGCGATGTCAAAATCTCGCGGCAACTTAGTGCGTCTCTCTGACGAACTAGAAAACCATGGCGTCGATGCCATTCGCCTATCAATGGTCTTTGCTGGCCCACCAGAAGATGATGTTGATTGGTCTGATGTTTCGCCATCGGGATCAGTAAAGTTTCTCACTCGTGCATGGAGACTTTCTGGAGACGTCACAAGTGCTCCCGGTGTTGATTTCGCCAAGGGTGATATCACTTTACGTAAAGCAACACATAAAGCCCTACACGATGCATCTTTTGCAGTTGAATCATTTAGATTCAACGTTGCCATCGCCCGTGTGATGGAACTTGTTAATGCAACACGTAAGGCAATTGATTCTGGATGTGGCGCTGCAGATCCAGCAGTACGCGAAGCAACTGAGGCCATTGCAATCATGCTCTCACTCGTTGCACCATTTACATCTGAGGAGATGTGGGAGCGACTTGGACATAAGCCAGCGATTGCACTCGCTGGTTGGCCAACAGTTGATCCTGCTCTCCTTGTTGCAGATGAGATCGAGGCTGTTATTCAGATCAACGGCAAGATCAAAGAGCGTATTTTGGTTTCACCATCTATTACAGATAGCGAACTTGAAGCTGCCGCCCTTGCCCACCCAACGATTGCCGCAGAATTAGCTGGTGCTAGCCCTAAAAAAGTGATTGCTCGCGCTCCTAAGCTCGTCAATATCGTCCTGTAAGCGCTCGTGACCGGTCACGTGTCGAGCGGTGTCGGTTACGGAGAGTAAGTTAGAAGCATGAAGAAAATACTTTCAGTGCTGATTTTCTCGCTCCTAGCCGTAGGTGTAACACCCGCGCAGCCTGCAACCGTATCTCGATTAGAAAGTGCGCCAGGACAGTCACAGGCAGAATGGGAAGCCACAGATGCATACAAGGCATTTATTTGTCCTGAAGGAACTCTTCGTGGAATTGGCGTAGATCTAAACTTCACAACTGATCGAAGCGACGATAAACAATTTGTTACCTGCGATGAACCGTCTCCAACCGCGGCCGACGATGCAGACTTCAGTCAAAGAACCCGTGAAGCAACAGCTGCTGCAGAAATCGAATCAATTGCTTATAGTGCAGCGAACCCTGGAAAGCAGAAGTGTGTTCAGTGGGGTCCAATTGTTCATCGAAATGGTATTTCTACCTCTTCTGGTGGAGTGTGCGCAAACATTGTGCCTCTGCCGCCTTCTCAAGAAACGAGCACTTCGAATAGTTTTGTAACATCTGAATCGTCAACAGTCACGTCAGAGACATCAACTCCTTCGGTAACACCGACTGCAACGCCAACGCCAACTCCAACACCGACTCCAACGCCAACAGCGGAACCTCGTGGATTAGGTGGTTATGCAGTAATCCATCCTGATGGATATGTCTGCGGCGTCATTGTTGGCAATGCATACTTTGGTAACAATGATCGGACTATGACATCTGAATACATGGGTTGCCCGACTGGCAGCCCAATTATTTTCCAAACTAAACCTTCGCCAACCGGGAATGTAGCGGGCTGGCATGGGGCAAATGTCACCTATAGCGGCGGTGTATTTACGATTAAAAATGGAACTCAAGTAGCGATGACAATTTCTAATGGAATCGCGACAGATTCAACTGGTCGTGTATGGGATACAGGATCCGGAGAAACTCTGCGTGCAGCACCTGTTTCAACTCCATCGCTTCCGGTTCTCGGAGATACCGCAACAGTAACTAGTGCACCTTCTTCAGGAAGTGCACCTTCTTCTGGAAGCGTGCCATCCAGTGGCGGTTCAGAGACCACGACTGCAATCGTTACGGTGGAAACAAGCACCGCAGTCATTCCTGTTTCGATTCCACCTGCCGATACTGATTTGAGCACGCTGGATGAGATCTTCCCTGAGGAAGAGATTATCGATTCTGTGGAGGCGGTCATTCAGTCAAATGGAACGACACGAATTCAAGTGAGTACTGGGTATAACGAAACCGCAATGCGCGTTGTGGCAAGCAAAAAGGGTGTAAAGAAGAAGTACACCTACAAAATCACGACAAACACGAATGGCGAGCGTGTGTTCAAAGCTAGCCTCAATCTTCGTGGATTTACCCTCGTATTGATCAAGGGTTCAACTGAACTCGATCGAATCGTCGTTTCTTAGCCACGATTTATCCCCAGTAGCTCTGAGTATGTAGAGCTTCTATTCGCCTGCCGTAAAAGATGCGCAGATGAATCAGATTCGAAATACCTTAGAAAATGCCCGCAACTGGTGGGAAGACCTCGCCTTTACATCGGTGCAGCGTAAGTCGTTGCTCGCGCTGGCCATCCTCATTATTGCCTCCTCTGGAGTTTTGCTCTTGCGAGGAACCTCAGAAGAAATCGTTGCGGCAGAAGTTGCTGAAATTGAGATGCCGGAAGCCGTAGTTTTATTAGTTGTTGATGTTGCCGGGGCAGTTCTCAATCCGGGTGTCTATTCGCTACCAATAAATTCACGAGTCGTTGATGCAATTGCAGCTGCAGGAAATGTTCTTAAAGGTGCCGATGTTTCAGATATCAATCTGGCAAGAATTCTTAAAGATGGTGAACAGATCTATGTCTATGCCGCATCACGCGGATCCACATCATCGCGCACCACTGCGCGAACCGCGCCACCGCGTAACTCAGGGCCTATTGCAATCAATAGGGCAACTGCAAAGGAGTTAGAGGCGTTAGATGGAATTGGCCCCGTCTTGGCTTCACGGATTATTGCGTTTCGAAATGCGAATGGCCCATTTGTGACTCTTGAATCATTGTTGGAAGTCTCAGGAATTGGGCCCGCAAAGTTTGCTCAATTCAAAGAGAAAATTCGTCTCTGAGAGTACGTATATCTGATTATCGGGCGCTCTCACTCGGTGGAGCGATCTGGATCGGAGCACTCTTTCAAAGCTGGAGTAGGCCGTGGGTAATCGCCTTCGGTCTGCTCTTGCTCTTACTTCTGGCTTTTTTCTCCAAATCTTTACGAGCGCTCTTGCTTATTGCAGCAATTGTCTTTGGCGCGACGTTGATGTCTTTTCGACAATCATCTCTTGAGGCATCAATACTTCGCGATCTCTACGGACAATCAATTGAAGTCACTGCCGTGATGGCAACCGATGCACATGCACTGGCTCCGCGAGTGATGGGAGATTCAGTTGCAGAACCAAGCTATAGCGCTCTGATTCGAGTTGTTGCAGTAAGTGCCGGAGAACAGCGGTACAGGTTGAGATCACCAGCCAGATTAATTACAACCGATGAAGAAATAAGAGAGTTACTTCCCGGTCAAAAGTTTCGTGTGCGGGTAAGTGCTGTTGCCAGCAAAGAGGGCAGGGTAGCCGCCTTGTTAATTGGTAAAGGTGAGATTCTCACTCTCTCTGAAGCATCTCGGTGGGCTAAAGCACTGGATGCCATTAGAGATGGATTACGTAAGGCCAGTGGAACTGGAAATTCTGGCGCGCTGATCCCGGGGATGGTTCTGGGGGATACCTCGTTACAGAGTCAGGGATTCAAAGATGAGATGCGCAGATCGGGGCTTACCCATTTAGTTGCTGTCAGTGGTGCCAACTTCGCAATTGTTTCTACCTTCATTTTGTATCTGATGCAGTTTCTGATCCGTCGAATTCCATTGCGGCTAGCTGTCACCGCACTCTTTCTGATTGCCTTCATTGCATTGGTGCGCCCATCTCCATCAGTGCTGCGGGCGGCGGCGATGGCATCGGTCTTGTTGTTAGCGCAAGGAACCCATCGTGGGAGAGATTCGCTACCCGCACTTGGTTTTGCAATCGGTGCGGTGATAGTCGCTGATCCCTGGCAGGTGCGTGATCCGGGTTTCGCACTCTCTGTTCTGGCAACTGCTGGGCTCTTGTTATTAGCACCCATACTTGTCGAAAAATTCTCGAAGAAAATGCCACGAGCTTTAGCGATAGTGATTGCAACTCCGTTGGCAGCAACTATCTTCTGTACACCCGTCATCGTGGCGATCTCTGGGCAGATTTCACCGATGAGCATTCTGGCTAACGTTTTAGCAGCACCGGCAGTTGCTCCGGTAACAATTATGGGTTTTATCGCAGGCGTCCTCTCACCTTTTGCACCGTGGGTATCTGGGGTTTTGATCTGGGTGGTCAAACCACTGGCGGGTTGGGTGGCATGGATTGCATCAGTAATCTCTGAACTTCCAATCATCACCCTGGCCACTGGGATTAAAAGTTTCTTACTCATCGCAGGCGTGATTGCACTTGGTTTCATCTTCAATCGCACAATAGTTATTGCAGCGCTCATTCTCCTGATTGGGATGTCGTGGTTTCTACGTTTTCCAGGAGGAGATTGGCAGGTGGCAAATTGTGATGTAGGACAGGGAGATGCGATGGTGGTCAACCTTGGAAATGGCCGGGGAATCGTCCTTGATGTTGGCCCTGATCCGATTGTGTTAGACCGCTGCCTGCATCAATTAGGAATAAAGAAGATTGAGCTATTGATAATGAGCCATAGCCATGCCGATCATGTTGGTGGTTATTCCGGCGCAGCAGATGGGCGAGAGATTGCTGTGCAGTGGTATGGAAATGTGCGAGCAGGAACACGCGCAACATTTGCGAGTACGCGAGGACCAGTGACAATTGATGTTCTCTGGCCGCAAGGTCAATGGGCAGAAGACCAGGAGAGCGATCCCAACAATTCGAGTATCGCAATTATTCTGCGTGCACCAGGTTTCTCACTCTTTGCCGCAGGAGATATCGAACCCGAAAGTCAACGCGAGATCGCACCCCTGATTGGCGAAGTAGATATCTACAAAGTCTCACACCACGGCTCTAAATTTCAGGATGAGGGTTTTACACGTGCACTCTCACCCACAATCTCAATCATTAGCGTGGGCGCGGAAAATACCTATGGCCACCCAGCTCCACAAACAATCGATGCGTTGACTAGACTCGGCTCACGGGTCTTACGCACCGATCTCGATGGAGCGGTGGCGATAGAGATTCGTGGACGAGAATTTATTGTTCGCACAAGCAGAAGTGGATTCGCACTTCTCCGCTGGGGTTAAGTTAACTGGGGTTTAGAAAGGGATAGCAATGAAATCTCTCTATCTCTTGCTCGGCTCTGAGGCAGCTCTAGCAGAACGAGCCCTCACAAAGATCGTTGCCGAGCTCAAAGAAGAGAAGTGTGAAATCACCACGATCTCTTCACCCGATGCCCTCGTTGGTGATATTTCAGATGCCCTTGCACCCTCATTGTTTTCTGAGCGGCGCGCACTGATCATTAAGGACCTGCAAGACCTACCCGAAGAATCGCGCGATGAGATTATTAGATATTTCTCTGCTCCAGATGAACTAACAACGCTGATCTTTCTGCATAAGGGTGGCGTCAAAGGAAAAGCGTTACTCGATCAGATTAAGAAAGCTAAACCTGAAATTATCGCCTGTGATCCCCTCAAGAAAGAATCCGATAAGGAAGAGTTTGTGAAATCCCTCTTTCTCGATGCGCATCGCAAAGCAACACCGGGTGCAATCGCAGCTCTGGTTGGCGCACTCGGTAGCGATATGCGCGAACTGCAAGCAGCGGTTTCACAGATTTGTCTGGATGCTCAATCGGGGAAAACAATTGATGAGGCGATGATTGATGCATTCCATCAAGGTCGTTTAGAAACAACAGGATTTGATGTTGCCGATGCGACACTTGATGGAAATCTTGCACAGGCCCTTGTTGCGTTACGCAGTGCGCTAGAAACTGGCACTGACCCCGTCATGATCACTAGTGCGTTGGCATCTAATTTGCGATCACTAGCAAAGGTCAGCGGAGTAAATCGGGGCGCTAAATCTTTTGATGTTGCCGGTGAGTTAGGAATGGCTCCATGGCAGATTGATAAAGC
>JBIPNL010000146.1:0-2719 GCA_044373255.1 Candidatus Planktophila sp. | reverse complement strand
CGATACCTTGGCCTGTCATCTCATCCTGTGCTCCCACCACTGCTGCTTCAGCAACAGCGGCGTGCGAGACAAGAGCCGATTCAACTTCTGTCGTTGAAATTCTGTGACCAGAAACGTTCATTACATCATCGACTCGACCTAACAACCAGATCGCACCGTCATTGTCGAGCTTTGCTCCGTCTCCAGCAAAGTAGATTCCATCAAAGCGAGACCAGTACGTCTCTTTGTAGCGTTCATCTTCGCCCCATACACCGCGAAGCATTGATGGCCATGGTTTATCAAGAATCAGATAACCACCGTGACCATTCGGTACTGCAACGCCATTGTCATCGACAACCTTTGCGCTAATTCCTGGAAGAGCAGTCATCGCAGAACCTGGCTTTGTTGCAGTAACTCCTGGCAAAGGTGAAATCATGATGGCACCAGTTTCGGTCTGCCACCATGTATCAACGATCGGACAACGATTTCCACCGATAACTTCGCGGTACCACATCCACGCCTCTGGATTAATTGGTTCACCGACTGATCCAAGTAAGCGAAGTGATGAAAGATTGTGTGCCTGTGGGAATTCATCTCCCCATTTCATCCAGGTACGAATCAGTGTGGGCGCTGTATACAAAATAGTGACGCCATATTTTTCAATAATTTCAAACATACGCCCCTTGTGTGGGGTGTCAGGTGTGCCCTCATAAATCACTTGAGTTGCGCCATTAATTAGCGGACCATAAACAACATATGAATGACCGGTGATCCAACCAACATCGGCTGTGCACCAATACACATCACTTTCCGGCTTGAGATCAAAGACGGCACGATGAGTAAATGCTGCCTGAGTTAAATAACCGCCTGTTGTGTGGAAAATTCCCTTTGGCTTTGCAGTCGTGCCAGATGTGTACAAAATAAACAGTGGGTGCTCAGCATCAAAAGCCTGAGCCTCATGCTCTGGGCTTTGACGGTTAACAATCTCATCCCACCAAATATCAGTAGCGCTATTCCATGCAGTCTCTTGTCCTGTGCGCTTTACAACTAAGACTTTCTCAACATTTGTCTTGCCCTTAAGCGCCTCATCGACTGCTGGCTTGAGTGCAAATGCGGCGCCCTTACGGAATCCACCATCTGCCGTGATCACAATCTTTGCATCAGCATCTTGAATACGTGAAAGAAGTGCGTCTGCAGAAAATCCGCCGAAGACAACTGAGTGAGCGGCACCAATACGAGCACAGGCCAACATCGCAACTGCTGCTTCCGGAATCATTGGCATGTAAATGGCAACTCGATCACCTGCCTTAACACCAATCTCAATCAGTGCGTTAGCAGCCTTCTTTACATCGGTAAGAAGATCTGCATAGGTGATCGAGCGAGTATCGCCAGGTTCACCTTCAAAGAAGAGTGCAACACGATTGCCTCGCCCAGCCAACACATGTCGATCGAGCGCGTTAAATGATGCGTTGAGTTTTCCGCCAACAAACCACTTTGCATATGGCGCTTTCCATTCAAGAACAGAGTCCCATGGCTTCTGCCATGTTAATTCGCGCGCCTGTGTCTCCCAGAACGCTAAGCGATCTGACTCTGCCCGATCGTAGATTTCTGCCTTGGCATTTGCCTGAGCAGCAAATTCGGCACTCGGTGGAAAGGTTCTGCTCTCAGAACCGAGATTTTCAATGGAATCACCAGAATTATCAACAGGAGTAAGGCTCATAAGTGTTGAGGTTACTAGGACTCTCTATTTTTGCCCACTATCTCCAACCCACTCAAGTGAACACCTATAGAAATGGAATCACACAATGCTGACTGCCTTCTTTACAATCCTGCTTAAGATTTTGGGAACTCCAGCCTTACTGGCCGCCCTGATGGCCTTCTTGCAGAAGACCCTCCACCCCTAAACCCGCGGCTTACTCCCTCCGGTGAGCCTAAATATCGCCATGTGCCAGCAGCTTCCACATCTGCTCGCGCATGGCGATTTTTCTTAGCCCCAGGTAAGTGGTTGGATTAGCCGTAAGCCCGAAGTCGGCTCAATGACGCGCTCGGCGAAGGATTACAACTCGCAGCAGGTGTGTGCGAGAAACCGAGCCCGTGGAGTCTTAAATGCCAATTGCAACCCCTGAGATTTACGCCCAAATGTTAGATCGCGCAAAGGCCGGTGCATTCGCATACCCCGCAATTAACGTCTCATCGTCTCAGACAGTTATCGCAGCGCTTCGTGGATTTGCCGAAGCTGAATCAGATGGAATTATCCAATTTTCATGGGGCGGTGCTGAATACGCATCCGGCTCAACCGTGAAGAACATGATTGACGGAGCGGTTGCGCTCGCAGAATTCGCACACGTTGTTGCAAAGAATTACAACGTCAATATTGCAATTCACACCGATCACTGCCCAGCAGAAAAACTCGATGGATTTATGCGTCCACTTCTTGAAATCGGGGCACAGCGCATCAAAGATGGCAAAGCGCCTCTCTTTAGTTCACATATGTGGGATGGATCCGCAGTTGATATGAACGAGAATATGAAAGTTGCAAAAGAACTTCTCGCAAAGTCTGTTGCTGCACGCACAATCCTTGAAATCGAAATCGGCGTTGTTGGTGGCGAGGAAGATGGAATCGAAGCAAAGCACGATGCAAAGTTGTACTCAACACCTGAAGATGCGCTGATGACCCTTGATACCCTCGGAAACGATCCAGCGGCTCGCTACATGGTTGCTGCAACATTTGGAAACGTAC
>JBIPNL010000028.1:0-11062 GCA_044373255.1 Candidatus Planktophila sp. | reverse complement strand
GCTTAGATGTTGTCTATAACGATGACCATATTGTTGTTATCAATAAACCTGTGGGGTGCGCTGCTCACCCAAGCCCAGGTTGGCACGGACCAACTGTCGTTGGTGCACTGGCCGCAGCTGGCTACACAATATCTACATCCGGTGCCGCTGAACGCGCGGGGATTGTCCATAGATTAGATGTTGGGACAAGTGGCCTCATGGTTGTTGCAAAAACCGATCGCGCATTTACAGTATTGAAAGAAGCATTTAGAACACGTAGCGTTAAAAAAACATACCATGCAATGATTCAAGGACATATCGATCCTCCCACTGGGACAATTGATGCACCTATTGATCGTCACCCAAAAATTGATCACCGCTTTGCAGTTGTTGCAGATGGTAAAGAGAGCATCACGCATTATGAACTGATTGAGTATTACCGTGGCGTAACGATGGTTCAGGTTGAACTTGAAACTGGAAGAACCCATCAGATCCGGGTGCATATGAGTGCGCTCAATCACCCACTTGTCGGGGACACCACATACGGCGCTGATCCAGTACTGGCGAAATCACTTCAGATGACGCGTCCCTGGCTCCACGCCAAGGAGTTAGCCTTTGCCCACCCGATCACTGGTGAGTCGATGGAGTTTAAGGTTGAGTATCCAGTTGACCTTCAGGCTTGCCTGGCGTTGCTATCCGATGCTGTGATTCCGTAAGTGCTAATTTAGCCAGCCTATGACCGGAACACCTTCAGATTCATTTGTTCATCTGCACGTCCATACGGAGTATTCAATGCTCGATGGCGCTGCTCGTGTTGGCGATTTAGTTGCAGAAGTCGCACGCCAGCAAATGCCAGCAATTGCAATGACAGACCATGGAAATGTTTTCGGTGCATTTGATTTTTACAAGCAGGCAACCAGTGTAGGGGTTAAGCCAATTATTGGGATTGAAGCCTATGTAGCGCCAGAGTCCCGCCATGAAAAAAAGCGAGTGCAATGGGCTAGCGGTGGAGACGATGATGTCTCAGGCGGCGGTGCATATACCCATATGACAATCCTTGCTGAAAACAATCAGGGCTTGGCGAACTTGTTCAGACTCTCATCTCTGGCATCTCTTGAAGGGTATTACTACAAGCCCAGAATGGATAGAGAACTCCTCTCTCGCTATGCCGAAGGATTGATTGCAACAACAGGTTGCCCGGGTGGCGAGATTCAAACTCGTCTACGTATGGGAAATTATCGAGAAGCGCTACGAGCTGCAAGTGATTACAGAGATATTTTTGGGGCATCCAACTTCTATTTAGAGTTGATGGATCATGGAATCGATATTGAAAATCGTGTCAGAGCTGATCTTCTGAAGTTGGCTAAGGAACTCAAGCTTCCCCTTCTTGCAACCAACGATCTGCATTACACCTTCGCAGAAGATGGCGCTGCACATGAAGCCCTGCTCTGCGTGCAGTCAGGTTCAACTCTTGCTGATCCGAAGAGATTCAAATTTGATAACCATGAATTTTATGTAAAAACAGCCGCGCAAATGCGCGAACTCTTTAAGGATATTCCTGAATCCTGCGACAACACATTGTTAATCGCAGAGCGTTGTAATGTCACATTACGCGAAGGCGAGAATTTGCTTCCTCGTTTTGAAGTCCCACAGGGAGAAAGTGAAGATAGCTGGCTCCGCAAGCTCTCTCACGAAGGATTGAAGTCTCGCCTCGGAGATCGGGTGACAACAGTTCATCTGCAACGCTTGGATTACGAGCTTGACGTCATGATCAAGATGGGCTTTCCGGGCTACTTCCTTGTCGTTGCTGATCTCTGCTCTCATGCACGCGAAGCGGGAATTCGAGTGGGGCCGGGCCGTGGCTCAGCAGCGGGTTCATTAGTTGCCTATGCACTTGGTATTACTGGTCTTGATCCACTCGAACATGGACTGCTCTTCGAACGATTCCTTAATCCAGAGCGTATTTCAATGCCAGATATAGATCTGGACTTCGACGAACGTCGTAGGTCGGAGATGATTCGCTATGCCACCGAAAAATATGGCGATGATCGCGTGGCGCAGATAATCACTTACGGAACAATTAAATCTAAGCAAGCGTTGAAAGATGCCACACGCGTACTGGGTTACCCATATGCAATCGGTGAAAAACTCACCAAAGCGCTACCTCCGTCAGTGATGGGTAAAGACATCACACTTGGTGGAGTCTTTGATAAGGATGATCCTCGACATGGTGAAGCGGGTGAGTTTCGAACACTCTATGACACAGATGCAGATTCAAAGCGCGTCGTTGATCTAGCAAAGGGTTTAGAAGGTCTGAAGCGCCAGTGGGGAGTACACGCTGCCGGCGTCATTCTTTCGCGTGAACCTCTGCTTGATGTTATTCCAATTCATCGCCGCGAAGCAGATGGAGCGATTATCACGCAGTTCGATATGGGTGCGTGTGAGGCAACAGGGTTGTTGAAGATGGATTTCTTGGGGCTGCGAAACCTTTCAGTTTTAGACGATGCACTAGAGAACATCAAACTCAATTTAGATATTGACATTGTTTTGGAAGATCTCCCTCTCTCTGATCAGAAGACCTTCGAATTGTTAAGTCGTGGAGACACTCTCGGCGTCTTTCAGCTCGACGGTGGACCAATGCGCGCTCTTCTTCGCAGTATGGCGCCCGATTCCTTTGCCGACATCTCAGCTGTTATCGCTCTCTATCGTCCTGGTCCTATGGGCGAGAATGCACATAACAACTATGCCGATCGAAAGAACGGAAGAAAACCAGTCGAAGCGATACACCCAGAACTTCGCGAGCCCTTGGCTGAAATTCTTGGCGACACATACGGATTAATCGTTTATCAGGAACAGGTCATGGCAATTGCCCAGAAAGTTGCGGGCTTCTCACTCGGCCGCGCGGATCTTCTTCGAAAAGCAATGGGAAAGAAGAATAAAGAGATCCTTGATAAGGAGTACATCCCCTTTGAAGCAGGTATGAAAGCAAATGGCTTTGGGGATGCCGCTATCAAACGACTATGGGAAGTTCTGATTCCGTTCTCTGACTACGCATTCAACCGGGCACACTCTGCTGGCTATGGTGTCGTCTCGTTCTGGACTGCCTACCTGAAGGCTAACTATCCCACTGAATATATGGCGGCACTTCTCACGAGCGTGCGAGACGATAAAGATAAGTCAGCGCTCTATCTCTCTGAATGTCGTCGCATGGGAATTAGCGTTCTGCCTCCCGATGTGAACGAATCCAACTCTGAATACACTCCGAGAGGTAAAGACATCAGATTCGGTCTGGCAGCCATTAGAAATGTTGGAGAGGGTGTTGTTGCATCGATCAAGAGCGCTCGTGAAGCAAAGGGTGCATTCACCTCATTCGGTGATTTCTTAGCGAAGGTAGATGCGCAAGTCTGTAACAAGAAGACTATCGAATCGTTGATTAAGGCAGGAGCTTTTGACGAACTTGGACATCATCGTAAAGGACTCGTTGCAGTTCATCTCACAGCTATCGATGCTGTGATTGAGAGCAAGCGAGCAGAGGCTATTGGTCAATTTGATCTCTTCGGTGATGTCGGTGGCACGCAGATGAGTGGACTGGAAATCGATATTCCTGCTGGCGAATGGGATAAAGCAACACTTCTTGCCTTTGAAAGAGAGATGCTTGGGCTCTATGTCTCAGACCATCCACTACTCGGAGTAGAGCACATCCTTCGCTCCAACACGGATATGTCTATTAGCGCTCTCCTTGATGATGGGGGAGTCCAAGAAGGATTCGTCACTATCGGCGGATTGATTACAGGAATTTCTCGCAAAGTTTCCAGGCAAGGTTCATCTTGGGCAATCGTCACAATCGAAGATCTCGAAGGTGCGCTAGAAGTTCTTTTCTTCTCCAATACATACAATCAATATGCCCTTACCTTGATTGAAGATCGTGTTGTTACGATCAGAGGTCGAGTAGATCGCCGTGAAGATCAAGTTCGATTTAGCGCATTTGAAATGTCGCCCCTCGATATCACCAGTGCTCCTGTAGGTCCCTTGCTGATCTCGCTTCCAATCTCTTCGTGCACGCCACCGATCGTTGAGCGAATCAAAGAAATTCTCCGCTCTCACCCCGGTAAACGAGAAGTCCATCTACAGATTAACGATGCAGGGGCCAACACCATGATGAAGATCGATGCCCTTGTGACATCTTCTCCGAGTTTGAGTGCTGATCTTAAGAGCATTCTTGGCCCAGATTGTTTAGTCCGTAGCTAAGGTCAGTAATTCATGCCTCACCGCGGGGGCGGCTCAAAGTAGACTGAGCCCATGATTCGCACTGTAGATCTCAGGAATCTTCGCCTTTCAAAGGCGGGGTATCAAGAGCGTCTACCTCGAGCCACACTCGATATCAATCAGGCGATGGCAAGCGTTGAACCAATATTGGCTCGCGTTAAAAATGGAACTGTTTCAGATCTCCTCGATCTCTCTTTGGAATTTGATGGTGTGCGCCCTGCAGCGCTCCGAGTCTCACAGAAAGATCTCGATTCATCTCTTGCACAACTTGATCCTGCGGTTCGTGCAGCTCTTGAGCTTTCTATCGAACGCATTCGCAGAGTGCATAATGATCAGCGACGCGATGAAGTCACCACAACAGTTGTTGATGGTGGAAGTGTTACTGAGAGATGGGTACCTGTTGATCGGGTAGGTCTCTACGTCCCAGGCGGGCGCGCGGTCTATCCGTCAAGTGTGATGATGAATGTGATTCCTGCTCAAATTGCTCAGGTCGCAAGTATTGCAGTGGCATCACCACCTCAAAAAGAGTTCGGTGGATTGCCTCACCCAACAATTCTTGCCACATGCGCGCTCCTTGGTATCGATGAGGTCTATGCCATTGGAGGCGCACAAGCGATTGCGCTCTTTGCCTACGGTATGGAAGATGTATGCGATAAATGTGATGTTGTTACAGGTCCGGGCAATATCTACGTTGCTGCAGCAAAGAGAGCGCTGCGCGGAATTATTGGGATTGATTCAGAGGCAGGGCCGACTGAGATTGCAATTCTTGCCGATAACTCTGCTGATCCAGTAAACGTCGCGGCAGATCTCATTAGTCAGGCTGAGCACGATGTGATCGCAGCAGCAGTGTTGGTCACAGACTCGGCTGAATTAGCACAGGCGGTTGAAATTGAATTGAAGAGATTGGTTCCACTTACTAAGCACTCAGAACGAATTACTACCGCCCTGTCTGGAATTCAAAGTGCTATTGCTCTTGTCGATGACATCGAGCAAGGTTTAGATGTTGTTAACGCATATGCTGCGGAGCACCTTGAAATTCATACTCGTAACGCACGCAGGGATAGCGCAAAGGTAAGAAACGCTGGCGCTGTATTTATCGGTCCGTTTACACCAGTCTCTCTCGGTGATTACTCTGCAGGTTCAAATCACGTACTACCAACAGGAGGATGCGCTTGTCACAGCAGCGGTCTCTCTGTAGCAACATTCTTGCGCGGATTGCACTTTATTGAGTATGACGAGAAAGCTTTTCGTGACATTGCCCAGACTGTCATTACCTTGGCTGAGGCAGAAGATCTCCCCGCACATGGTCAGGCAATGAGTGCCAGATTGGATAGACCATGACAGATTCACACTGGCCATCCTGGCTTCCGCTGCGACCAAGTCTTGCTCCGTTATCGCCATATGGTGCACCTCAGGTTGCTGCGGATGCAGCGCTGAACACAAATGAGAATCCATATTCATTATCACCAGCTCTCACTGATGCAATTGCCGCAAGGATCTCTCAGGTGGCATCCACTCTTAATCGATACCCCGATCGTGATGCTCTCTCATTACGCTCTGCCCTTGCCGCATATATCAATGAGCAATCCTCGACACAATTTACTGCTGCGCAGATTTGGGCGGCAAATGGCAGTAACGAAATCATTCAATCTTTATTCCTAGCATGCGGCGGGCAAGGTGCCATCGGATTTGTTCCTTCGTATTCCATGCATCCTCTCATCGCAAAAGTGACGTCCACTGATTGGATCGATGGAAAACGAGAGAACGATTTTTCACTTGATGTTGATAGCGTGATGAGTCAGATCAAGAAGAATCCGCAGGGACTTACCTTTCTCACCACTCCAAATAATCCTACGGGTGAAGCGATTACGTTAGGCGATATCGAGAGAATTGCGCAGCACGTTGCGGGGCTCCTTGTTGTTGATGAAGCCTATGCTGAATTTTCCGATGAGGAATCTGCTGTCACTCTCATTGCGCAATACCCTCACGTAGTTGTGATCCGAACAATGAGCAAAGCCTTTTCATTTGCCGGAGCCAGAGTGGGTTATCTCGTTGCACACCCTTCTGTGATTGAGGCCATGCTCTTGGTGCGCCTGCCGTATCACCTCAGCACTCTCACCCAAAGCGCGGCCCTTGTTGCACTGGATTTCAAGGATGAATTGCTTTCTGGAGTGAGAGAACTCAAGGCTGCCCGAGAACGTGTTGCTACATCCCTTCAGGAGATGGGTTTATCAGTTCTACCAAGCCAGGCAAACTTCCTTCTCTTTACTGGTTTTGCACACACGTCAAACGAGCTATGGAAATTAATGCTTGATCGGGGAATATTGATTCGAGATGTGGGATTATCGGGGTATCTGCGTACAACAATCGGCACCGCCGATGAGAATAATAAATTTCTAAGCGCGCTACAGGAGTGCCTAGTGAAGGAGAGATCATGAGAACAGCACGGGTAGAACGAAAAACAAAAGAATCACATGTTCTTGTAGAAATTAATCTCGATGGTAGCGGCGAGATAAACGTTGATACGGGTGTCCCTTTCTTTGATCACATGCTTTCGCAATTGGGCAAACACTCGGGCTTTGACCTCAAGGTAAAGACAGAGGGCGATGTTGATGTTGATTCACACCACACAGTTGAAGATACATCGCTCGCATTTGGCCAAGCACTCCGTGAAGCCCTAGGGGATAAGAGTGGAATTCGTCGCTTCGGTGATGCCATGGTTCCCCTCGACGAGGTGTTGGTGCAGGCTGCGGTAGATCTTTCCGGTCGTCCTTACCTTGTACATCGCCAACCAGAAATCGTTGAATTGATTGGAACTTTTGATACCACTCTCGGCAAGCACATTTGGGAATCAATCGTTGCAGAGGCTCGCATAGCGCTACATATTCGCGTACTCGAAGGACGTAACGCACACCATGTCTTTGAAGCTCAATTCAAGGCCGTTGCTCGCGCCCTTCGCGATGCAGTCGCAATAGATGGTCGAGTATCCGGTATTCCTTCGACAAAGGGTTCACTCTAATTTCAACGATTGCAATTCTTGATTATGGCTCTGGAAATATAAGATCTGCAGTAAGGGCTTTTGAAACTTCGGGCCTCACTGTCGTGCTTACATCAGATCCTAAGGTCGCACGAGAAGCTTCAGGCCTCGTCGTTCCAGGCGTCGGAGCGTTTGCAGCGTGCATGGATGGATTACGAAACGTTGGTGCACCCGAGATCATTGCAGCACGTTATGCAGATGGAAGACCCACGCTCGGGATCTGTATTGGAATGCAAATACTCTTCTCGGATAGCGATGAAAATGGTCTGCATCAAGGTGTTGGGATTTGGAAATCTTCTGTACGGAAGCTGGAAGCTCCAATTCTTCCGCATATGGGATGGAACTCGGTGGAACCAGCAAGCGGCTCGGTGCTCTTTCGTGGCGTGGAAGATGAATCATTTTATTTTGTTCATTCATATGCTGCTCGAGATGTCGCATCCGGACTTGGCACATATGCAACTCATGGCCAAAGATTTTTAGCAGCAGTTGAAGATAGTTCCTTAAGTGCTACACAGTTTCACCCAGAAAAATCAGGGCGAGCGGGCCTTGCGCTGATTAAGAATTGGAGTAAATCCCTATGACTTCCCTCGAACTTTTACCAGCAGTAGATGTCAAAGATGGTCGTGCCGTGCGGCTGGTACAAGGCGAACTTTCTCAGGAGAGTGTGTATGGCTCTCCACTCGATGTCGCTTTAGATTTTCAAAAGGCAGGTGCACAATGGATTCACTTAGTTGATCTTGATGCAGCTTTTGGACGTGGTGAGAACACCGCCCTGCTTGCAGAAGTAGTTGGCAGATTAGATATCGATGTTGAGCTTTCGGGGGGAATTAGGGATGACGCCTCTCTTGCACGGGCTCTGGCAACAGGCTGTCGTCGTGTAAATCTTGGGACAGCGGCGTTAGAAGATCCCGAGTGGACATCGAAAGTGATTGCACAGTTCGGCGATCAGATAGCAGTAGGTCTAGATGTACGCGGACATGTTCTCGCAGCGCGCGGATGGACGAAAGAAGGCGGTGACCTCTTTGAGACTATCTCTCGGCTGGAATCAGATGGTTGTGCCCGATACATCGTTACCGATGTCACCAAGGATGGAACGTTGCAGGGACCTAACCTCAATTTGTTACGAGAAGTGTGTGCGGTAACCGATAAACCTGTCGTTGCAAGTGGTGGTATCTCAAGCCTTGCCGACATTGCTGCGCTCTGTGAGTTACAAAAAATTGGAGTCGAAGGAGCGATCGTTGGCAAAGCGCTTTACGCCGGTGCGTTCACACTCGAAGAGGCACTTCACGTGAGCCGATCATGACGCTTGCAACTCGAATTATCGCTTGTCTCGATGTGGACAATGGTCGAGTGGTCAAAGGTGTTAACTTTACTGATCTCGTTGATGCTGGAGATCCGGTCGAGATGGCCACACTGTATGGCTCTGAAGGTATCGACGAGCTTACATTTTTGGATATTTCAGCAAGTGCTACCAATCGCGAAACGACATACGATGTTGTTGCTCGAACCGCTGAGCAAGTTTTCATTCCATTGACTGTAGGTGGCGGTGTCCGAACAGTTGATGATGTCGATAGATTGCTTCGCGCTGGCGCAGATAAAGTTTCAGTCAATACCGCTGCAATTGCCCGACCTGATCTCATTTCAGAGATTTCCCATAGATTTGGAAATCAAGTTCTTGTACTTTCAGTGGATGCTCGCCGAGCTAGAACACCGTCGGGCTTTGAGGTAACAACTCATGGCGGGCGAACAAGTACGGGCCTTGATGCACTGTCGTGGATTGAAGATGCAACTCAACGAGGCATTGGGGAAGTCTTACTCAATTCGATGGATGCTGATGGAACGCGGGCTGGGTATGACATTGGAATGATCAGCCGCATCCGAGAAATCTCTTCGCTGCCATTGATTGCAAGCGGTGGCGCCGGATCCTTGGAAGATTTTGCCGCAGCGATTGAGGCAGGGGCCGATGCACTGCTTGCGGCGAGCGTCTTTCACTTCGGAATTCATCGCATTACAGATGTGAAGAAGTATCTCTCTGAGCACGGATATCCGGTGCGCATGAGCTCCTCAGTGTGAGGCACAATTAGTCTGTGAGCATCACTCTATCTCCAGCAATTATGGAGCTTCTTAAAGACCCCACAGCACTGATCCCTGCGATAGCTCAAGACAGCCTGTCCGGAGAAGTGTTAATGCTTGCCTATGTCAACGCCGAATCTCTTGGTCTGACCATCGATTCGGGATTTGCTACGTACTTCAGTCGTTCGCGAAATGAGTTATGGCAAAAAGGTGAAACATCTGGACATCTGCAGAGGGTTGTTTCTATTTCACTCGATTGTGATGGAGATGCAATTCTTTTACAGGTCATTCAAGAGGGTTCAGCATGCCACACAGGTGAGTTCACCTGCTTCCATCGAGAAATCTTTCCAGCCGAGAAAAATTACGACGGCGAGATCACAGAATGAATCTAGAAGAGTTTCGTAATTACGCTCGAGAATTTAATGTCATTCCGGTTTATAGAAAACTATTGGCCGATGGAGAAACTCCACTTGGCGTTTACAGAAAACTAGCAGGAACATCTACCGCCTCATTTCTTTTAGAGTCTGCCGAGCACGGAGGCGTTTGGTCCCGTTACTCGTTCATCGGTGCGCACTCTCAAGCCACGTTGACCGAAGTAGATGGCCTTGCTCAATGGATCGGCGTTGCTCCAGCTGGTGCACCGAGTGGGATTGATCCACTCGAAGCTCTTCGACTTTCTGCATCGCACCTGCGCTCACCGAAAATTGAGGGTCTTCCACCGCTCACCGGAGGACTCGTTGGGTATATGGGCTATGACAGTGTCCGACGCTTAGAGAAGCTGCCAAATATTTCAAAGAAAGACATCCCGCTACCCGAAATTGCATTTATGTTAACGAGTGATCTAGCCGTGATGGATCATGCAGAGGGAAGCATCACATTGATTGCGAATGCCATTAATTGGGATGGAAGCAATGAACGTATTGATGAGGCATTTGCAGATGCCACAGCCAGACTCGATCGAATGCAGAGTCAGCTCACTGCTGCAATCCCTGGCGAGATTGCGCACATTCCACAGTCGTCAGAACCTGTTTACGAAAGAAATATGAGCGAGGACGATTACATCGCAAAAGTAATCCGCGCCAAGGAAGAGATTGTCTCAGGGGAGGCCTTCCAGATTGTTCTCTCGCAACGTTTCTCAATGGAATGTAGCGCTGATGCAATTGATGTCTACCGCATGTTACGCCTACGCAATCCCTCTCCATACATGTATCTCTTTAGATTTGATTCTGGGGTAGATGTCGTTGGTTCATCTCCTGAAGCGCTTGTGAAAGTCACTGATGGGGAAGTGATGGTGCATCCGATTGCAGGAACTCGAAAGCGTTCAGCCTCGCCCGAAGAAGATAAGAGACTCGGTGAAGAACTCTTGGCCGACCCTAAGGAGCGAGCAGAACACTTGATGCTGGTAGATCTTGGGCGAAATGATTTGGGGCGCATCTGTGCTCCCGGTTCGGTGGAAGTCATCGACTTTATGAGCGTTGAGAGATATTCCCACGTCATGCATATCGTTTCGACTGTGACCGGAACGTTAGCGCCGGACAAGTCAGCAGTGGATGCACTCTTTGCAACTTTTCCCGCCGGAACTCTTTCGGGTGCGCCAAAACCTCGTGCCATGGAAATTATTGAAGAGCTTGAGCCACATCGTCGCGGTCTTTATGGTGGCGCAATCGGATACTTAGATTTCACTGGAAATGTAGATACATGTATTGC
>JBIPNL010000145.1:0-2722 GCA_044373255.1 Candidatus Planktophila sp. | reverse complement strand
ATGGAATAAGTCGTGATGCGGGTGTTGGGTTGAGCGTCATTATTGGCCTCTCTTCTATGAAATCGCTTGTGGAATCTTATCAATAAAGGATTTCTGCAAATCTGCGAATCGCTCACCCATGAGTCGGTAGCCAGCGCTATTTGGGTGGAGTTTATCCGGCAAATTATCTTCATCGCTCTGGCTAAACAAGGTCAAGCCATTCATATAGTGAAGATTGCCATCTGATCGCTCTGAAACAACATCTTCCAAAATTTTACGCACCCGCGTAAGAGTAAGTGCACCCGTAGCCAACTCTGCTGGGCGTTCTTTGCCGAAGAGTTGTGATCCTTCAATCATGGTTGGTCCTGGAGTATCTTCGTGGAACGGACACCAAATTGGAGAAATAATCAGAATCGGTGTCGTGGGGTGACTCGCTCGTAAAATATCTAGAAAGTTATGAACGGCTGGGATAAAAGTCCGCTCGCGCATTGAATCGGCATTAACAATGTTTATCCCAAGTTTAAGCGAGATGAGATCTGCTGGGAGCGCAGCCATTGTTCGTGCCACAAAGCCATCCAGCTGACATTGACCTGCAAGACCAAAATTTGTCACGTTGAGGTCGAGAAGGTGTGCTGCTCTCATCACCCACGCATCCATTGGTCGTAGCGCTTCACCGCTTTGACTAATTGAGCTTCCGTAATGCAGCCATCGCTTTCGTGAATCCACAGGTGATGCGGTTATTTCACTCGATGCTGCAACTTCGTTTACCTCAACTATTGCAGAGGTTGGAAACCAAATTTCAATATTTTTAGAATCATTGCCCAAGCCAGAGAATGTGAGGGTATCGCTCTCGCCCGCTTCAAGTGTTTCAGAGAAAACTGATGGAGCTGTAGATGTCAGGCGCAGAATATTTCCGTTGTGGGCTTCCTGGCTCTGGCTTTCAACTCCATTAACTACAAGATCAAATGCGGCAGGACGAACATTTTCTGCGATACCGGTGATCACAAGGCGAGAAACTCGCACCTTTAGGTTGATTAGATCAGCTGATGTTGTAAAACGTAAACGTATCCCGGATGGGAATTTCACAAATCGATCAATGGCATCATCTGCGAACTGCTTCATTGTCCAATCTGGAAGGCGACGCGGGGTTAACCAACCGGGGCTATCTTCTTGAAATCCAAGTGCTCCAACCACTTCAATCTCACGATCTTTGATTGAATAAGTGAACATTGGGCACTCCTGACCAAGTTAAAAAACGATGAGGGCTGGACTTTTTGCATCCAGATTATGTCAGATTAGATCAAGCGAAAGATAGAGCTCTTTGGCAATTAATCTTATCGATGCTCCAGCTTTCCACTTGCGGCACTGCGATATGCGATATCAAGTGCTTCTACAGTTCGAGCGCCAAGATGACCCGGTGATTGATTGATAAATTCTTCGCCCTTTGCAGCTCTGAGAATTGCATCAATAGGTCCATCACAGTTGTACTGGCCATCTTTCTCACCTAGTGATACTTCTACATTCTCTTTACCGTCATAGAGCCAGACTGCAGCCCGTTCTATATCAACAAGAAGTTGTCCCTTACTTCCGATCGCCCGCACTTCAAGTGCATGTGCATCGCGGTGTGCTTTCACGTGGGCTGATCCACCAGATACAACTCCAATTGCACCATTATCAAATTTATAAGTGATCGCATCATGGAGTTCTACAGGAGCTGCCATCGGAGCACTCATCATTGCAAATCCTGATGCGATTCTGCTATCGGTTAACCAAAGACCCATACCAAGTGCATGTGAGAGTTGTGCTTGACCATATCCTCCACCAGAAACGCGAGGATCCGTCCACGTAGATTGTTCTGGAACAGATTCAGGTGATGAGTCGGGATATGCGCCTGTATTTGAGAGCAGTTCTCGACACTGTGAAGACATCGTGATCGACATCTGCTCAAGTTCGCCAATACCTCGTTCAAGCATTAACTCTTTTGCACGTTGCAGCATGGGTAGGTAATTCCAGCCGAAGGCAATAACAAGATGTCGATTGAGATTTTTTGCCGTTTCATCAATCTCCCATGCTTCGCTCGGTTCAATTGTCACGGGCTTTTCACACAACACATGCGCACCTGATTTAAGTGCAGCCATGGCATGCTCATGGTGTAGACCGGTAGGGCTACCAATAATGCAGAGATCAACACCGGCATCAAGTACATCCTGGTAATTCTCTGAAGCCACCTGAAAATTAAAGTCGCTCTTAATCTTTTCGAGCATCTCTACTCCCTTACGAGAGACTCCAACAAATTCGACATCTTTATCTTTAGCTAAATTTGGAAGATGCGATGCAACGGCCCAACTACCTGCTCCGATAACACCGACACGAATCTTTGACAAGGTACTTCCCCAATCGATGGTTTTAGATCTACTCTCAGAGCAAAGTAAAGAGCCTATGAGCTATTGTCAAGGTAGTTCCCACTTCACATTGAAAGGCGAGCATGACTCACACTGATAAACCGTGGCCATCTTTGAAGTCCTACACCGGAGATGATCTTCGAAAGATTTCGATGCCTGTCGGCGGTATTGGAACTGGAAATATCGGCTTGGGCGGAAACGGTGGCCTCGTAAATTGGGAAGTTATGAATCGACCGGCTCATAAAGCGAGTCCAGATGTAAATGCGTTTCTGATCCGGGTTGAGCAGAGAGATCGTCCTCTTTTCACCAAAGTATTAGAAGGACCTCTTGATTCATCGCTT
>JBIPNL010000144.1:0-2732 GCA_044373255.1 Candidatus Planktophila sp. | reverse complement strand
TATAAAGGGTGCCGTAATGACTTTCTCAATGTCACTCTTCGAGATGGCACCTTCACGCACTAAGCGAGCCTGTGACTTATCTATCTCGATCACCGTTGATGCCGGCATGGGATCAATGACCCCTTCTGTAATCAGTAGAGCAATCTCGTGGCCAAGAAGATTTAACCTGTCAGAATCGAGTAATGGTGGATGACCGGCTAGAGCCGCACTTGCTGATGCCAGAGGTCCTGTCTCTTTCAATAACTTCTGCAGAAAAAGATGGCGCGGAGATCGCACACTAAACCAATCTAATTTTCCGCCGTCACCCAAGTCCCAGCTCAAACCTAGTTGCGGACGCAATGTGAGTGAGAGTGGACCAGGCCAAAAAGATTGCGTAAGCGCACGAATGTCATCACTTACTTCGCGAGAGAGTCCTTCAATCGCTGATTGATCTGCGACAAGAACTTGGCAGGCAACTCCAAGATCATCCCCGCGCAAAACGTGCATTGCACGTACAGAATCTGGACTGAATGCATCGGCGAGAAAGACATAACCGTTTTCATGTGGGGCGACGATCACGAATCCATCACGGAGAGATTTCGCAGCCAGGGCTACATGTTCGGTGGGATTGAATTCATCAAAGGTAACGTGAGTGGCCACAATTACTCCTTGCCTCGAATTGCAGTTGTGTAACGAGGCCGCTTGTTGAGATCTCGATGCGTAATGATATTGAAAAAATTCTTAGCAAGTAAAGCAGCGATCGCATCGCCTTGATCTTCGGTGTGCTCGATGGCAAAGAATCCGCCAGGCTTGAGAAGGCGAGTCGCGGTATCAATAAAGCGCCCAGGAATATCAAGGCCTGTAGGCCCGCCAAATAACGCAACAGCAGGTTCATGTTCTGCGACATCGCGCGGAAGTACCTGGCTATCTGGAACATAGGGTGGATTAGCAATAACAACATCGCACTTCACGCCCTGGAGTGCATCTACGACATCACTTTCGACGATGCGCACCTGTTCATTTATTCGTGCCACATTCTTCTTTAGCCACTCAATTGCAGCCTGATCTTTCTCCACTGCAATCACTCGCGTCTTCTCGTTTTCAGTTGAAATAGCAAGAGCAAGTGCCCCTGATCCAGATCCAAGGTCAACAACGCTGACGGTTTCGGTGGCCTTCTCTAGGTGATCTAAAACAGCTTGAACAAGTAACTCTGATTCTGGTCGAGGAACTAATACTCCGGGACCTACCTGTATTTCAAGATAGCGAAAGTAGGAAACACCAGTTAAATACTGCAGTGGTTGGTGCGCTGCTCTAGCATCGAGAAGTTTCCAGAACGTTTCCTCCAGAATTGTGAGGTCACCGAAATTTGCCAGGCGATCATCAACTATCACGGGGTTATGCAGATCCATACGAGTAATACCGAGCGCGTAAGCCATCAAATGTTCGGCATCAGTGGCATCGATTCCTGCAGCGCGAAGTTGTTCTTTGCCTGTTCCTAAGAATTCTTTAAAGTCCATCATCTAGCTCTTAATCAGTTGAAGCTAACTTGGCAGCCTTATCTGCATCAAGTAGCGCTTGAACAACATCATCAAGCTCGCCATTGAGAACGGCATCAAGATTATTTGATTTGTAGTTAACGCGGTGATCACTCAGGCGATTTTCAGGATAGTTATACGTTCTAATGCGCTCTGATCGATCAACTGTGCGGACTTGGCTCTTACGCTCGGCCATCGCAGCCGCCTCCGCCTTTTCCTGCGCATCAGCTAAAAGTCGTGCTCTTAAAATACGCAGCGCAGATTCTTTATTCTGGAGCTGAGATTTTTCATTCTGACAGGAAACAACGATTCCGGTGGGCACATGCGTGAGTCGAACTGCCGAGTCAGTTGTGTTCACTGATTGACCTCCAGGGCCAGATGAGCGATACACATCAACGCGCACATCATTCATATTTAACTCAACATCGACTTCTTCTGCTTCAGGCAATACGAGTACTCCAGCAGCCGAGGTATGGATTCTTCCCTGGCTTTCAGTTTCTGGAACACGTTGTACGCGGTGAACTCCGCCTTCAAACTTTAAGCGCGCATACGGTGTGGTTCCTGGCTCAGCACTCCCCTTTGACTTAACAGCCATAGAAATATCTTTATACCCACCGAGATCAGATTCAGTCATATCGATGATCTCAATTTTCCAGCCGCGCTTTTCTGCATATCGCTGATACATGCGAACTAAATCACCAGCAAATAGAGCGGATTCATCCCCGCCTGCACCCGCCTTTACTTCAATGATTACATCGCGATCATCATTGGGATCCCTTGGCAATAAAAGCTCTTCCAGTCTGGTTGCTGTGCGCTCTACAGTTTCTTCTAACGCTGGAATTTCAGAAGCGAAATCTGGATCATCAAGGGCCATCTCTTTCGCTGCCTCCAAATCATCGGCAGCAGATTTCCACTCGTTAAATCCGGCAACGACAGGACCGAGTTGGGCATAGCGACGGCCGAGTTGGCGAGCTTTTCCTTGGTCTTCATGAATTGAAGGATCAGCCATGAGTTGTTCAAGTTCTTGATACTCGCGAACCATCTCGTGCGCCGATGCAAAACGATCGTTACTCATCACTGACTCCTTTCTCTCGCTTCTGTCGTATGGCATGGGTTCTGCGGTAAGAAATAAAAAGACCGCGCCGCTAGCCACAAGGGCGAGCGAGGCGGTCTCTTTGAAAAGCTAGTTAGCTGTCTTTTTTCCGAAGCGTTCTTCGA
>JBIPNL010000143.1:0-2770 GCA_044373255.1 Candidatus Planktophila sp. | reverse complement strand
ACTTCCGCCAAATCCACCGCCCACCATACGTGCACCGACTGCGCCAAGAGAGATGGCAGTATCCACGGCACAGTTAAGTTCCGGGCAAGAGACTTCATAATCATCGCGAAGTGAGTGATGTGATTCATTAATGAGTTGGCCCAGAGTGACAAAGTCTTTATCTATGAGGGCATCAACGGCTTTACCTACGCGGGCAATCTCTGTCACCGAATGGCGTGCTCGTTTGTACTCTTCCTCAGAGAGAAGATTTTTCGCATCTTCCAGGTCGCTATAACTCAAATCTCGAAGTGAAACGATTCCAAGCTTTGCAACAGCACTTTCGCACGATTGTCTGCGCTGGGCATAGCCACCATCCACGAGAGTATGTTGGACTTGAGTATCGATAATGAGTAATTGCAATCCCGATGCAGCCAGATCAAAGGGAATCAGGCGAGTTTCTAGATCGCGACAATCGAGTAAGAGCGCCGATCCCGACTTCGCCATGAGTGATACAGATTGATCCATGATGCCGCAAGGTACTCCGACATATTTGTTTTCAGCCTTTTGTGCCAATAGCGCGAGCTCTTTCAAGGAATACCCACATGCAAATAAATCATTGAGAGCAAAGGCGACTGCGCATTCAAGTGCTGCCGATGATGAGAGGCCTGCCCCCAAAGGAACGTGACCATCAATCTCAATATCCACACCACTCTGAATATCTAGCGCCCAAATGACACCTAAGACATATCGTTCCCAATCGCCATCGGCACCAGGAGCTAATTGATCGATGGACGTGGTGATGATGTCGGCACTGCGCTGAACCGAACGAATGCGGATGATCTGATCGCCACGTTTCCTTATGCGCGCATATGTTCGATCTGCGATCGCAAAGGGCAAGACAAATCCCTGGCTAAAATCGATATGTTCACCAATCACATTCGCACGCCCAGGAGCAGATGCGATTACATCAGGTGCCAGCCAATCAGACATTTATAGCTGTACGTCGCGCAGTTGTCTGGCAGATTGTTCAGGCTTAAGATCCATGATGAAGGCACCCATCGCTGATTCACTTCCAGCTAAATACTTTAATTTCCCAGGTGCGCGACGAACGCTAGTAATCTGCCAATGCAGACGAAGGAAGTCGCGCCCTTCACGAACGGGGGCTTGATGCCATGTAGCGATGTATGCCATAGAAATTCCGAATACTCCATCGAGACGTCGCATCACTTCAATTGATATTGCTGGAAAAGCATCTGCTTGCTCTGCTGTGAGGCTAGCTAAATCCGCGACGGGGGATAGCGGTGCAACATGTATTTCAAATGGATATCGCGCTGCGTATGGGACAAAGGCCACCCAATGATCGTTGCGAGCAATGATGCGATCTCCCTCGCGTAGCTCACGTGCAACTACATCATCAAAGAGAACCCGTCCCGTCTCTTCATGATGGGCTTTTGCCACCTCAAGCATTTTCTCTACCCGTGGAGGTATATATGAATAAGCATAGATTTGACCGTGTGGGTGAAAGAGCGTGACACCCACTTCTTCGCCGCGGTTTTCAAATGGTGCGATATGTCGAATATAGGAATGGGTAGAAAGCTCACGCACTCGATCACGCCACGCCTCCATCAGAGTGCGAACTTGTCGCGGTGAAAGATCGGCGAATGAACCACCATGATTATCTGTAAAGCAAATTACTTCGCACTTACCTGCTGCGGTTCCAGGATCAGTATCTGTGCCGAGAATATCTGGCAGCGCCCAATCGCCATCAGGTGCGCGAAGTGACGGTGATCGATTATCAAAGACAACAACTTCATAACTGCTATCTGGAATTTCACTTAACAGATCGCTTCGAGTTGGACAGAGTGGACAAAGTTCTTTCGGCGGCAGAAAGACTCGACCTTGACGGTGGGCGGCCATCACAACCCATTCATTGAGAAGTGGATCAAGACGGAGTTCGCCAATACCTGGTTGCTCTTCGACCGGGCGAGTATCGGCTGCAGTGCGAGGGCGTGCAACGCTGTCGTAGTAACGAATTGTTCGACCATCTGCCATCGGTAGATCGCTGCGTAGAACTCCGCTATCGAGTTTTATCACCTGACTCATAGTGGCACTACTGTAGCGATTGCGGTGAGAAAAAAATCAATTGACGCGGAAGCTGACCGTCTGTGAGCCTATATTTTCAATTAATTCTTGATTTGCTTAGCGCAACCATCAGTGGCTGGCTTGGGCTTAACCGGTTTCTTGGTTGGCGATGGTGAAGGCGATGGGGTTGGTCCTTGTGTGATCACAAACTCAATGGGTGTGCGGATCTTTGCATGAGTTCCAGTAGCGTCGATAAAGCCGATGTGACCTGGCCATGTTCCTGCAGGCAGACCCTTAATTGTCAGCGTCCATGCACCACTTGTTGAGCGAACAACTTTCTGGTCGAGTAGATTCTCAGGACGAATAGTCGCATTCGGATAGAAGCGAACAGTTCCTGTGACGACAGGCAGCCCAGTTGGTCTAAAGACTTCGACCTTAACGACAGCATCCTTATCTGTGGAGCTCGCCCTTACCGAAGTAACTGAAATTGTCGAAGTCTCGTTCTTAGGCATGAAGTCACTCGGTGTAGGAGTCCATGTTCCTGTTGCTAGCGCGAGGAATTCATCTTGGGTTCCACGGAAAACATTGAGGTCGAGTCTATTTCCAGGCACTCCATATTTAGGTGCAATACCGCAGGAAGAGTACTGCCACATAATCCACTGCGAAGAACAGTTAATCGAAGTCCATGAGTGCACATAACAGCCACCGG
>JBIPNL010000142.1:0-2776 GCA_044373255.1 Candidatus Planktophila sp. | reverse complement strand
TGTTTTGGCTCAAGCTAGCGACTACTCCGGCTGCAAATGCTCCTGCTAGTAATTGGCCTTCAATAGCAATATTGATTACGCCAGATCGCTCACACAGCACTCCGGCCATTGCGCCAAAAATAATTGGGACTGAAAGTAACAAGGCTCCTTGAAGTAAGCCCGTAAAAGGAATCATCTTTCCGCTTGCAGCCCAGGAGATAAACGCCATCAATATCGAGAACCCACCTAAAGCACCTTGCAGTTGAATCTTCTTATTTCTACGAAGCTCAAAGATGGCCCAAATAGAAAACATAATTGCAGCGATGCTAAAGCCGTAGGACGCAGTTCGTGAATCCAAGGTCCACTCATTGATTGCAACCCATTCATCTTCCATAACAAACTTGTATGTAACGGGCGCAGTCTTCTTTTGAAGAAATCCAAAACCAATCAGAGAAGCGATAGACAGAATTAGAAGGGTGAATACTCCACGTCGACGACGCTTTTGTACTGGGGTTAACTGAGAGACTGAGCTCATCCGTTCCACCCCTTTGCAGCCATGTTAGTTCCGGTTCTAACATTTTTTAATCTAAATATTGCGCGCACCATGGTTGGCGCTGCAATGAAGAGAACGATTAACGCTTGAATAACCAAAACAATATCGATAGGTGTTGTGGTGTTTGCCTGCATTGTTAATCCACCAGCTTTTAAAGCACCGAATAACAATGCGGCAAATACAGTGCCGAGTGGCTTTGCTCGACCTAATAGCGCAACAGTGATGGCATCAAAACCAAATGAGCCCGCCACTCCAGCAGTTAATGCGTACTCAGTTCCGAGCACTTGAACAGCGCCACCCAATCCAGCCAAAGCGCCACAAATAACCATTACCGAAGTCAATACAAATGGAACAGACATTCCTGCAGTTTTAGCTGCAAGCGAGTTTGCTCCGACTGATCTGAATTGGAAACCTAGTGTTGTTCGCGACAGAAGAATGTGAATTAAATACGCAACGCCAAGTGCAACAAAAATACCCACATTAACCCGATAATCCACTCCAAATAACTTTGGAAGTTGCGAGTTTTCAAGTACTGGAGGCGCAATCGGATCTTGACGACCCTTTCGCAAGAACGTTTGCGTGCTCAAAAGCCAGAGTAAAAAGTAAATAGAAATATAGTTAAACATAATCGTTACGATTACTTCGTGCGCACCAGTTCGTGCTTTCAGGAACCCAACAAGTCCTCCCCACAAACCAGCAAAAATCATTGCGGCCGCAAGTGCTGCGAGTGCATGAACAACTGGCGGCAAATCAAATCTGAATCCAACGTAAGAAGCAGCTATTGCACCAAAGATAAATTGACCTTGAGCACCGATGTTAAAGAGTCCGGCTCTAAATGCAAGAGTTACCGAAAGTCCAGTCAGAATAAGTGGCGCTGCTATGACAAAAGTTTCAGATAGTGGGTAAAAACCTAAGAAGAAATTTTTAGAGGTTAAGTTCGGGTCAAAAATGGATCCTTGAAGCAGTGCTAAATAAGCGCTGCCTGCTGAAGAGAAGCCGGTTCCAAGAAACTGTAAAGGTGATTTCCAAAGCTTGTAAATTTCAGGGTTTGAAAAGGCAATTAGAAGCCCTCCTGAAACAATCGCCAATAAGAAAGCTAGTACTGGCAGCTTTATAGCTCTAAAAGTTTCTGACATCTTGGCTTTAAATGTGCTCATGAGCTGACCTTTGGTTTGATGCCAGCCATAAGTAAGCCAAGATCGCTACGCGAAATTGATGCCGGAACAATGTCAATAATGGTTCCGCGATACATAACCGCAATTCGATCGGCTAGTGCAAAAACTTCATCTAACTCGGAACTAAAGAGAAGAACTGCTCTGCCTGCATCACGTTCTTGCACGATTTTTTCATGAACGAACTCAATTGAACCTACATCTAATCCACGAGTGGGTTGAGAAGCAACGACTACTTTTACTGGGCGAGAGAGTTCTCGCGCCAAAACAACTTTCTGCTTGTTTCCACCGGAGAGAGATGAAACCAACTCATCAGCACCTTGGCTTCTGATATCAAATTCTTTTATTCGCTTTATCGCTTCAGAATTAATGACATTGAGATTCATCATCAATTTTTTCGCGTTCGGTGGTGAACCGTAGGTATCTAGAATCAAATTCTCAGCGATAGAAAATGAACCAATCAAACCATCTAGTTCTCTGGATTCGGGAATAAAGGCAATTCCAGAGTTAAGTGACTCTTTAACACTCCTACCAACAATATCGACTCCATCAACCATAATTTTTCCACTTACATGTGGTTCTAAATTCAAAATAGTTCGAGCCAACTCTGTCTGTCCATTTCCTTGGACTCCGGCAACGGCCACAATTTCGCCTGCATGAACATCTAATGAGAGGTCATGTAATAATTCTCGGCCAGTGCCATCAATGACCTTGAGATTTGAAATCGAAAGTAGTGTCGAACCAATAGCTGCAGGCTTGTTAGACATGGTTAAATCAACAGGTCGTCCCACCATCTGTGAAGCTAATTCTTCTTGTGTGGCAGTGGGCAATGCAGTTCCAACGACTTTACCACGGCGAATAATTGTGATTCGATCAGCTGCTTCTTGCACTTCACGCAATTTATGAGTAATAAAAATAATTGAGGTTCCGTTGTTCTTTAAATTCTTCATTACTTGTAGCAACTCATCTGTCTCTTGCGGGGTAAGCACAGCAGTAGGTTCATCTAAAATCAAAACTTTGGCGTTATAAATCAAAGCCCTGATTACCTCAACTCGTTGTTGAATACCTACAG
>JBIPNL010000141.1:0-2813 GCA_044373255.1 Candidatus Planktophila sp. | reverse complement strand
GCCTCCCCAGAATGCCTGGAGGCGCATCAGTCGATGATTATGTTCCCTTGTTTCGTCTATATTCATAACGATAAATTAAATTGTCACCCCAATATATTTTTTCTCAAGGAATTCGTGAATGCCATCGAAGCCACCTTCACGACCTAAGCCACTCTCTTTAAATCCACCAAATGGTGCGGCGGGATCAGAGATAACTCCTCGGTTGATAGCAACCATTCCAGACTCCATCGCCTCTGCGACTCTTATCGCTCGATCAAGAGAGCCCGAATAGATGTAACTGATGAGTCCGTACTCAGTGTCATTAGCAAGACGAATTGCTTCTTCATCACTATCTACTGTGACGACAACTGCAACGGGTCCGAAAATTTCTTCCCGCAGAATTGGATTATCAGAAGCGACAGTCATCACAGTTGGTGGATAGAAGGCTCCATCTCCCTGTGGCTTTGCACCACCGAGAGTTACCTTTCCTCCTTGCTTTACTGAAGCATCTACGAGATCTGCAATCTTGTCGCGCTCTTTTACCGAGACGCTCGCGCCCAGTTGTGCACCTTCAGTTAATCCAGATGCCATTTTAATCTTAGACATCGCATCGGTGAGTTGCTCAGTAAATTCCTTGGCCACAGAACGGGCGGCAAAGAAGCGATTAGCTGCTGTACACGCAGCGCCGCCGTTTCTTAACTTGGCAAGCATCGCTCCGGCAACTGCTTCAGGGATATTGGCATCATCGAGAACAATAAATGGCGCATTTCCACCAAGTTCCATGGATGTGCGGATCACGCGATCAGCTGCCTGCTTTAACAATAACTTCCCAACAGGGGTAGAGCCGGTAAAGGATAGGTTCTTAATTCGAGGATCAGCTAGTAATCGTGCGACTGCTGGACCAGATGATTTAGGAGTAATAACGTTGACAACACCTGCAGGAAGTCCCGCGCGGTGCAAAATATCGGCGATGGCCAAAGTTGTCAGTGGCGTCTCCATGGCTGGCTTCACAATTACTGTGCAACCGGCTGCAACTGCAGGACCAATTTTTCGTGTTGCCATGGCAGCTGGAAAATTCCACGGCGTAATCAAAAGTGAAACCCCGACAGGCTGGTGGGTGACGAGAATTCTCTTATCTCCGCTTGGGGAATGGCGGAACTCGCCATTGACGCGTACAGCCTCTTCCGAAAACCACCTAAAGAATTCAGCAGCGTAGAGAACTTCACCTTTAGCATCGGCAAATACCTTGCCATTCTCACGTGAGACTAAGCGCGCTAAATCATCGGCTTCTGCAATCATAATTTCAAATGCGCGGCGAAGTATTTCTCCTCGAACGCGAGCAGGCATCTTTGCAAATGTAGGGAATGCGCGATCAGCAGCATCTACCGCCGCATCAATCTCTTTATCCCCTGCAATTGCAATTTCAGTGATGACAGAACCATCACTTGGATCATAGACAGGATGACGATTGGGGGTTGCTACCCATTGACCATCAATATAAAGATCGGACCGAATCATCTTGCCCCACTATTCTGCTAGAACGGATATTCTAAACTGCCACTAAAAGGTTTGTTGCGTACAACTCGGTTCTCAAGAGAACCAAGTGTTGTCATTTCAAGTGTGATCACATCGCCAGGATTGAGAACCTTGTCCTGTTCTGCCCCAGATCCATCCCCTACAGTTCCTGATCCAAAGACTTCGCCGACTTGGAGCTCTTCATTCCATGAGGCATAAGCGATCATCTGTTCAAATTTCCAGTGCATCTTGCTTGAGGAACCATTAGTCCATTGCTCACCATTGATCCAGCACTTCATATCTAGCGCATATGGATTGGCAATCTCGTCTGCGGTTACCAGAACGGGGCCTAACACGTGAGCGCCGATAAAGTCCTTACCCTTTGCTGGGCCAAGGCCAACGGTCATCTCTGCAGATTGAATGGCGCGAGCAGAGAAGTCGTTATAAATGGTGTATCCATAGATGTGCTTGGCGGCGTTATCAACCTTGATGTTTGCCCCACCTTTTCCAATGACAATTGCGAATTCAAATTCGAGGTCTAGGAATTCGGCATATTCTGGAAATTCAATATCCTGACGATGAGCCCCAATACTTGAAGGATTTCCCTTGTAGTAAACGGGGCGGCGATACCACTCATCTGGAATTGGGCGATTGAGCTTAGGAAAAACATTGAGAAGGTGATCCTCAAAGGCCATAAAGTCACGCAGTAGCGGAGGCTTAATGATGGCCGGTAGGTGCTTGATCTCTGATGCGCCGTAACGAATTGCTTCATTAGTTGGCGACTTATCCCAGCCTTGCGCGAGGGCGGCTTCGACCGCGTTCTCTGCATGCTCTCTGGCACGCTCGCCACCTTCTACAAATTGCAGTGTAGATGGCGGGCAGAGAACGTCGGTCAAACGCTGGGCTTCTTCCTTACTCACACCTTGTGATGACAAAAGCGCATGAGAGGCAGATGTGAGGTCAATGATCTGACCGCTGTCAGCATCGCCTTCCACCAAAGCACCGAGGTGACGGCGCTTTCCTTCAGAGGTTACTGTTTCAAAGGCAAGTAATTTCATTAGCCAATAAGCTGCGTGTAGATCTCACGCTCGCGCTTTTCAAGGAGTGGAACAATAATGCCTTCAATAATTTCCTTAAAGTGAGGGGTATCGCGATGAGCGGCAATTGATGCTGCATCTTTGTACACTTCATAGAGGCAGTAAAGATTTTCGTTCTCAGGATCAATATTTGCGTTATAGAGTAAGCAAGCTGGCTCATCAGCCTTCACGCGAACTGCCATCTTGGCCAAAGCCTCGCCTACTGCCTTTGAATTGCCTGGT
>JBIPNL010000140.1:0-2829 GCA_044373255.1 Candidatus Planktophila sp. | reverse complement strand
CGAATTCTCTCTGGTGTTGGGTGGCAGTATGAAAGGCGCATAGACCATGAACCAAATCCATCTGCATAGAAGGCTGTGCCTGGGACATAGGCCACCTTTGCAACAATCGCTTTAGGCATCATCGCTTTGGTATCGATCTCTGGCGGCAGATTAACCCAGACATAGAAACCACCACCTGGTCTGGTCCACGTAGCTTCTTTAGGGAAATACTCATCAAGGGATTCCAACATCGCATCACGACGGACCTTATATACATCGCAAAAACTTGCAATCTGATCGCGCCAAGGCTGGTGAGTTAAATAGTTAGCAATTGTTAACTGTGTGAAATTTGAAGGACATAAGATCGAAGATTCAGAGGCGATAACCAATTTATCTTTGAGAGATTGAGGAACAAGAGCCCAACCGACACGAAGCCCAGATGCAATAGTCTTTGAAAACGAACCGAGATAGATAACGTTCTCTGAATCTTCTGCACGCATCGCATTTGGGGATGGACGATCAAAACCTAAAAGTCCGTAAGGGTTATCTTCAACAACAAAAATTCCTTCTTCGCGACAAATTGCAAGAATTTCAGTGCGTCGATCAGCTGGCAGTAAAACACCTGTTGGGTTCTGGTAATTTGGAATCAAATAAAGAAATTTAATCTTTCGTCCAGCAGCGCGAGTGACTGTAATTGCCTCACGTAGTGATTGTGGAACCATTCCATCAAGATCTGTCTCAACGTGGACGACAGAAGCCTCATATTGTCTAAAGGTTCCAAGAGCACCAACATAGGAAGGCGCTTCAACTAAAACCACATCGCCTGGGTCGATAAAAATTCGCGAGATGAGGTCGAGTGCTTGTTGTGAACCGGTGGTGACAACAATATCGTCAGGGTTGGCGCGTATTCCTTCAAGAGCCATCACATCACAAATTAGTTCGCGAAGTTTTGGATGGCCCTGACCGCTTCCGTACTGAAGAGCTTCTGCACCGTTAGTTAAAATAAGTTCATTGACAATATTTGCCATCATATCCATCGGCAACGCTGAAAGATTTGGCATACCGCCAGCGAGAGAGACAATCTCTGGGCGAGAGGCAACTGCAAAGAGTGCACGGATCTCACTTGGGAGCATTCCAGCAGCGCGAGCAGCAAAACGCTCCTCAAGCTTCTGCGGTGCTCCTGTATGAAAGCGCGTAGTGACCTCGGACATAAGGAGAAGTCTCCCATATACGAGAGTGTGCTGGGTGAACTATTTACCGACGAATACCGGCGCTACGAAGATCAGATAGGCGAAGAGTCCCAGTTTTGGCATCATCTTCAACTGCAAGATAGAGGCGCTGGATAGCAATAATAAATGCTTCGGCGAGAGCGTCGCGAAAATCAGGAGAAGCTAAATTTTTTGCATCGTGCGGATTGCTCAAATAACCGCAATCAACCCGGATCGATGGCGCTTGAGTGAGACGGAGAAGATCCCAGGTTTTCGGATGTGACCTGCAATTAAGAAGGCTCGTGCGTGCAGATATTTCGCGTTGCAATAACGAGGCAAATCGCTCTCCAACAACTGAGTGAACTCCATGAGCTTGGCTTCCATAGAAATACGTTGCTACACCTTGAGCCAATGGATTTGAATGTGTATCGGTATGAAGTGAGATAAAGAGATCTGTCGGGTTTGCATTTGTAAATGCAATTCGTTCACTCTCGCTAGGGCTGTTGTGTGGACCGCGTGTAAGAAAAACGCTAGCGCCAAGGGCTAAAAGGCGACCCTCTATTCGCACCGCAATGTCATAAACAATTTCATCTTCACCAGAATTACTTCCTGGATCAAGCACAATTACTTTATTTGCTAGAGCGGGTCCTCGGGTACGAGCGGCAGCTCTTTCACGTAGTTGTGCTGGCGCACCACCTGAAACTATTTTTGTTAAACGAATAAGTCCAATGATTGTCTCTGGCCCACATCGACCATCAACTTTTGCGCCGACTGATTTCTGAAACTCTTTAATAGCATTTTCGGTACGAGGTCCATAGATTCCATCCACCCGCCCACAATCAAAACCCATATCGGTTAAGCGTGACTGTAGTGAGGCAACGTCATCACCATGCATCAGAGAGTTACTTTGCAGATAGAGCGAACGATCCCCTAGCTTCCAACGGGCATCCTCTAAAGCGCGCTCGGTTGCAACGTCAAGGACGCCGGTAACGTTAAGCCCACGCTCTTGCTGAAAAGAACGAATCTGATCAGGTGTAAGCACAGGATGCATTATGTAAATATCTTACGATTTAAATAAATGCTTCAAGGTCTTTAAGAAGAGCTGGCTTTGGCTTTGCACCAATAATTGTCTTCACAACCTCGCCGTTGACATAAACATTGAGCATCGGAATCGATGTCACACCATATTTAATGGCGATTGCAGACTCTTCATCGGTATTGAGCTTTACGATCTTGAGCTTCTCGCCATATTCATTGGAGAGATCTTCCAAGATTGGCCCAATTGCACGGCATGGCCCACACCATTCAGCCCAGAAATCTACAAGTACAGGGATGCTGCTCTTGAGAACAACTTCATCGAAATTTGCCGCAGTTACCTTGCTTGTTGCCATTGAGTCGCTCCAGTTTTATTTTGGTGAGATGGGTGAATATACATCCAAGATTACTAGTGAGAGAGGAATTTTTCAGCGTCTAGCGCTGCTTGGCAGCCAGAACCTGCCGCTGTAATCGCTTGACGGTATGTGTGATCGACAAGATCTCCGCATGCAAAAACTCCAGGCAGGTTGGTCTTGGTCGAGCGACCTTCAACTTTAACGTAGCCCTCGTTATCGCAATCGATCTGTCCGATCAAAAGTTCACTACG
>JBIPNL010000139.1:0-2864 GCA_044373255.1 Candidatus Planktophila sp. | reverse complement strand
AGTTGAAATAACAGCTATCTCGCCCGGATGGAGCGCATCGAGAAAATCAATCCCGTCACCGTATGGGTCCTTCTGATCGAAGGTGTCATCGGGTACGAATTTAACGGTCGCTGCTAACCCAATCGCGCGCATCCCTGGTCGCAGTGCACTGACGCGAATATCCATTGCATTAGATCGGACTCCGAGTGTGTCGAGCGAGTCCGAGATCATCGCACTTCGCACGCGGCTATCAATATTCCATGACATTACTTACCCACAATCTCTAGGATATTTTCTGCAAACCAATCTTGAATTGTAATTCCATCATCCATTACTCGTCCAAGACTAAAGAAGCCATGAATCATTCCTGGGCAATCTTTATAGACAACTCTATTTCCAGCAGCTTTAAGTTTTTCATAATATGCAATTCCATCTGGTCGCAAGACATCGTATTCTGCGGTAATCATGATGGTCGGTGGCAATCCCGCCAAGGATTGTGCAGAGTGTGGAGCGGCATAGGGATTAGCTCTATCTGCATCACCATTGAGATACATCTCCCAGAGCCACTTCATGCGAGGTTGCGTGAGGCCATATCCAACGGCGTTGGGAACATCTGGTGCATCGACAAATTCTGGACCATTGCATGGATAGACCAGCCATTGATAGGCAAGTGCTATATCTCCGCGATCACGGGCAGCAAGTGCCACGGCGGAAGCGAGATTTCCACCAGCGCTATCTCCGCCCACGCCCAGTCGCGCAAGATCGATGCCTAAACGATCTGCATTCGCCACTGTCCATTCGAGACCTTCATAGCAATCATTAAACGGAATTGGAAACTTATGTTCTGGCGCTTTTTGATAATTTACTGAAACGATGACCGAGTTTGTCTTCTTTGCCATCGCAGCCAATTGAGCATGATATTTAGTGATGTAATTTAAAACCCAACCACCGCCGTGATAGTAAACCAAGCCCGCACGTTTTTCCTGTGAAGTCGAAGCTGGTGTGTAAATTGCAACTGCGACATCAGCGGTCGAACTTGTGAAGAACTCAATTCTGATATCGACGCTTGGATCAATCTCGCCACTGATACCAGATTGGTCGTGCGAGTATTTACGCGCAACAGTTGGACCTGCGGCGATCATGTCAGGAAGATTTGCAGCTGCTACCAAATCAAGAAAAGCTGCTGCTTGCGGGTGAAGTGTCATGAAAAGACTATAGGTGAATCAGAGAACGCTTACAAGATCATCCCAGACCTTGTTCTCTATGACATGGTTAAACTCTTTAACATTAACCGACACCTCTGCCGGAGTACGACAGCCAACAAGGACTGACTTCACAGCTGGGTGACGGAGCGGGAATTGCAACGCCGCACTTGTGAGAGAGACCTGATGTCCTTCAAGTACTTCGCGAATCTTCACCGCTTTTGCAATTAATTGGTCGCTAGCGGGCATGTAATCAAAAGTTGCACCTTTAACTGGATTCGCCAGGATGCCTGAATTGAAAACCCCTGCTGCGATCACATCAACATGTCGATCGAGGGCAGTAGGCAGCAATTCTTTCAACGCGCTCTGGTCAAGAAGTGAGTAGCGCCCGGCAATCAAAACCATATCAAGGTCAGTTGCTTTCATGACTCGCGTTGGAACTTCACACTGATTCATGCCAATACCAATTGCCTTGATAATTCCTTCAGAGCGCATGCGCTCAAGCTCTGGAAATGCATGCAGAATCGCTTGCTCTTCGTGCGCATCAGGATCATGGATAAAGAGAATCTCTACGCTGTCCATCCCTAGTCGAACAAGTGATTCTTCCAGTGACTGGCGAACACCCTTTGCACTGAAGTCGAATTTTCTCTCAACAGTATTGTCGGCATCGATGAAATACTCATCGATATCTGTTGTTGATGGAACTAGTACGCGGCCCACCTTTGTCGAAAGTATGAAGGAAGATCGAGCGCGAGCGGCCAGTGCTCTTCCTATGCGACGTTCGGCCGTTCCTTTGCCGTAGTGCGGTGCGGTATCAACAAAATTGATTCCACTATCGAGAGCGGTGATGAGAGTATCGGCGCAATCCTGATCACTTACCGAGGTGTAGAGACCACCAAACGCTGCTGTGCCAAGTGAGAGACGGGAAATATGCAGACCGGTGCGGAGTGCAATTTTGTCGTCATGTCTCACTATGCGCTACTTGTCGTTGCTTGGTCGCCGACCGCCGCCCGCCCTGCTTCTAGTCGTGCGACTGGGACTCGGAATGGCGAACATGAAACATAATCCAAACCAACATGATGGAAGAAGTCGATACTGCGTGGGTCTCCCCCGTGCTCACCACAAATTCCTAACTTGATCTCTGGTGTAACAGAGCGCACTTCATCGCAAGCAATCTTGACTAGAAGTCCAACACCATCTTGATCCAGTGATTCAAAAGGGCTAAATGGCAGAAGCTCTAGATCGAGATATCGCGGCAAGAAGGATGACTCAACATCATCACGACTAAATGCCCACGTTAACTGAGTCAAGTCATTTGTGCCGAATGAGAAGAAGTCAGAGTAGTCAGCCAACTTGGCCGCAGTGATTGCAGCGCGAGGAGTTTCAATCATGCTACCGATACTGATGTGCATCTCTTCGCCGGCAAGTGCGAGAACGCGAGCAACTTCTGTTTCAAGTGAAGATCTGAAGTAGAGAAGTTCGCGCTGGGATGCAACTAGTGGAATCATAATTTCTGGCTGTGGGTCATAGCCCTGAGCACGTACATGAAGTGCTGCGCGGGTAAGTGCGCGTACCTGCATTGAGAACAAGTCTGGAATCAATACACCGAGGCGAACACCGCGCAGACCCATCATTGGATTTGATTCGTGTAAGCGATTAACGGCGCGATTCAGAGCGAGCTTT
>JBIPNL010000138.1:0-2877 GCA_044373255.1 Candidatus Planktophila sp. | reverse complement strand
TCTTATTAAGGACTGCATAGCCTTCATAATCATCAGGAGGGAGGACTTCTTCGATCCACTTCAATCGGTATGGCTCTAGCAGGGCTGCCATACGGATGGTGTATTCAACATCCCATGCCATGTAGCAATCAAGCATGATCTCAACATCCCAGCCAACCATTTCGCGAGTTTGCTTAACAAGCTCAACGTTGCCATTCATACCTTTGCGACCTGATGCAGGTCCATAAGGCATTGCAAGTTTATGGCCCATAAAGCCTTTACCTTTTGTCTCGGCAATATTGTTCCCCGTTAGGTAACACTGCACCGTATCTTTTGCAGCGCCTCCAAGTGAAACGTAGAGGGGTTCCTGACGTGACTTAGCAAGTAGATCCCAGAGTGCGTAATCAACTGCAGAGATCGCCATGACTGGTGTGCCTTTGCGACCGTAAGGCATCGAAGCGCGCCACATGATGTCCCAGTTGCGCTCGACTTCATGCACCTGGCGCCCGACTAATAACTTCTTAAAGTGTTGAGCAATAATCTCAGCAGATGCGCGACCTCCAGCGCTCTCACCTAGGCCATAGCTGCCATCTTCGGCGATAACTTGCACAATTGTTCGCCCGCCCATTCCTAGCCACAATTCCCGATAAGCGCGGAACTCGGGGTGAATCGACATTGGATTAGCGATCTCGGTGCGAGAGAGCCAGCTCGAATTACTTCGATAGTGCTCGACTGGTGGCTCACCCTTCTTATATGGACCAGTAAGAAAGACCTTGATATCTGCAATCTTCATAACATCCCCCGATTAACTAATTAAAGCGCCGCCATCTACGGCCACCAACGAACCTGTCACCCATTCACTTGCATCTGAAATGAGAAATACCACTGCCTTCCCTAAATCTTCTGGAACACCCATTTGGCGCACACCTGGGCGATCAACCCAAGGCTTACCCGTTTTCTTTTCGTGATCTGCGCGTTGTTTCACATTGATATCGGTGGCAACACCACCGCAAAGAATCGCGTTCACTCGAATTCCTGTCTCAGCAATCTCATGTGCCATCGATGTTGTAAGTGAACTTAAACCACCTTTAGATGAGATGTAATGAACTTGTTGATTTCCACCGCGATAGGCAGAGACTGTGCTGATATTTACAATCGCGCCTTTCTTGCGTGGCTTCATATCCTTCACAGCCGCCTGTGAGAGATAGAAGGGACCTGAAAGGTTAACTGCAATGTGTCGATCCCATATAGCTGGCGTAATGTCATCAAATGCGGTGAAATCACAGATACCAGCGTTATTTACCAGGGCATCAACGCGACCTTTATCTTTGACAATCTCAGCGATTACTCGTACACATTCACTTTGAATCCCTACATCACAGAGATAAGCAGAAGCTTTTCCGCCAGCAGCTACGATTTCAGCAATCACTTTATCTGCATGCACTTTTTCGCTCTCGATTGGATAGATGATCGCAACTTCACCACCTGCTGCAGCCACTATGCGCGATATTCCGCTACCGATTCCTCGGCCGCCACCAGTAACAACAACCACTCGATCTTTCAGCGCATCAGGAGCGAACAAATGTGTCACTTCTCTACCCACTTTTCTTACTTCTCTGATGATTTACTTCTCTGATGACTTAGGGGGAACCTCGTCTTTGAGTAAATCATAGACCCTAGGAATCTTAAAATATAGACCAACGACAAAGCGAATAACAAACGATCCTATGAGAATTTCCGTCAGTGTGAACTTGTCGGTAAAGAATGGAATAAACAATGCGGCAACGAAAGGAATTCCGAGAGCAAATCCAATATAAATATTGATCAACATCGTTCTGCGAGCCTCATCGCCATAGCGGAAGAGGCCAAGCCAAATTCCTACATCCGTTCCGGCATTCAGCAAGCCAGCAAAAAGTGTTGCAATTAAAATCAATTCGATATTTGGTGAGACCACAATCAGAAGAAAATAAATTGCTGAGACTGGCACGGTCCAGGCGAAGATGGCGTAGCTTCCAACCCTCTGTTGTAACCCGCGCCAGAAAAGCGTGCCAATCACCGCTCCGGCCGAGAGCATCATCGCCCAAAAACCCATCCAACGATCAGAGACTCCGCGCTCATTGATGAAGTAAACCGATTGAAGTGGAGCCGCAATTGATGATGCGCTGACAATCAAGATAATTCCAAAGAGAAAATACATAAATTGTTTCTCGGCCAGAATTTTCTTGGTGTCAAAATTCTCTCTAAATGTTTCGAGGTAGGTATGTGGTGAGTCAGGGTAGATAATGCGCGAGATGACATAAATCTCTGTGAGACCTAGTGCGCCAGAGACGAAAAATACCGCCACGTAGTTAAATGGGAATGGCAGAAAGATCATCCCTAATCCAATAACTCCGTTTGCTGAGAGAGCGCCAATATTGGCAATTCTTGTCCGTGAATTAACGATCTGTGGTTGATGTTCTGCATCGACTACGATTCCGACAGTAGGCGACCAGAAGGCACCGAAGACGACTGTCGGTAGAGCGCAGATACAGAACATCGCGACCGCTATTTCGGCTTGGTAATTATCAAAGAGCAGCGCAGAGGCTGGCATAAAGAAGAAGATTCGCGATAAGACGCCGCAAATAATCATCCAGCGCCGTTGTTGAACAATACTTCGCAGATTAGCCACTGCGATGGGCCCCATAAGTAGTGGTCCTAGCGAGGTGAGAGCAACATAAATGCTGATGAGCAGAATTGATGCATCAAGACGGATAAGAAAGGGAATTGCAAAGATAACCCACGCACCATTGGCAGCGCCTCCCCAGAATGCCTGGAGGCGCATCAGTCGATGATTATGTTCCCTTGTTTCGTCTATATTCATAACGATAAATTAAATTGTCACCCCAATATATTTTTTCT
>JBIPNL010000137.1:0-2891 GCA_044373255.1 Candidatus Planktophila sp. | reverse complement strand
GATGGAATTCTTTCGACCCCAGAACCAATCGCTGAAGCCGTTGTTGAGCCAGTTGTTGAAGCCGTCGTAGAGGCTCCAGTTGAAGTTGTTGCAGAAGCACCTGCAGAAATCGTGGCGGAAGAAGCTGCTCCAGCTGATGATGCTACAACTGATAAATAAGCTGAGTAACACACCCCGCCGCTCATGATGCGTAAGGGTTCGTTCTTTCGCGAACTTCCAATCCTGATTGCGCTCGCAATCATTGTCTCTTTATTCATCAAATCTTTTCTCGTTCAGTTTTTCTTTATTCCATCAGGATCGATGGAGAATACGCTACAAATTAATGATCGTGTTGCCGTTAACCGTCTTCCGTTCTTCCACGACAATATTGAGCGCGGTGATGTCATAGTTTTTCGTGATCCTGCGGGCTGGCTCGCGGATCCAGATGACTCATCGGGAAATAGAGTGATCGGTGCAATAAAGGATGGGCTTGTCCTTGTGGGTATTGTGCCAAATCCTGCTAAGCAATATCTGGTTAAGCGCGTGATAGGTGTTGCTGGAGATCAAGTAATTGCTAAGGACTCAGTTCTCACCATCAACGGAGAGAAAACTCAAGAGCCATACATATTCGCTGGAAATTCACCGAGTGATACAGATTTTAATGTGACGGTGCCAGCAGGAAAAGTCTGGGTGATGGGAGACCATCGCGGTGCAAGTGGAGATTCACGTGTGCATCAAGATGATATTAATAACGGAATGGTTCCAGTCGACAAAATTACTGGTCAAGCGTTTGCCATTATCTGGCCACTCGATCGCCTAGGTGTGATTTCATCCCATGACCCACTTGCGAAAAAGTGAGTGACGACAAAGTAACCGATGTGAGGGTAATCGAAGATCGACTGATTGCCGCCGGAATTTCACCGTTTGCGGGAGTCGATGAAGCAGGGCGAGGCGCATGTGCCGGACCTCTCGTCATCGCGTCAGTAATCCTAAAAGATCATCGTAGTCCTGAACTGCAACAAGTGCGCGACTCCAAAGAACTGTCAGAAAATATGCGCGAAGAGTTATTCGATGTCGTCACTGATGCAGCAATATCGATGAGCGTGATAATCGTTTCTCATGATGAGATTGATACGCGCGGAGTTCATGCCGCCAATCTCGATGGCATGAGGCGAGCGGTACAAGGCCTGGATATCGCACCTGCTTATGTTCTTACTGATGGATACCCCATTGCTGGTCTTGCAACTCCAAACCTTGCAGTATGGAAAGGCGATCAAGTGGTGACATGCATTAGCGCGGCATCAATAATCGCCAAAGTGACACGAGATCGGATCATGCGAGAGCTAGATGGCACCTACCCTGTCTATGGGTTTAAATCACACAAGGGGTATATCACCAAGGCGCATACAACTGCTCTTGAAAAACATGGAGTATCTCCGGTTCATCGTAGATCTTTCGCAAATATCGCAGCACTTCTCTAATTTACCCACAGCGAGAGTAGCTCTGACGATGTGCAAGACGCACTCTTATCTACCCTGCCCTCATGACTGGTGCACAGGTAAGAAAAAGTAGAAACCGACAGATCGGCGCATTTGGCGAGGCAACTATCGCCGCGTACCTACAGTCGAGAAACTTTGAGATTATCGATCGAAATTGGAGAATCAAGGAAGGCGAAATTGATCTCATCGCCTCTGATCAGAGCGGAGTGATCCATTTCGTTGAAGTAAAAACCCGTTCTTCCCTTGCCTTTGGTGATCCGCTAGAAGCGATCGATAGAAGCAAAGCACGAAGGCTGCAACGACTGGCTCTTGCATGGCTAGTGACCAACCACCATTTCGGGCATGAGTTCTCTATTGATGTTGCAGCAGTGTTATTGGCTGCAGACGGATCTCACACAATCGATTATCGCGAAAACATTCTATGAGCTTGGGACGCTCGATTTCGATGGGTCTAGTCGGATTAGCTGGCAACACTGTTATTGTCGAAGTTGATATCAGCGATGGTCTGCCACATTACAATCTCTTAGGACTTCCTGATGCAGCACTGACTGAATCGCGCGATCGTGTGCGTGCAGCGCTGACCAATAGTGGTGAAAGCTGGCCGAATCGCAAGGTGACAGTCTCGCTTTCACCCGCCTGGTTACCCAAGAGTGGATCAAGCTTTGATTTAGCGATTGCACTTGCAATCTTGGTTGCTCACGGGCAATTACCGCAAGACTCGATTGATTCAACTCTCATACTTGGTGAACTCTCACTCGATGGAACAATCCGAGGTGTCAATGGTGTATTACCGGCGCTTATCGCCGGTCATCGTGATGGAATCAAACAATCAATTATTCCTGTGGCAAATATTGGGGAGGGTGCGTTACTTGAGTCGATGAAAGTTCTTGCCTTTACAACGCTGAGCCAACTTCTTGTATTTCTGCGCACCGGCTCTGGAGAAAGTGTTCTGCCACCGATGAATTCTGAGCACGCTGAAACTTTTCTCGATTTTGAAGATGTGGCAGGCCAATCATTGGCGCGCTTTGGAGCAGAAGTTGCTGCAACTGGGGGACACCATCTCTTGCTGATTGGTCCGCCAGGTGCTGGAAAGACGATGATCGCATCTCGGATTCCAACAATCTTGCCACTGTTAACAAGTGATCAAACACTTGAAGTAACAGCACTGCATTCTGTGGCAGGAACGCTCTCGCAACGCTCACCGATGTCACGCATGCCACCAATTGTTGCGCCACATCACAGCGCTACTCGGGTATCTATGGTCGGTGGCGGTTCACATGTGATTCGACCCGGTGCTTGTTCACTTGCTCACCACGGAGTTCTCTTTATTGATGAAGCTCCCGAATGCGCTACTGGAATTCTAGATTCTCTGCGCCAACCACTCGAATCCGGCACGATTACCATCGCCCGTAG
>JBIPNL010000136.1:0-2897 GCA_044373255.1 Candidatus Planktophila sp. | reverse complement strand
TAGGACTGACCGTTGCGGTAAAGAAAGTGACGAAAACCTCAAAGGTGGTTATCGGCATTAACCCCAAGGTAAACACCAAGGTTAAACGTGGAACAAAGGTGACTCTCACAGTAGGGTAAGGCCGTGCCTTCACAGTCCCGTCCGCGTATTGGAGCCCACACCCCGACAAGCGGTGGAATGGCAAAACGTTCCATTGAATACGCGCGCATCACCGAAGCTGAAGCGATTCAAGTATTTACATCTAACCCTCGTGGTTGGGCAATGCCTGAGACAAACCATGAAGCCGATGCGCTCTTTCGTGAACGTGCAGATGAACTCGATCTAGAGGTCTATGTTCATGCTCCTTTCCTTATCAATTTAGGTTCGCCCACTGAGGGAACATATAAAAATTCATTAGCCTCGACGCAGTATTCACTCAAGCGCGGAAAAGAAATTGGAGCTCTCGGTGTCGTAGTCCACACTGGCTCTGCTGTAAATGAAGATTTTATTGAGGGCGCTTGGAAGCAAATTCATGAGGGAATGATGCCAATTCTTAATGAGCTCACCGAAGATGCACCATACCTATTGCTCGAACCAACTGCCGGTCAAGGTCAATCTCTTGTGAAGCGCTTAGAAGATTTGGAACACTATTTAAAGGCGCTGGAGTGCCACCCTAAAGTTGGAATATGTCTTGATACCTGTCATGTCTTTGCAGCAGGCCATGACATTGCAGTCAAAGGTGGAATGAAGCAGACCCTTGATCTCTTGGTGGAAGTTGCAGGGGCCGAGCGCATTCAACTTATTCATGCCAATGATTCAATGGATGTATGTGGTGCTCTCAAAGATCGTCATCAGAATATTGGTGAAGGATTTATTGGCGTCGATCCATTTAAAGAATTACTAGCCCATCCGGCCGTTGCTGACGCTCCCCTCATCCTAGAGACACCTGGGATGGAGCCTGAGCATGGAAAAGAGATCGCTCTGCTCAAGAAGTTGCGCAAAGGGTAGGTTCTTTTATGTCGACAAGTAGCGCCAATCGCGTGCGCCTAGCACCCATCGCTTTGATTTCTCTGGCTGCTGCTTGGGGCCTTGCCTTCGTTGTCATGAAGGATTCAATCGAGCGGCAGAGTGTCAATAGTTTCCTCTTCACACGCTTTGGTATTGCCACACTTGTTTTATTGGTTTTACGTCCAATGATTTTTCGACTCATCACAAGAGAACTTTTCATCAAAGGATTTTTAGCTGGGCTACTGCTTGGCGCAGGTTTTATTCTGCAGACTGAAGGCCTTGCCAGAACCGATGCCGGAATTACAGGATTTATTACTGGTCTTTACGTTGTTGCTACTCCTCTGATATCCGCTCTTATCCTCAAAAAGAAAATATCCCGTTTCACCTGGGGATGTGTCGCACTCGCCACCGTTGGTCTAGCCCTTCTATCCCTGCGTGGATGGGCGATGGGTTTCGGGGAATTTCTTGTACTCCTCTGTGCCCTTGCTTTTGCTGCTCACATTGTGGCCCTTGGGCAATGGAGCTCTGGACGGGATGTCTATGCAATGACCATCGTTCAACTTTTTGCAGTAACGGTGCTGACTGGATCCTTCGCACTTGTCGAGGGATATCAGCCTCCTCCTGATAATGAAGTATGGGCAGTTGTCTTTTTCACAGCGATAGTTGCTACGGCGCTAGGTTTTATTATTCAGACGTGGGCGCAGGCACATATCGAACCGACAAAAGTTGCCGTAATTTTGACGCTAGAAGTCGTCTTTGCCGCTTTCTTTGCAATCACTATTGGCCGTGAAGTTATGACACCACAGGTAATTTTAGGAGGAGTGCTTCTACTGATCTCGATGTATCTCATCGTGATTAAAGAGCCATCTCAATGATTGATCTACGTTCAGATACTGTTACTGCGCCATCGGATCCGATGCGTGAAGTGATTGCAGGTGCTCGTGTAGGCGATGATGTCTATGGTGATGACCCTACGGTGAACGCTCTTGAAGAAAGAGTCGCTGCGCTCTTCGGAAAAGAAGCCGGACTTTTTACACCCACTGGATCTCTCGCAAATCAGTTAATGATGCGCACCTTTGTACAGCCAGGGCAAGAGATTCTGGCAGAAGTTAATTCTCATGTTGTGCGAGCGGAGTTAGGGGCGGCTGCGACATTTTCTGGAATCACAACACGAACATGGCAAGCACCTTTTGGCTTACTGCATCCAGATCAACCGCTCGATATTGCAACACCTCACGCGGGTCCCTACCTCGTATCGACTGCTGCTATTGCAATTGAGAATACACATAACTTTGGTGGTGGCACTGTCCAGCCAATCGAAAAAATCAAAGAGCTATTTGAAGGTGCGCAGAGTCGCGGGATAGCTATCCATCTTGATGGTGCTCGCATTTGGAATGCCCATATTGCAAGCGGTGTATCACTGGCCGAATACGGCAAGTATGCCGACACAATCAGCGTCTGTTTCTCTAAGGGGTTAGGTGCTCCCATCGGCTCAATGGCCATATCAACGAGAGATCGAATTGACTCAGCGCGTGTCTGGCGCAAGCGTTATGGCGCAGGGATGCGACAAGTGGGAATTCTCGCAGCCGCTGCAGATTACGCAGTAACCCATCATCTGCAAGATCTTGCTCACGATCATCGTCGTGCTCAATCTCTGGCTACTGCGATTACCACTATCGACTCTTCCCTTGTCGATCCAATGACAGTACATACAAATATTGTCGGATTAAATCTCAAAAATTTAGGAATTACCGCCGCCGAACTTGCCGATCGCACCAAGGGCAAAGGACTACTTATCGGCGCACTGGGTCCTCACTTTGCACGCCTTGTTACTCATCGAGATTTTGATGATGCGCAATGTGATCAAGCAATTGAAATCTTATTGAAGTCCCTCGTGGCGTAAGAGCCAC
>JBIPNL010000135.1:0-2921 GCA_044373255.1 Candidatus Planktophila sp. | reverse complement strand
TTGAAATTGTTCATCGCTTTTTGAATGAACCTTTGATGGATCCTGAGCATGGCTTGTTATGGAACTGGGCTGAACTTCAACGCGAAGTACTCATAGGTCTACATAAGGCAAATGAAAAATATGATCTTACTTCTGTTGGTGTGGATACCTGGGCTGTTGATTATCAAATCATCGAAAAAAGTGGGAATGTTAATCCACGTGTGTTTAGTTATCGAAACCAACGTCTCGATAACGTTATGGAAAATACAATAAAAATATATGGTAAAGAAAAAATCTATAACGCAACAGGGATTCAGTTTCTTCCATTTAATACGATATACCAACTAATCGCTGGCACATCAGCAAATGAATTTAATAATGCAGCCAAGTTTTTATTACTTCCCGATGCACTCAGTCATTTCCTTTGCGGAAGCACCACCCAAGAAGTTACAAATGCATCAACTACTCAATTGCTCAATCCGACTCTTCGCGATTGGGATTGGGACCTTATAAGAGATTTAGATTTACCAAAAGAAATCTTTCCAACTCTCCATGAAGCCGGAACAAACCTTGGCCACATTAGGGGCCATGGCGACCTTGACGGTATCTCTGTTGTTGCGGTGGGCTCACATGACACGGCCTCTGCTGTGGCTGCGGTACCGATGACCGCTCCTGAAAGTTCTATATACATTTCGAGCGGAACATGGTCGCTCGTGGGGTACGAAAAGAGTGTTCCGAATTTAACAAGTGAGGCGCTGAAAATTAACCTTACTAATGAGCTTGGTGTACAAGGTACGGTCCGCCTACTTCGTAATGTTGCAGGAATGTGGCTAATTTCTGAATGTCAGAAAGATTGGGCCAAAGCTGGGATTGCAAAGAGTATCGAGGAATTAATTTCAGAGGCTGAGAAGATTCCTGCTGACTCATTCTTGATCAACCCAAATGACAGTAGCTTTTTACATCCCGGAGATATGGTGGGGAGAATTCAAGAATTCTGTGTGGCCAACGGTATTTCAGTGCCTAATACGCCTGGTGAGTTCGCACGATGCATTTTCGATAGCCTCGCCCACACTTATCACGAAGTTATTCTGGAATTTGAACAGGTTGAGAATCATAACTTTGACAGTATTTTTATCGTTGGCGGCGGCAGCGCAAACGCGTTTCTCAACCAATTGATTGCAAACGTGACAGGAAAAACTGTCACAGCCGGTCCAGTGGAAGCAACACTCCTCGGAAATATCGGAGTCCAAGCAATCTCTGCTGGAGAAATTTCAGGTCTCTCCCAACTGCGTGGAGTAATCTCTAAATCGGTTGAACAGAAAACATTTTTTCCGGCTACATAATCAACAGCTGCGTTTTACGCAGACTCAGAGAACTTGGAACGTGACAATCTGGGGTTTGGTAAGAAGTATTTCGTAACTACCAGGACCAATTTCCGTCTTATTGATTGATTTCAATCCATTGACAGTTATAACTGATTCCGTTGTTACTGGAAAATCTACAACTCCTCGAGCCCCAAATGGAACGACAATTTTTGCCGCAAGGTTTGCACCGTCGGTTATCTGCCACTTGATTGACGCTATCCCTAAAGGCGTATCTATCGATGCCGATGCAAAGGAGAAACCTTCTCCCGGTCGCGGCGCAAATGTGATGTGACGATAGCCAGGGCTCTTCACCGTTGGAGCGATCCCGGCAACATTGCGATAGACCCAATCAATTACCGCGCCATATGCGTAGTGGTTGAAAGAAATCATGGAAGTGCTCTCTTGTTGTTCATGCTCTGTTTCAATCTGGCCTTTATGGATTGATCCATCTTCATAAATTGCATCCCAGCGTTCCCAAATTGTCGTTGCATTCTGGTCAACTTGATAGAGCCATGACCGCACTTTGCGGCGCATCAGCATTGTGTATGCGGCGGTAAAATAGCCGTTTTTCGAAAGCGCGTGAAGAATTAATGGGGTTCCAAGGAAGCCAGTTGTGATTTTTCCTTGATCTGCAATGACTTTATCGCTCAATATCTTGGCAACTGAGGCTCTCTCGGACTCAGGAACTATTTTAAATTGAAGTGCGATTGAGCAACCGGCCGTTGACTCTTTCGCCTCATCTCCAAAATGTTGCCAAATGTCTTCGCGTAAGGTTGCTGCAAGTTCTGTGAACTCCTTGTGGTGCAGCGAGTCACCAACAAGTGCTTCAATATCTGCAGCGAGCTGTGCCGAGTGTGCGAAGAAGGCGTTGGCTACAAATTGTGCTTTCACCTTAGATGCCCAGGGCTTCTCTATTGGTGCATCTGGGTCACACCAGTCACCAAATTGGAACTCCTCGGGGAGAAACTTCTCTCCCTTACGTCGTTCAGATAATCCACGAATATAAATGCGGATTGATTCCACTTGCTGCCTAATCGTTGTCACACTTCCAAACGATTCATAAGCAGCCATAGGAACAATGGTCGCAGCATCAGCCCACCCGGCACGATCAGTAATTATCCATGCGCCTTCTTGCGTTGTAGGTTGCTTCGATAAAATATCTGGGACAACGGCGCCTACCGCCCCATATCGCTTCTGGTCTACTGCCAGATCTACCAACCAACTTCTCCAGAAAGAGTCGATCTTAAAGAGAGTGTTAGCGGTACTTGCAATTGCCTGAGCGTCGCCAGTCCAACCTAAGCGTTCATCACGCTGCGGACAATCTGTAGGAACCGAAACCATATTGTCATAAATTGACCAGACAACATTCTCATGCAGGCGATTAAGTCGAACATCCGAGGACTCAAAAAACCCTCGCCGTTGATTTGCTGATGAAATTGCAATACCTGTGGCCGAAATAAATTTTGCTGGGCCTGTAACCTCTGCAAATTGAAATCCATGAAAAGTGAACTTCGGTTCAATAACACTTCTGCCATCATGTCCCAGCGTGTAGATATCAGTTGCCTTGGCTGTGCGAAG
>JBIPNL010000134.1:0-2952 GCA_044373255.1 Candidatus Planktophila sp. | reverse complement strand
AAAAGAGCGCAATCTTCTTCCTGATGTCGTGCACACATCTTTATTGCGTCGCGCCATTACAACCTCGCAGCTGGCACTTGATTCATGCGATCGTCATTGGATTCCGGTGGCTAGAACATGGCGACTTAATGAACGCCATTATGGCGCTCTGCAAGGAAAAGATAAGGCGCAGACTTTGGCGCAGTACGGCGAAGAACAATTTGCATTGTGGCGTCGCTCATTTGATGTGCCGCCTCCAGTGATTGAAGATGGCAGCGAATTTTCACAAGATTCTGATCCACGCTATAGCCAGCTAGGTGTTGATTTGCCACGTACGGAATGCTTGAAAGATGTGGTCACGCGCATGTTGCCGTATTGGCACGATGCGATTGTTCCTGATTTAAAGAAAGGTCACACTGTCTTAGTCACCGCCCACGGCAATTCACTACGAGCCCTGGTAAAACATCTTGATGGCATTAGCGATAACGATATCGCTGGCCTAAATATTCCAACGGGTATCCCACTTCTTTATTCTTTGAACGCCGACCTGACACCGAAAGTTAAAGGCGGAGAGTATTTAGATCCTGACGCAGCGCGTGATGCGATTACAGCGGTTGCAAATCAGGGAAAGAAGTAATTTAGAGAGCTGGTTGGCTCTCGGATGCGTATTCACCCTTAACTAGGAAGTACACGCGTCGTGCGATTGAAACTGCGTGGTCTGCACAGCGCTCGTAATAACGGCCAAGTAAGGTCATATCAATTGCTGTTTCAATCCCGTGTGACCATGAATCATCAAGGAGTGCGACGAAGAGCGCGCGATGTAATTTATCCATCTCATCGTCATCGGTTTCAAGCTCGACTGCTGCGTGCAGATCTTGGGTCTTAACAACATGTGTTGATTTTTCAATAATCTTTACCGCAGCTTTTCCCATTGCCTCAATAGTAGGAATTAATTCAGCTGGCACACTCACATTTGGATAGCGCATACGAGCAAGCTTTGCGATGTGGTGGCAGAGATCGCCCATCCGCTCGAGGTCGGCGCTCATGCGAAGTGAGGTCACCAAAATGCGGAGATCTTGTGCCACCGGCTGTTGGCGCGCCATCAAGTTAATCGCGCGAGCTTCAAGTTCGTGCTGAATCGCATCGATTTTTTCATCATCAGAGATGACGCTTTCAGCTAATTTGATATCTGCCTTGAGGAGAGCTTCAGTTGAGCGCACCATCGCAACAGCGACCATCCCCCCGAGGGTTACCAAGGTGGCTTGAATGTCATCTAACTCTTCATGGAAGGCGTCGCGCATGTGGTGAGTTTACTTGGGCAGGCGATAAATAGGTAGGACATTTATGAATAGCATCTGAACAATGGGCTAAGAACTATCGTTTATGAGGACTACGGGGCCCCTGTTTACATACCGACCCCCGCACCCTTCTACTATAGGCACATGTTCACCCCACGGCGCAGAAGCGAAGCGAGCCCTGCCCAACCAGATGTTTCAACGGGTGTGATTGATCTACTTAAAGTTATTGATGCTGAATACATCATTCTCTCTGCAACAGATGCAGTACTTGAAAATTCACATGGAATTCTTGCACTCGGCATTCTGCGCGATATGCGCATTGGTTCACAGCCAATTCTTAATTTACTTCGCGCAGTCCGCAGATCTGGAAAGTATGAGGAAGAGACTCTTGAACTTCCCCGTGGGCCACTGGGTAGCGGAACACATGATCTTTTGGTGCGCGTAACCCCTGTTGGTACAGATGGGCTAATCGCAATTTTGATCTTTGATGATTCTGAATTTGCTCGTTTAAATTCAATACGACGTGACTTTGTTGCCAACATTTCACACGAACTTAAAACCCCTATCGGTGCACTATCAATCTTGGCAGAGGCCGTCTTGGAGGCATCTGATGACCCAGCTGCAATTAAGAAATTCGCTTCACGGATGCAGATTGAAGCGGTGAGGCTTTCCGAACTAGTGCAAGAGGTCATCAACCTTTCGCGTCTGCAAGATGAAGATCCGCTCAAGAACGCAGAGATCTTAGATCTTGCTGTGATTGCGCGTTCTGCAATCGATGAGTGCCGCTTATCTGCCGAAAAGCGAAAGATCGATATTGTTATTGCGAATGAGAGTTCCTGCTACGTTCTTGGCGATCAGAGCCAACTGAATATGGCAATAAGCAATTTGATTCAAAATGCGATCAATTACAGCCCGGAGTCAACTCGCGTCGGTGTTTCCGTCACATCAAATGATGATCTCGTCGAATTTACTGTTTCAGATCAAGGCGTTGGAATCCCGGATAAGGATCTAGAACGTATCTTTGAACGTTTTTATCGCGTTGATCCAGCCCGTTCTCGCGAAACCGGTGGCACAGGTCTTGGTCTTTCCATCGTAAAACATGTCGCCAGTAACCATGGCGGGGATATCAGTGTCTGGAGTTTGGAAGGACAGGGAAGTACCTTTACCTTGCGTTTACCGAGGGCTAAAGATCTTTCTTCAATCAGCAATGAAAGTGGGAGCTAGCGATGACAAAAATTCTTGTTGTTGAAGACGAAGAATCATTTTCCGAAGCACTTGCATATTTACTCGGTCGAGAAGGCTTTGATGTGACCGTCGCCGACAGTGGACCCAAAGCCATTGAAGAATTTGATCGCGTCGGTGCTGATCTCGTCCTTTTGGATCTCATGTTGCCTGGCCTCTCTGGTACCGAAGTCTGCAAGCAATTACGTCAGCGCTCAGATGTGCCCATCATTATGCTCACGGCAAAGGATTCTGAGGTCGATAAGGTCGTTGGTCTTGAACTCGGCGCCGATGATTATGTAACTAAGCCATATTCTTCACGTGAACTAGTTGCTCGTATCCGCGCAGTTCTGCGGAGAAATTCTGACCTCGGTGAGACTGAACCAGCAGGCGGAACTTTAACTGTGGGGCCAGTTCGTTTAGATACAGAGCGCCATGTGATTGCAATTAATGG
>JBIPNL010000026.1:0-12021 GCA_044373255.1 Candidatus Planktophila sp. | reverse complement strand
AATCTTCCTAGGCTTAGCCCTTGGTACAAAGTGGAGCGCACTCTATTTCATAGCAATCTTTGGTGCCGTCGCTCTCTATCGCGCATTTACTCACCACACCGGACGAAATCTGATCCGTCCAACTATCGAACGTGTTCTCACTTTTTCGCTACTCCCCCTTGGAATTTATCTACTGACATGGACCGGATGGTTCCTCTCTGATCGCGGATGGGGAAGAGATGCTGGTTCTAACGCACTCTCATCTTTCTTCAAATACCACGAACAGATGCTCTCCTTTCATACTGGACTTAGTGAGAAACATGTTTATCAAGCACATCCATGGACGTGGCTCATACAGTCGCGTCCCACCTCTTTCTTCTATGAGTCACCAAAGACGTGTGGGGCTACATCGTGTTCCCAAGAGGTTCTTGCAATGGGAACGCCGTTTCTCTGGTGGGCGGGTGCAATAGCAATCTTCGTTGTGATTGGTTTTTGGATTAAATCAATTGTTAAACACCGGATGGAGCCTGCCACCACCATTATTGTGATGGGAATAGCTGCGGGCTATCTACCGTGGTTTGCCTTTAATGAGCGAACAGTATTCTCTTTCTACTCAATAATTTTCCAGCCATTTCTTATTCTGGCAATTGTGTACTGCGCACGCTGGCTCATCTCGCAGAATCAACGGTGGGGAAATATCGCCGCAACGGCATTTGCGCTAGTGGTCTTCTTTAACTTCCTCTATTTTCTCCCTATCTTCGTGGGAGATGTCATGACCTACGACGCGTGGTATTCGCGAATGTGGCTACCGAGCTGGATTTAGGACGCTGAACTTAGAGAGTCTTACTCTCCGGCTGCGCGATTTTCACGAAGTCGAGTGACTGCCTCTTCTGCTAACTGCTGATCAAAGATTTGATCGCGCGACGGTGCTGCAGCAGCGAGCGCTTCTCGCTCTAGCCTCTCCTGCTCCTCGCTCCACTTACCAGGTTCGGTTAAATCAATTACGCGCTTAGATGGAACTGCCTTTGCGGCATTAACATATGTTGGAACCGGAATGCTCTGTGGATCCCATTCATTGGCCGCTTGTTGGCTACCTTTTGGCAAAATTGTAACGCCGGTGATTTCGCGTTCGGCTAATGGAATCCAGTGTTCGTTAACTGTATGCGGTGTAATTACTTCAGCCAAGTTGGTAGATGAAATACCGGCATTGGTACGAAGTAGTTCGTCGCGACGACGTTTCGCAATTTTCTCTGTATTTGTCTCATGTCGGACATGTGCAAGATAAAAGATAAATCCTGCAACTGGCAAGAGTAGAAGAGTCCACGTTACTGTTTGCATAATCGCACCAATCAATGTCAGTAAGAAAGATAAAACAATTAATGCAAAGAAAAGTCTTCTTCGCATCATTCTCATTTGATGAGCTCTTAATCGGTCCACTTCAGAGAGTGGACTCAAATTTCCTGCAACAACCTCTAGCGCACTGCGATATCTCTGAGCGCTTTTTCCTGTGAATTCGTTTCGGCTATCGATCCAGCGTGGCAGAAAATAGGCAACCCACATGCCAATAATCGCTAGATAGATAATTCCGGAAGCCATGGTGGGTAAAGATTACGCGGAAGTAACCTGACTTCTTTGGATTTGCGCCCTACTCTTCCGCGTTATTTTTATAGCACTTTTTACTCAATGCTTACATTCTCCTTCACGAAAGTTACGTGATCTCTCCACTGTCCATCGATATGCAGGTAACGAGCGCGGCTGCCTTCGAGGATATAGCCGGCCTTCTCAGCCACTCTTCGTGACGGTGCATTTTCAGGTCGAACATTTATTTCAATACGATGCAGCCCCAATTGATTAAAACCAAAGCGGGTCACTAGCTCCACGGCTTGAGTGGTAAATCCATGATTGGCATGGTCTCGCGCAATCCAGTAACCAATATGCGCACCTCGTAGAGCCCCATAGATCACTCCACCCATGGTGATTTGGCCAATAAGTTCGCCACCTCGCCAGATGACAAATGAATATGAGCGGCCATGACGGGCTTCACGATTAATGGTATGAACCATGGCAAAAAATGATGGGAGTTGGGGATGACCAATTGTTGCCGAAGGCCCTTTTGTGACCCGCGGAAGTGTTGCCTCCCATTGGCCTAGCCAGTCACGGTTCTGGCTACGTACACGATTCCACCTAATACGGTCTCTAAAACGCAGCGGTCGTAACTCGAGTTCACCATCACTGAGGAGAATGGGCCAGTGCTGTGATGACATAGCTTTTAAATATAACGACGCTCGAGCACGACAACGGTAACTTCAGCGCCAGATTCCAGAGAGGTCGTGCCTTCTGGAATCGCAATAAATGCATTTGCATCCGAGAGTGTGGTCTGCTCATCCTGCGCCGACGAGTTGCCTTTGCCTAGTGGTGAAATCGATTTTCCATCTTCGGATAAGACACCGCGAACATATGATCGTGAATCTTCCGGAGAGCTAATTGCTTTATCGAGTTTTGCCTTAACCGATGGTCGATGAATCGTTGTGGCACCAAGCATCGTCCTGATCATTGGGCGAACAAAAAGTTCGAAGGATATATAAGCCGCGATGGGATCTCCGGGAAGAGTAACCACCGGGGTCTTATCGGGCCCGATAGTTCCAAAATTGTGGCGCCCGCTTGATTCGATAGCCAGATCAATGGTTGTGATCTCTCCGATTCCTGTCAGCGTTCTTGTGATGAGATCAAATGAATCATCGTTACGTTCGCCGCTGATAATGATTAGATCTGCCCGTACCAATTGATCTTCGATGACATCTTTTAACTCTTCTTCGTTATCTGGAATTGTATGCACTCGATATGCAACAGCGCCTGTCTCACGTACTGCGGTGGTGAGTAACCAGGAATTTGTCTCATACTCTTCATCTGCGCCAAGACTTTGACCTGGCTCTACTAAATCTGGACCGGCAGAGAGCACAACAACTCGTGGATGTGGGCGAGTTAAAAGATGATCGCGGCCGATCGAAGCAGCGAGCCCGATTTGAGTCGAGCGAATACGACTTCCCTCTTTTAAGACTAAACGCTCACCGGCAAAGACATCGGCGGCCAGCGTTGCCCCGTGAGCATCGAGAAGGGGCATATCGAAAGGTTCAAGGGGGCGACAGAGAGCAAGGAGGGATGAGAGAAACTCATCAACTTTCACGTGCTCTGCCATAATCTCACCATACTTGTTCGAGCTACTGAAATCGGGGATTGACGTGAACTTTGCCGAACAAAAGTCTCATCTTCGAAATCATTATCGCCAAAAACGTAAAGTTCATCGCACTGATGTTGCATTTACACATCTGATGGATTCTCCTGAATTTCAAAGTGCGCGAGTGATCGCTAGCTATATCTCCTATGGTGATGAACCCAACACAATTGATCTCAACGAAGCGATTCTTAAAAGTGGAAAAAAATTACTTCTCCCGCGGATCAATTCACTTTTCGATACTCCATCTTTAGATTGGGTTCAATGGCAAGGTGATTCATCCCAGTTAGTTAGCCGTGGCAAAATAATGGAGCCTATTGGCGAAGCCGATAAGAGAACTGAACTTATCGATGTCGTGATCACTCCTGCCCTACAGATTGATCTGCAAGGTTATCGACTTGGTCAAGGTGGCGGTTACTACGATCGCGCACTGAGCGAATTAAGCGCTTGGAAAATTGCCTTGATTTTCCCCGAAGAGTTTTCGACAGAAACACTTCCCCGAGAAGAGCATGATATTTCAGTTAATGCCTATGCCACGCACGAAAAGATTGTTCGGTTTAACTAGGGAAGATTTCGCGCCATCACAATGCGCTGTACCTGATTAGTACCCTCATAGATCTGAGTAAGTTTGGCATCGCGCATCATTCTCTCCACTGGATAATCTGACACATATCCGTATCCACCAAGAACTTGCACCGCATCGGTTGTCACCTTCATTGCTACATCACTGGCAAATGTCTTGCTTGCTGACGAAAAGAACCGTAAATCTTTATCATTGCGCTCACTCTTTGCAGCTGCTGCGTAGGTGAGTTGGCGTGCTGCCTCGATATTCATAGCCATGTCAGCCAAGATAAATTGAATGGCTTGAAATTCGAATATCTCTTTGCCGAATTGTTTGCGCTCGTGTGAATACTTTTCGGCGGCATCAAGTGCACCTTGGGCGATACCGAGTGCCTGTGCGGCGATGGTAATTCGTGTGTGGTCAAGGGTATCCATCGCAATTGCAAAGCCCTTGCCTACTTCACCGATTCGACGATCATCAGAGAGTTCAATGTTGTCGAAATACACTTCACGTGTCGGTGATCCGCGGAATCCCATCTTCTTCTCAGGTGCGCCAAATGAAATACCTGGATCAGACTTTTCTACAATAAATGCAGTAATTCCTTTTGATCCTTTACTCGGATCTGTCTGTGCAATCACCGTATAAAACTCAGAGACGCCCGCATTTGAAATCCACTTTTTGCTTCCATTGAGTAACCAACCAGCCGATGTGCGTTCTGCTTTTGTTTTGAGTGCAGCCGCATCAGAACCAGCCTCTGATTCAGAGAGACAGTAAGAAAATCCTTTTCCTTGAGCAAGTGCTGGTAACCAGCGCTTCTTCTGCTCGTTATCTCCGCCCAAGATCAGGGGCAGCGAACCTAATTTATTTACCGCTGGGATAAGTGATGAGGATGCACAGACTCGAGCTACTTCTTCAATGATGATCGCAACAGCTAACGCATCTGCGCCTTCCCCGCCGAACTCATCAGGGACATGTGCTGCATGAAGATTAGCCTTGATTAAGGCATCTGCTGCTTCTTGCGGATAGCGATGATCCTCATCAACTGCGTGTGCGTGAGGTGCAATCTCTTTCTCGGCGAGAGCACGAACGCTCTCGCGCAGATCCTGATACTCGGTCGGCAGATTAAATAGATCTGATGTCATTTAATTCTCTTTTCTCGAGTTCAGTGATTCTAAGTATGCGTTGTATTGAGCAAGTTCGTCATCTTCACCCATTGCAGCCATACGTTCTTCATTTCGATCTATGCGACGCGTCTCTTTGGCATCCTCACGCATCCATTGAATAAAGGTCGCAATGAGGGCAAGAATAATTGGAATCTCACCCATTGCCCAACTGACGCTTCCGCCCGCACGCTGATCGGCGAGGAAATCTCCCATAAGCCAAGGTGCGCCTTGCGAGGCATAGAAACCCTTATCGACCAACGTTGTTGAAGCGAGAAGTGCGATTGAGAAGAAGGCGTGAATCGCCATAGTTGCAAAGAGAATAACGATGCGAACGAGATGGTGCACTCGCCGTGGGTTGGGATCAATGCCAACAATGATCATAAAGAAGAGAAAACCAACTGCGGCGAAGTGAATATTCATCAAGAGATGTCCGGCATGAGAGGCCATCAATGTTCCAAATAAATCAGTGAAGTAGAGAACAAAGAGAGAGCCATCAAATAAAATGAGTGCGACAACAGGATGAGTGATAATCATCCCGTAGCGAGAATGGAGCACGGCAAGAAGAATTCCACGTGGTCCGCGCTCTTCCTTGGCTCGTCCTTGAGGCAGTGTGCGCAGAGCTAATGTAATCGGTGCGCCAAGCACCAAGCCAATAGGTGCAATCATTCCTATCGTCATGTGGGCAACCATGTGATATTCAAATGAATACATGGCATACACGCCTAGGCCGCCACTTGTTGCAAAATCCAAGGCAGAGATGCCGAGCGCGAATGCAACTGTGCGACCAACCGGCCAAGCATCTCCACGCTTTTTCAAAATGACGACGCCCTTGATGTAGAGAGCGACTGCCACAACTAGCAGACCAATAAAGAAGAGATCCGGTTCATAAGCAAAGAGAATTCGGCGCAGAGTTGGCTCGGCCGGAATAACTAGATCAACGACACGATCGGGGCTGGCATTGAGTGAGAGCCACACACCGATTGCAGTAATTGCAGCCATCAAAGCAACTTCAAAACCGATGAGGCGAAGCAGAATTGACCAATTCATCTTCTCTTTCGTTGCGAGGTTTTTACGATGTAGATAGCCGATGAAAATCAATGATCCGGTGAGAAGGATTTTTATAATAACCACACGGGCGTAAGCCGAATCCCACGCTGCAACGAAATTCAATCGCGCCCATGCGTTGACGACGCCACTCAACACGACAGTAATTGCAGCCCACAAGGCCATCACGCTAAATCGCTCAATTGCGATTTTTCTATCGTCGATCGGAATAAAGGTAATCGCAAAGAGCCCACCTACCCAGAGCGATAAGGCAATAACGTGCAGCAGCATCGATCCCGTTGCAAGGGCATGGGATCCCCCAGAAACAGAGTGGCTTTCAAATGCTGGCAGTGCAATCGCAATAACCGAGATGAGAAGCAAGGCAATGACAGGGATGACTTTACGTACCCTGAGAAGAAAGTAGCCGACAAGAAAAGCTACCAACGTCTGGATAAAGAGATAACGCCCCAAACTCACTTGCGTTACAAAAGATTGCAATGAGGTCATATCGAGAGCATCGACAAAGCTTGTATCCAAAATATTAGCAAAAGTTGTAATCAGAAAGATTGCGCTTGAAGCAAACCAGAGAAGTGCAAAGAGTGAAGCCCTCTGTCGAAGCTTAAGCGATACTTCTTTGAGTGCTCCTTCATTGTTGATGAGTAGAAAGGCCATAGAGAGCAAAAAACCCACGACTGCAAAACTAGATAGATAAGTGAGGTACTTACTACCTAAGAGCAGCAGTTCGATCTGCATCCTTATCTCTCTTTAAAGATCTTGCGCGCGTAGGCACCCATTCCGATCAAGACAAGAATTGATAGACCAAGGAGAAATATCACGAAGATATTTGTTGCAAGATTACTTCCGGTTTGTTGTGTTGGTGCAGATGTTGTTGGCTCTGGAACCGCTGATGCTGATGGAGTCGTGAGAACAACGGCGGAGTAATTGAATGTGAATGAACCCTCTAATGGGAGATCTGCTTCGGCGAGAAGCATGTACGTCACTGTATAAATTCCTGATGTAACAAGTGGTTTCATCTCCGCAACCGCTTCGGTACCTAACACGGTGAGAATTCCAGTATCAACTCGCTTACCGTTTGGATCAGTTACGATGATGTCATTACCTTCTTCGATGAGCGGAAGTTCAGTAGTCACCGTTACTGCACTTGGACCAGCTTTGATTGTTGAACCTGCAATTGGGCTGGTTGCAACTAATGTGTTGGCATTGGCTATCGGAATAGTAAAGAGAGAAGGAACGAGAACGAGTCCGGCAATTGTCCTAGCCACTCTCTTCACATGATCTCCTTCATCGATTCGCATCTATAGTCTCACTTCCTTAGACTATGCACCTAACCTTTGGAAACCTCATTTTACCCTCGCGCCCAGCTAAGTGAAAGGAATGTGACGATGCCTACATATCAATACGCCTGTACCGCCTGCGATCACGCCTTTGAAGCGGTGCAATCATTCTCAGAAGATGCTCTGACCATTTGCCCTGAATGCAAAGGTGAGATTAGAAAAGTTTATTCCAGTGTTGGAGTGGTCTTTAAAGGTTCTGGATTTTATAAAACGGATTCAGCAAAACCTGCTCCATCAACAAGTTCTGAGTAAGAGCTAACCCCTCAGTTATCGTGATGTGGCGGCTTATCACCCTTGATATCTTCATCACGTTTTACATCAACGTCCTCACGAGGATCTCGTTCATCCTCGGTCGTTGCGGGAAACAAATCGCTCATAGTAAAACCATAGTACATACTTAGCCCATGTTTATGCGACTTGGGTCATTTATTGTCCGCCGCCGCAAAAGTGTGTTGATTACTTACATCATCACAATTCTCGTTGCAGGTGCGATCGGATCACTTTCATTTAGCCGCCTTGATTCTGGCGGATATTCAGATCTGAATTCGGAATCCGCCAAGGCCGCTGGTTACATCACCGATACCTTTAAAGTTCAAGACCCAGTTGCCATTCTTGTTGTCGATACGGGTTCACGTTCTGTCGATGATCCGACTGTAATGAGTGAAGCCGCAGCTTTGGAGAAAGAAGTTGCTGCCGCAAAAGGAATTAGTCGAACACTTTCTTATTGGTCAACTGGTGGCGCACCTAACTTGGCTTCATCTGATCGCAAAGCTGCTTTTCTCTTTATCTATGCCGATATCGAAAATTTTGATGTTGCAGGCTATGGGGCTGTCGGTAAAACTATCTCTGAAAACTTCGATGGCAAGTACAAATCACTCGAGGTCTATGCCGGAGGCGGCGCAGTTGTCACTGATGCAATCAACTCCAAGATAAAGACTGATCTTTTGTTAGCTGAAGGAATTGCAATCCCATTGACCTTCATCTTGCTGGCCTTTGTATTTGGCGCACTCGTTGCATCGGCTATGCCACTTGTTGTTGGCGTTGGGGCAATTCTTGGCTCGTTCTTCCTCACATATCTACTTACGCAAGTCACTGATGTGAGCGTATTCGCCCTTAATCTCATTACAGGGTTGGGCTTAGGGCTCGGTATCGATTACGCACTTCTGATCGTAAATCGTTTCCGAGAAGAGATGCATAATGGAAAGAGTGTTGAAGAGAGCGCCATTATTACCGTAGGGACAGCCGGTAAGACCGTCTTCTACTCGGGTCTGACGGTTATGGTCACACTCAGCGCACTCTTACTCTTTCCGCTGAACTTCCTTAAATCTTTCGGTTATGCCGGTGTCATGGTCACACTCTTTGCAATCTTTGGTGCACTCATTCCACTTCCTGCTCTTCTTGCAATCTTAGGTAAGCGCGTTGATAAAGGTGTCATTCGTAAGAGTGGCCTTGCACCAAAGGAAGATGGACGTTGGGCAAAAACTGCACGCACTGTGATGGCACGTCCGATTCCCGTTGTCATTGGTTCTCTTGCGCTTCTCATAGTTATGGCGATGCCGATTGTAAACATTGCATTCGCACAGGTTGATGCTCGAGTGCTGCCGGCCTCTGATCGAGCAGCAATTAGTTCGCAGGTTATCGAAGACAGGTTCACAAGTTTTGAAGGTAGCCCGATCGAAGTAATTCTCCCCGATGGCGCTGGTCGGGAAAACTCACTTAATTCATTTTTAACGCAGGCGAAGTCTGTTGAAGGAATTACTCGCGTAGGTGAACTTGAGTACTCTGGAAAAGATATTCGGGTACAAGTGATTCCTGGTACCAGTTCACGATCACTTGATGCCGAAAGACTTATCAAAGAGTTGCGCGCACTTGATAAACCAGAAGGCTTACTCATTGGTGGAGTTGCAGCGGACTTCACCGACTCACAGGGTGGTATCGCTAGAACGCTGCCATGGGCACTAGGTTGGATCGGTTTTGCAGTCTTCATACTTATCTTTGTTTTTACCGGATCGATCATCTTGCCAATCAAGGCAGTTCTCCTTAATGGTTTATCCCTTATCGCCACACTAGGTGTAATTACGTGGATCTTTATCGACGGGAATCTGAAGTGGCTCGTCGGTGATTTCACAGTCACGGGCACATTAGATACAGGCTCAGTAATTTTGGTAGCCGTTGTTGTCTTTGGACTATCTATGGATTACGAACTCTTCTTGCTTTCACGTATCCGAGAAGAACATTTAGCCGGTAAATCAAATGTTGAGGCAGTTGCAGTTGGACTCCAGCGTTCTGCTCGCATCATTACCGCTGCCGCCTTATTGCTGGCCGTGGTCTTTGCCGCCTTTATAACAAGTGGAGTAACGTCAATCAAAATGCTTGGATTTGGAGTCGCCTTTGCGGTCCTTCTCGATGCAACTCTCATTCGCGCTCTGCTCGTACCAGCACTCATGCGTTTATTCGGTGAACGCAACTGGTGGGCGCCTAAGAGTCTGCGCAGATTTACTCTCACTCACTAAGAGGGCTTACCCTTAGGGCATGGATCTTATTGCCAGCCTTCAATGTGCTGACCAACCCGGCATTGTTCACGCGATGACGAGTGCGGTTTTGGCCTGCGGTGGCAACATCATCGAAAACCAGCAGTTCACAGATGAGCCAACAAATACCTTTGTGATGCGTACCCGTTTTGAAACAACTCAGGGATTAGAAGCTGCCAAGAAAAGTTTGAGTGAAGGTTTAAGTAAATTCTCCCCCGCACTTCACATTCGCCCGACCGAACAGAAGCCACGAGCACTTGTCCTTGTAACCAAAGAGAGCCACTGCCTGCGCGATCTGCTCTATCTTCTCGAACTGGGTGAACTTCCAATTGAAATCCCAGTTGTAGTTTCTAACCATGAAGACCTCAGAAGCCTGGTTGAGTCTCATGGATTCACATTTATTCATCTACCAGTGACAGCTTCGACGAAAGTGGCGCAAGAGAGAGAATTGCTTGCACTCGTTGAAAAGCATGCAATTGATTTCGTTGTTCTAGCTCGTTATATGCAAATTCTCTCTAATGAATTCTGCGCAGCACTTCCTGGGCGAATCATCAACATTCACCACTCATTCTTGCCCGGATTTAAAGGTGCTAAGCCTTATCACCAAGCACATGCTCGTGGCGTCAAAATTATTGGAGCTACCGCTCACTTTGTTACCTCAGATCTTGATGAAGGTCCGATCATCGAACAAGATATTGCGCACGTTACACACACATCAACACCAGATGACTTGATTGCGTTAGGTCGCGATATCGAACGTCGAGTGCTTGCAAAGGCTGTCAGATTATTCGCACAAGATCGAATTTTTATTGTTGGTGAGCGGACTGTAGTTTTTTCTTAAACTCATCATGTGTGTCCCCGGCGGGAGTTGAACCTGCGACCTACCGCTTAGGAGGCGGTTGCTCTATCCACTGAGCTACGGGGACTTATCCTTAACTTGGCAAAGGTTATCGTTACGGCTAACCTACGACCAACGCGCTCATTATCGGGCGTGAAACAAACTATACGAAAGGCCACCCATGAAAGCGCTCGTTATCGGCGCAGGCGGAGTTGGCAGTGCAATCGCAAATATCGCATCCCGTAGACCATTTATTAAGCAGATGGTCCTTGCTGATCGCAACCTGTCACGAGCCGAAGCCGTAATAACAAAGGTAAAAGATTCTCGATTCTCCGCGGCGGAGGTGAATGCTGCAGAACTTGAGGACATACGAGCTCTTATTCGTAAGGCGAAGCCAGATATTGTTATTAACGCAGTCGACCCACGATTTGTTATGCCGATCTTTTTGGCATGCGAAATCGAAAATACTAATTACATGGATATGGCGATGTCACTTTCTCGCCCGCATCCTCATTATCCAAACTCTGAAACGGGCGTGAAGCTCGGCGACGAGCAATTTGCTCGTGACTGGAACTGGGGTGAGCGCGGTATTTATGCCCTTGTTGGCATGGGTATTGAGCCCGGTATGAGCGATATCTTCGCTCGCTATGCCTCAGATGAACTCTTCTCACGACTTGATGAAGTGACTATCTTCGACGGTTCAAATCTCACTGTTGAAGGTGCTGACTTTGCTCCATCGTTTTCAATCTGGACAACAATCGAAGAGTGTCTCAACCCACCATTGGTATGGGAAGACGGTCGCGGTTGGTACACCACTGAACCATTTAGTGAACTTGAGGTATTTGATTTCCCTGAAGGAATCGGACTGGTCGAGTGTGTCAACGTTGAACACGAAGAAGTTGTTCTGATCCCGCAGAAGGTTGATGCCAAGAAAGTTCGCTTTAAGTACGGGCTGGGCTCTGAATTTATTTCAACGCTGAAGACAATTCATATGCTGGGCATGGATAGTAAAGACTCGATCAATGTGCAAGGTGTTCAGGTTTCACCACGCGATCTTTTAGCTGCAGCACTTCCTGATCCTGCGACTCTCGGTTCACGTATGCGCGGAAAGACATGTGCGGGCACGTTGGTAAAGGGCCTTGATAAGCAAGGAAAACCAAAGGCCGTCTATATCTATAACGTTGTAGATAATGCATGGTCTATGGAAAATTACGGTGATCAAGCTGTTGTATGGCAGACCGCAATTAACCCCGTCATGGCTATGGAACTTATCCATAAAGGCATCTGGAAACCTGAAGGTGTGAATGGTCCTGAATG
>JBIPNL010000133.1:0-2970 GCA_044373255.1 Candidatus Planktophila sp. | reverse complement strand
GACAGCCTTAGCGTTTGCTTGCTCGCCCTCGAATGTGATCGGCTTATTTGTAAGAAGATTTCTCTCACCGGTAAGTGTTGCCTGCACGCCGTTCACTGCAAGACCTAACAACTGATCTGGATTAGCGCCTTGATTAATAATGGTTCCAACAACAACTGCAGCCCCATCGCCAGTATCGACAAGCTTGAGATTAACTACACGTATCTCGCTACCGTTTTCATCAATAGTTATTTCATTACCATCAGTAACGCGAGTGATACTACGAGTCTCTGCATTAAGCCCTGCTGCACAACCTGAAAGTGCGAATGCAAGAACGACGACAGATGAAATAAGAAGTGAAGTGCGGCGCATGTCCGTATTCTCTCATGTCTATACGGGAAAAATGACACTTACGAAATTGTCAAGTGGTATCTATGCGTGAAACTAGCCATATTTTCTACAAAAGTATTCAGGTTTTATCTGTCAGTCAGGGCTGGTAGAATTGGTCGTCTAGCGAAGGGCAACACATGACATTTAAGGTCGGCGAAACCGTTGTTTATCCTCATCACGGAGCAGCTCTTATCGAGGCAATTGAAACTCGAGTAATCAAGGGCGAAGAGAAGACCTACCTAGTTTTGAAGGTTGCACAAGGCGATCTCACCGTTCGCGTTCCTGCAGATAATGTAGATCTCGTCGGCGTCCGCGATGTTGTCGATAGCGCCGGACTTGATCGCGTATTTAGCGTTCTCCGCCAGCCATATACAGAAGAGCCAACAAACTGGTCACGCCGTTATAAGGCCAACCTAGAAAAGCTTGCCTCTGGAGATGTTATTAAGGTCGCCGAAGTTGTCCGCGATCTCTACCGTCGCGATCTCGACCGCGGTCTTTCAGCTGGCGAAAAGCGAATGCTGACAAAGGCTAAGCAGATTTTGGTATCTGAGCTCGCACTTGCTGAGCACACAGATGAGATTAAAGCGGCAACAATTCTTGACGAGGTTCTCGCTTCCTAACGGAAAGTCACACCATGATCGCTGCAATCATCGCCGCTGCAGGTAGCGGCGAACGCTTCGGCGCAGCAATTCCTAAGGCTCTGATTAACTGCGGCGATCGCACACTTATCGAACATGCGCTCGCATCCATCTCAGCTGTTGTCGACGAAATAGTTATCACTGCTCCTGCCGGATATGAAGAACGATTCCGCGAACTTGCTGGCGACCGTGCAACAGTTGTTACCGGTGGATCAACTCGAAGTGAGAGCGTTCGCATCGGATTAGCAGCCCTTCCTCCATCGTGTGAATTTGTCTTGGTCCATGATGCTGCTCGCGCACTAGCGAGCAGTGATCTCGCCCGCCGCGTGATTGCCAGCCTTCGCAGCGGCGACGTTGCAGTGATTCCTGGCCTGCCACAGATTGATACCGTCAAAGTTATCGATGGCGATGGATATGTTCTTTCAACTCCAGATCGCGCACCGTTACGACGAGTACAGACACCGCAAGGATTTTCTTTCGCACTGCTCAAGCAAGCACATGCTGCAGGTGGGGATGCCACAGATGATGCCGCCCTTGTAGAAAAACTTGGGGCACGAGTGCGTGTAATTGATGGAGAAGAACGCGCAATTAAAATTACAACTCCATCAGATTTAGCAACCGCGCTGCAATATCTCGGTACCACCAATGAATTCTCAACAGGTGTGGGAGTTGACGCGCACGCATTTGCAGAAGGCCGCGAACTTTATCTTGCTGGTCTTCACTGGCCGGGTGAAGTTGGCGTTGATGGACATTCAGATGGTGATGTTGCAGCACATGCAATGTGTGATGCTCTCTTTGCAGCATCAAACCTCGGTGATCTCGGTAGTAATTTCGGCACAGCGCGTCCTGAATATGCCGGTGCAAGCGGATCACAACTATTGCAAGAGACAGCACGGCTTGTACATGCAGCTGGATATTCAATCTCGCATGTGTCTGTACAAGTCATCGGAAATCGCCCAAAGATCGGAACACGTCGAGTCGAGGCGATTGCTGCTCTATCGAGGGCTCTCAATGGAGCCGATGTAGCGCTACTTGCAACAACTACCGATGGACTTGGCCTTACAGGTGAAGGAAAAGGGATTGCAGCGATTGCATCTGCATTGATTTTTAAGAATTAAAGCTCGCGGTAGACTGAGCACATGAGTTCGCTGCATCTATATGACACCCTCACGCGAACCACTTCTGCCTTCACGCCGATTAAAGAAGGTCAGGTAGGCATCTATCTCTGTGGAGCAACGGTGCAAGCACCGCCACATATTGGCCATGTTCGCTCTGGTGTGAACTTTGATATTTTGCGACGCTGGCTGACAAAGAGCGGATACGACGTCACCTTTATTCGTAATGTGACAGATATTGATGACAAGATTTTGCATAAAGCGGTTCACGAAGAATCACCGTGGTGGGCCGTTGCGATGAAGTATGAGCGAGCGTTTACTCAGGCGTATGAGGCGCTCAATGTGCTACCTCCAACATATGAACCGCGCGCTACCGGCCATATCACGCAGATGATTGAGCTGATGCAGATTTTGATTGAACGGGGTGCTGCATATGCTCCTGGAAATGGCGATGTCTATTTAGAGGTTCGAAAATTAAAGTCGTACCTGACTCTTTCTCGTCAAAAGGTTGATGATCTCTTAAGTGCTGCCGATGCTGATGAAACATTTAAGAAAGATCCACGAGATTTCGCACTATGGAAAGCTGCCAAGGCCGGGGATCCGTCATGGCCAACACCATGGGGTGCGGGTCGACCTGGTTGGCATTTGGAATGTTCGGCGATGGCCCATGCCTATCTCGGTGAGAGTTTTGACATTCATGGTGGAGGGTTAGATCTAATTTTTCCTCATCACGAAAATGAGATTGCACAGTCAGAAGCTGCTGGATACGGATTTGCTAAGCGCTGGTTACATAATGCGTGGGTAACAGCATCGGGTGAGAAGATGAGCAAATCTCTAGGCAATTCACT
>JBIPNL010000025.1:0-12221 GCA_044373255.1 Candidatus Planktophila sp. | reverse complement strand
TCAGTTAGCTGACGAGTAGAACTACCAAGCCGCGGCTATCTCGCTTCGCGTTATACCTAGTAGTTGCGGTAACACCTTAGTTTTTCCAATGATGGGCATAAAATTTGCGTCCCCTGACCAACGCGGCACAACGTGTTGGTGAATGTGGGCGGCAACACCAGCGCCAGAAATTGCGCCTTGATTCATCCCGAGGTTAAAACCTTCTGGCTTGGAAACTGTGCGGATAGTTTTCATGGAGTGGGCAGTGAGTGCAAAGATCTCTTGCCGTTCGTCATCGCTTAAATCAGTGAGATCTGCAACGTGGCGATAGGCGCAGATGAGTAAATGTCCTGGGTTATACGGATATAAGTTCATGACTACATAAGCATGAACTCCGCGGTGAACAATCAAACCCTCTTCATCACTCATTGCCGGAATTTCGCAGAAGGGACAGCTCTGATTGTTGCTATCTAAAGGACGATTTTCTCCACGCAGATAATCAAGACGGTGCGGTGCCCAGAGACGTGACCAGGCATCTGGCATCCCCGTCGAATCGATGTAATCCACGATCAAACCTGAGCGCGCGATTGAACCGCAGCAGAAATTTCCGCGATCGCTTCAGCTAGTGGCACGCCATTCTTCTGTTCGCCATTTCGGTATCTGAAGGAGACTGCCCCAGCTTTCTGATCTTCCTCGCCAGCGATAAGCATGTAAGGAATTTTCTGCATCTGCGCATTGCGCACTTTCTTCTGCATGCGATCATCAGAGGCATCCAATTCGGCGCGGATTCCAGCGGCTTTCAGCGCCTTCACGACATCGCCGAGATAATCAGCGAATGCATCTGCAACCGGAATAGCCATCACTTGAACTGGCGCGAGCCAAGGAGGGAACGCGCCAGAATAGTGCTCTGTAAGTACACCAAAGAATCTTTCGATTGAGCCAAAGAGCGCTCGGTGAATCATGACAGGTCGTGCACGCGTTCCATCGGATGCAGCATATTCAAGTTCAAAACGTTGCGGTAATTGGAAATCAACTTGAATCGTTGACATCTGCCATGTGCGACCGATCGCATCCTTTGCTTGAACAGAAATTTTTGGACCGTAAAACGCTGCACCACCTTCGTCGTTGATTAGCTCTAAGTTCTGAGCGAGTGCCGCTTTGCGTAACGCCTCAGTTGCGGCTTGCCAATCTTCATCTGATCCCACAGATTTTTCAGGATTACGAGTTGAAAGTTCCAGATAAAAATCTTCGAGCCCGTAATCACGAAGGAGATTGAGAACGAAGGTTAAGAGAGAATCAAGCTCACCGGCCATTTGATCTTTCGTGCAGTAAATATGGGCATCATCTTGGGTGAAGCCACGCGCTCTGGTAATTCCGTGAAGCACGCCAGATTTCTCGTAGCGGTACACCGTTCCGAATTCGAAGAGTCGTAAAGGAAGCTCTCGGTAAGAACGCCCACGTGAGCGATAGATCAGGTTGTGGAAAGGACAATTCATCGGCTTCATGTAGTACTGCTGGCCAGCACGCTTAATCGTTCCATCAGCATGATGCTCTTCATCGAGAATCATTGGAGGGTACATTCCTTCGGCATACCACTCGAGGTGTCCGGAGGTTTCAAAGAGCGCGGCTTTGGTTATATGAGGCGAGTAAACAAACTCGTAACCCTCATCTTCATGACGCTTACGTGAATAATCTTCCATAGCTCGTCGCACAATTCCACCCTTAGGATGAAAGACTGCAAGGCCTGAACCAATCTCTTCCGGAAATGAAAAGAGATCTAACTCTTGCCCTAATTTTCTGTGGTCTCTCTTCTCTGCTTCGGCCAACATTTCGAGATAGGCATTGAGTTCATCTTGGGATGGCCATGCAGTGCCATAGATACGTTGCAACATTGGATTCTTTTCAGAACCGCGCCAATATGCACCAGCGCTTCGCATCAACTTAAATGCAGGGATAAGTTTTGTTGAGGGAAGATGAGGCCCGCGACATAGATCCGACCAGACTGGCTCTCCGTCTCGCCCTAAGTTGTCATAAATGGTGAGCTCGGAACCGCCGACCTCAACGCTTGTCTCTTCATTTCCACCAGATTTAATTCCAATGAGTTCGCACTTATATGGTTCGTGTGCAAGTTCTTTGAGGGCATCAGCCTCTGTTGTGACCCGGCGCTTAAACCGTTGGCCATCTTTAACAATCTTGCGCATTGCTGTCTCGATCTTCTCGAGATCTTCTGGAGTAAATGGACGCTCTGGCTCAAAGTCGTAATAAAACCCATCGCGTATCGGAGGTCCGATACCCAATCGAGTCTGCGCAAAAGTTTGCTGCACAGCTTGCGCCAAGACGTGCGCGGTTGAATGTCGCAGAACTGAAAGACCATCTGAAGAAGAGATCGCTACACCTTCGACCGCATCTCCATCTTTTAGTTCGCTCCAAAGATCCCGAAGTTCGCCATTGACTCGGGCAACCACAATTGACTTATCTTCAGCGAAGATATGGGTCGGGCGCTGATCTGATTCAACGCTACGGGCAACGCCGTCGACCGTGATATTGATGGATGCCATGGGGTAAGAGTACCTAAAGAGTTCTAGCTAACTCGCGTAATTTGGAGCAGATCTGCTCGGTATCGTTATTGATTGATAGCTCTTTCTCATTGAGGGATTGAACCGGCCCTGCGATTTTCAATGAACTCATCGCAAAAGCAGCATCACAATCACCGAGGTCTGGCTCAGCAACTTCTCGCACGGCGACATCACACTTTTCAATCGCTAACGCCCTAATGACCCCAGGCAGAATTCCCGATGTAATCGGAGGTGTTATCCACTCCCCCTTGATTCTGAAGGCGAAGTTACTTACCGCACCTTCAGTAACTCGACCCAAGGAATCGATCACAATTAACTCGTCGAAACCCTCACTCTTGGCGAGTGAGAGAAGTTGGAGATTGTCAGAGTACGGAAAGGTTTTATGCTTTCGAGAGGATGCCTGGCTTTCAATGTGATGAGTACGCACTTTCATTGAGTTCTGAACATCCTTATAGAGCTCATGGGTTGCAATGAAGCGGCTTGTTGAAAAAGATAAACGTAACCGACCTACTGGGTGAGGCTCTGCAGTAAGCAGTTGATCGACTGCATCAAGAATATGATCTTCATCTGGGAGAGAAACTGAGAGTTCACGAGAACTCAAAAGAACCCGTCGCATGTGACGAGAGAGTAATTGCGGGCGTAAATTTTCGGTCCGAATAGTTTCAAATACTCCCGACCCTACGGGCCAACCATCTGCGGAAATGAATTCATGTGAAGATTCCATAAGCGCGTCATCGACCCAAATCTTCACAGCGATCCACCAGCAATTGCGATCAGAGTTCGTGCCTTGAGTTGGGTTTCCTCCCACTCAAGAGCAGGTTCGCTCCCCCACGTAATTCCGGCCCCCGTTCCATAACGTAACCAGTGATCACCTGTGGTCCAGAATGTTCTAATTGCAACTGCTAATTCAGCTTGATCTCCGTGAATCCACCCTAAAGCTCCGCAGTACGGACCACGCGGAGTTGGTTCATGTTGTGAAATGATCGAGAGCGCGGCACTCTTTGGAGCACCACTCACAGAACCTGGTGGAATCGTTGCTGCCAAAATTTTCTTCCACGAGGTTCCATCTTTAATTTCTGCCCTCACATCAGAGACTAGATGTGTAAGCCCGGGATGCTTCTCTCGTCGAAAGAGTTCGCTGACATTCACGCTTCCATCTACCGCGATCTGGCTCAGGTCATTCCGCATCAAGTCAACAATCATTAAGTTCTCGGCCTTATCTTTTTCGCCGAAATCATCTTGATCCCAGCGAATGGTTCCCTTAATCGGTGAGGCAATAATCTCTCGCCCGTTTCGAGATAGGAATCGCTCTGGTGAAGCACTCGCGATTTCATATCCCGGAATCTTGAGATAACTAGCAAAAGGGGCAGGGTTGGCATACTGCAATCGCGCGAACAAGCCCGCTAATTTATTCTTTTTATCTTCGATGAGATGGGAAAGTTCGCGACAAGCATTCACCTGGTAAACGCCACCTCGACCTATCTCTTGGCGAATTTCGTGAACATATGCCATGTAGTCGAGTTCTTCCAGAGAACTGCGCCATGGTCTTTCCAACACATTCCACTCCGATGATGGAAAGGGCGCTTCCTCTACATTCTTGAATTGTGCAAAGTGGTATTCGCCCTCGAAGGTAATCAGTACCGCCCAGAAATTGCCGTCATCAAGTTCACTGGGATCGCTGGTGAATTTCTTCATCTTTGTGGCAAGGCGATTACCCATCCAGAATTGATAATCACGGCCGAACATGGGGTAAGGCTACGCAGGAAAGCCATCACTTTGGCGCAACGGCCCTGCCTGCGCTAGATTTACCCCCGCAGTAACATGCGGACGTAGCGCAGCTGGTAGCGCGGAACCTTGCCAAGGTTCAGGTCGCGGGTTCGAACCCCGTCGTCCGCTCGGAGAGTGCGCCGTACATCGATATGCACGGCGCTTCTTCTATCTAGAGATATGACATTTTCGTGGTGGAATGGCCGAGAGGCGAGGCAAGGGACTGCAAATCCCTCTACACGGGTTCAAATCCCGTTTCCACCTCCACGAAATGCAACTACCGGTGTGAAGGGAAGGAAGCTATGACTGAAGATCAGTCAGTGCGTCCTTGGGGTCGTTACGAAATTCTTTCTTCATCACCTGCTCATCAAGTAAAAAACATCTACGTTCTCCCCGGTAAGCGATTGTCATATCAACGCCATAAACAACGGGCCGAGCATTGGTTTATTGTCAGTGGCCACGCTCGCATTACTCTCGATGGCAATGTCTTTGAATTAGCTGCCGGAGGCTCTGTAGATATTGCAATTGGTGTCGCTCACCGAATTGAAAACATAGGTCAGATCGAATTGATTTTCACTGAAGTGCAGACAGGAAGCTACTTCGGCGAAGACGATATTGAGCGTATCGAGGACGACTTCGGTCGCACTCTCGCATAGATTTCACAGCAGATCAGTCAACAGATATACTTTCTAGGCTTAAACTAAGTAGTAAACCGTAAGGACGATTGGCTCAGCGGTAGAGCACCACATTGACATTGTGGGGGTCACTGGTTCGATCCCAGTATCGTCCACCAGCTTTACCTTTATAAACTCCTGGATCTCCATTATTTGGTTGGCCGTGTACCAAGAATTTTTGCCAGGTCGAAACGCTCGGCCTTGCGCCATGATTCTTCGACAAACTTTGCATATTCAACCTTGTTGAGAATCTGATCCTCTTTTGACTCAAGCAGATGCCAGGTTGCACCTTCGAGAAAGCGCAATTTCGTGTGAAGATCAATCAGCTGCACATCCCGCTCGGTTAGTTGGCTACTCTCGAAGTATTCATTGAGATACGCCAGAATTAAATCGCGTTGAATTGATTTCTTCTCGTAGAGAATCGAGTGAATCGTTACACCAAGTTCAAAATACTTGGATGCCCAACCAGCTTCGGCCCAGTCAATGAGTACAGCGCGCCCAGGTTTAAAGACAACATTGGAAAAGTGACTATCGCTGTGAATGAAAGTCACGTCCTCTCGCGCGAGCTCATGAACTTTGAGTTCACGGGCTATCGAGCGCGCATACCTCACAAGTTCGGGCGCATATTCCGTAGCATTTGCTTTTGAGAAGATCGGCTTCAGCATTCTGGCCGAGTTCCATTCTGCGACCTCGCTTCTTCCAAAGCGAGCAAAGGTTAGGTGAAGATTGCGGTGTGCCTCAGCGAGAAGCTTTGCGTGTGTTGGGACGGTTTTGCCTTCGACAATCTCGCCTTCAATATATGAGTACGAAACCATCTCGTATTGCTTGAGTACTTGGCGGTCTAGAACCGTTGGTGCTTGAATCTTTCTCTTGCCTAGCAGAATGAGGTTATTGACTTCTTTGTCGAGTTGTAAAACCAGCTTCTTGTTTCTGCGAACAAATTTGTAAACGCGAGAGAGCCTTTTGTTGACTACCGTGATCGCTTCATGGCGAAATCCCTCAATCGAAAAACACTCTGGACTATCGATTCCAGAGAGCACTGTACCTATCTCAGGGGGAAGCGAGTCAAACGCTACAGTCTTTGACACTCTTCTAGTCTAACAGCGACTAATTCGAGATCTAGCCACCCAGTTAGTACTTGGATTAGAAAATGCTTAGGAAACTGGTTCGATCCCAGTATCGTCCACGTATAGATCTCTCTCTCTTGTACAGTTCTTTCATGCTCGCGCTTCTTCCGGGATTTTTCACAGGTCTCTCACTCATTATTGCAATTGGCGCTCAGAATGCATTCGTTATTCGTCAAGGGTTAATGCGACACCATGTTCTTCTAGTGGTATCAATCTGCGCAATCTCAGATGCTGCGCTTATCTTCCTTGGTACTGGTGGGCTCGGAACCCTTATTCAGAGCAGGCCATCGTTCCTTGAATTTATTCGTTGGTTCGGAGTGATCTACCTGACGTGGTTTGGGATTCGAAGTGTTCGCTCAGCTTTCAAGGACCAGAGTTTGAATGCTGGTGAGGGCTCATCGATGAGCAAATCAAAAGTAGTTGGAATATGTCTTTCTCTCACATTCCTTAATCCCCACGTATATCTAGATACAGTGATTCTTCTTGGAAGTATTGCTAATCAGTTCGAAGGCGATCGCTGGTTCTTTGCTATCGGGAGCGCCACCGCGAGTCTGGTCTGGTTTAGCGCAATTGGTTTTGGTGCAAGGGCGGCCTCGCGATTTATGTCAAAGCCTATTTTCTGGAAGATTCTTGATTCTGTGATTGCGATTGTTATGTTCACCATTGCAATCACCTTAGCTTTTTATGACTTCTAGGGCCTGATACCCAAAGGCATCGGGTTGCAAGACTGTGTCAATTCTTCCAAATTAGCGGGCGTTATGGATCTGCTTCCATGTTTCGCGTGCCATCTGCAAATCTCCTTCAGCGTCGATTGCATCTAAAAATGTGTCGAAAGATTCACCACCATCTTGAAGGTGGACTGTCAGATGCTTTTTATTCGACAAGAAATCTGAGATATTTGAGTGAATTGTTTCAACATAAAATTGAGCAAGTTTCGGCTCTTCTTCCTGTTTCCAATCTTTTGGCTTCATCAAGATTCCGTGAGAGAAAGCGGTCATGATCGAAGAGCGATAATTACTGTTTCTTAGACGATGTAAAAAACTATCTACGGTGTCATCAAAGTCTCTCTTGAGATGGATGTACAGAACATCCTCACCGTTGAATCTCTTAGACATCTCGCCGTGAAACCAAATCAATCGATTATCGGCTTCAATATGGAATTGTGGAAAATTGAATCTCTCATCGCCCAGTCGAGCTGCCCGAGATTCATGAGCCGAGCTGTAGTTCGTCAAGTGGGAGGTCGCCTCTACGAAAGATTTAGAGCCCGAGCGACCTGGGCTGAGAACAAAGATGTTCTTAAAGATCACTCTTCGATTGTAGCGAAGCCCTATTCAGAGAGGTAGCCCTTGGTACAAGAATTTGCTGAGATACTTTCCAGGAGCTACTAGTTTTCCATTGGCCTAAGAAAAACTTCTATCCGGCGAAGAGTTTCTTCCTGATATTCCGGAATAATCGAGCGATGCTCAAGATTTGATGTTTCATAGAGGTAATTAAGTAGAACAATTCGACGCTGTAACAAAAGCATGTCCATCTCTCGCTGAGTGTACTTAGGTAGCGGTGCAACCGAGGCGTACCCTTGTTTAAGTGCCGCGTCCTGTTCGGGCGTATCCAAATAGTAAATAGCGGTTGCTAAATCTTGTAGAGGTAACCCGAAACCACAATCGTCAAAATCAAATACTGCAAGATCTCCGTTGTTCCACATAACGTTCCAGCCATGCAAGTCGGCATGGATTATTTGAGGCTCATTTTCAGAGAACAACCTCTGAGTTTCACTTCTGATCACATCCATTGCTTGCGAAATTACTTCGCGCGTTGGTGAGTCTAGGACACTCTTTTCGCTCAAAAGAAAATCTTCGGTCTCCCACAATGGATCAATAAACGAAGGAAGCCTTGATCCAGCGGGGCAAGTGAAGTCCTTTGAAGCGAGATGCATAGTGGCCATGGCGGCTCCTAACGCGTGCAATTGTTCTTCCGTGGGTTCATCACCAAGTTCAGCCCCGGATAGCCACGAATAGAGAACGCAGTGCAAGGTGCGTTGCGAAGCTTCGTGAAATATCGATGTATAAAAACTTCCATCATTGTTAGCAACAGGTTCCGGCACGAGCACGCGAGCGTCTTGAGCTAATGAACGAACCCATGCTATTTCGGCCTTGAGATTCTCTGGGGTCCTTGGTGAATTAATGTTGATGCGTAGGGCAAACAATTGCCCATTCGTGGCTTCTACCTTGAGCGTCGCGTTGTATTCGTAGTTTATTGAAACCGCTGAGGCTACCTCGATCGGATAATGCTTAAGAATGTCATGGGCGAAATGCTCTAGTTCATTTATCTGCGCATCTTGAGACAGGTCGAAGAAGGAACCCATGAGAAACCTACCTTCCTGATGACGGAGAAATAACCGCCGTACCCTTTTCGTGAGAAAGAATTTTCAAGGTGTGACCCGGCAGTGCGGTCACGATGTCATCTGCCAACTTGCGCTCTTCTTCGCGGAAAACATCATCAAGAACAATTGTTGCCTTTGGTGAGAGCAACGGAATCAAATGCTCTAGCGCAGGATATCTCGCATCTGCATTAGTCGAACTAGGCGGCCCATCAATAACCAGAAGATCAATCTTTGCTAACCCCTTAAAAGAAGATTTGGCATACCACTTGTAACCCTTGGGATATGTCTCTAATTCGTTGATTCGAATCTCAACACCACGAACTCCGTGGCTAACGAGCATCTCTCGTGTCTGACTTCCGAATTCATGTGAATGATCAAGGCTAATTACTTTCTTAGCTCCTGATTTAGCAAGAACCAGAGTTGAGGTTCCCGAACCAAGTTCAACTGCCAACCTTGGTCGAATCTTTTGTGTCAGATGGGCAAGTGATAGAAGAAAGTCTGGTGAAGCCGCCCAACCGCGCGATGGTGGCAATGGGGCCTTGAGCTTGAGAAGAGGGAGAAGCTGCTCAATTGCCTCTACTTGATGATAGGCATTACCGATCTCATCCTTGATGCGCGATGTCTGAGTTGTTAGTTCTCTGGACGTTCGATCGGCATTGCGATTGAGCTTTCGGTGTAACGCTCGAATGCTTCTAATGAGGTAGGCGATACCAACCACGGCGATCACTAGAAAAAGGATGAGAACAATGTCCATATTCACTCTGCGAGTCTAAAGGAGAATAGGCTTGTGTCATGGCTTCTCTTAACGTGGCGATGGTCTGTTTGGGAAACATCTGTCGCTCCCCCATGGCCGCCGCCGTGCTGGCGAGTAAAGCGCGATCAATCACTGAGATCGAGATCATCGTGAGTAGTTCGGGAACGAGCGGTTGGCACATCGGGCAAGGGCCGCATCCCACGTCAAAGAAAGTTTGGGAAAAGGCTGGATATGTTCATCACCACGAAGCGTCACAGTTCAAAGTCAACGACTTTTTTATCAATGATTACATATTGGTAATGGATTCAAGCAACTTTGAAAATGTCATTTCCTTATCGCCAAGTCAAGATGAAGCGAAGAAGGTTTTCTATCTTCGAAGCTTTGATCCTGAGCTTCGCCAAATAGATCCTTTATCGAGTCAATATCACCAGCTCGAAGTTCCAGATCCTTACAATCAACCTGAAGACGCGTACGAAAAGGTATTAAAGATGATTGAGTCTGCTATCGACGGGTTTATTAAAACTGTTATTCCAACCCACGACGCTTAAGAAGTGGCGTAATACTTGCCTCACGCCCACGGAAATTCTTAAACATGGTCATTGAATCAATTGATCCACCACGACTAAGCAGCTCTGCGCGGAAGTGATCCCCATTGGCGCGAGTCAATCCACCATTGTCCTTAAACCATTGCACTGATTCGGCATCAAGAACTTCGCTCCAGATATAACCGTAATACCCGGCTGAATATCCGCCACCGAAGATGTGAGAGAAATAGGTGCTGCGATAACGGGTTGGTACTGCGTGATAATCGAGCCCATAATCCTTTATTGCTTGTTCTTCGAACGCAACGACATCTGGAATATCCTGTCCAGCCTCTAGGGAGTGCCACGCTAAATCTAGGATTGAGGCTGCGAGGTAACTCGTTGTTGCGTGACCTTCATTGAAAGTCGATGCGCCTTTAAGTCGATCAATGAGATCTTGAGGTAGTACTTCACCCGTCTCGTGATGCTTGGCATAGTTGGAGACGACCTCTGGCCAGAGGATCCACATCTCATTTACTTGAGAAGGGAATTCAACGAAATCTCGCTGAACGCTTGTTCCCGATACGCGCGGATAGGTAACACTTGAGAGAAGGCCGTGCAGTGCATGACCAAATTCGTGGAACAAGGTGACGATTTCGTCGTAAGTAAGGAGAGTCGGTTGTCCAGCCGCTGGTTTTGGAATGTTGAGGTTATTTACAACTACCGGAAGCTGATTGAGTAGAAAATTCTGGTCGACCAAGTTATTCATCCAAGCACCACCGCGCTTTGAGTCGCGTGTGTAGAAATCTCCAATAAAGAGCCCTAGCTTGCTGCCATCTTCATTGAATACTTCAAATGCACGCGCTTCTGGGTGATAGGTAATCAAGTCAGGGCGTTCTTTGAACGAGATTCCAAAGAGTTTATTGGCCGCAAAGAAGACACCGTCACTTAGAACGCGCTCTAATTCAAAGTACGGACGCATCGCGCTTGAGTCGATATTGTGTTTAGCCTTGCGGACCTTCTCTGTATAGAAATCCCAATCCCAGCTAGCTAGCTCAAAGTTTTCACCAGATTCTTTGATCATCGATTGAATATCTGCGCCCTCAGCGCGAGCGTTACGTACAGCAGCTGGTGCGATCTTGCGCAGCATTGCATGAACGTTCTCGACGCTTCCAGCAGTCTGCTCGGCGATGATGTAGTCGGCGTGTGTCTTCTTTCCAAAGAGCTTTGCTCGGGTTGCACGAAGCTTTGCCATCTCCACGATGATTTTCTTGGTGTCAGAATCGTTGTCACGATTACCACGAAGCAAGGATGCCTTCATGATCCGTTCACGAGTTGAACGAACCTCAAGACTTTCCAGCATCGGATTACCGCTGAAGTTCACCATTGCTAGGAGGTACTTTCCCTCTAGTCCACGAGCCTTAGCCGCGTCGGCAGCCGCCTCGATCTCTCCTGCTGACAGTCCTGCTAGCTCTGAGACTGAATCAACGATTAATGCACTCTCATTAGTGTCAGTCAATAAGTTCTTAGAAAACTGCGTCTCTAGCGATGAAAGCCGTTCGTTAATTTTGGTCAGCTCAGTACGTTGATCTTGCGTGAGATGGGCTCCAGCGTAGACAAAATCACGATAGTACTTTTCTAGCAACCACGCGTCTTCTGACGAAAGAGCTAGTGAATCCCGCTTATCGTACAAAGCCTTGATCCGAGAAAAGAGGGCGGGATTGAGAGTAATTGCGTCTTGGTGAGCCGATAACTTAGGGGCGATCTCTTCTTCAATTGCATCTAGTGCGTCATTGGTATCGCTAGATGATTTGTTATAGAAGACATTGAGCATCCTCGACAAAATCTGTCCACTTTTCTCAAGCGCCACGATTGTGTTTTCAAATGTTGGCTCGCCTGATGCAATAATCGTTTCAACTTCTTTTAGCTGAGCAGCGGTACCTTTGTAAAAACCATCTAGATAGTGTTCTTCTTCCAGGTGCGCAAAATCAGGAAGTTCATACTCAAGGACGCTTCGCTTTAAAAAGATATTCTCAGCCATGTGAATCGCTTTCTACGGACGTGATTGTGGACTGGTCGTAAGTTTTGGATCGCGTTCTGGAAGTGAACCAAGCGCCTTATCAATTGCATCCATCACCGTAGAGTCCAGTTTCACTCCAGCGGCCTTGACGTTTTCCTTCACCTGAGAAGGTTTAGTTGCGCCCATAATCGCTGAAGAGACGTTGTCATTTTGCAAGACCCAGGCGATAGCAAGTTGCGACATGGAGAGACCGACTGAATCGGCAATAGGTGCAAGCTTTTGAACGGCTTCCAAAACATCATCGCGCATCCAGCGAGAGATCATTCCTGCGCCACTCTTCTTATCTGTGGCACGAGATCCCGCTGGAAGTTTTCCACCTGGCTTGTACTTTCCAGTGAGAACTCCTTGGGTTACCGGAGACCA